>JAPLUI010000278.1 GCA_026397725.1 Verrucomicrobiota bacterium | reverse complement strand
ATTCTTGTGGTGGTAGCGGAAGGGCGGCCCATGAGTGCGTGCCGAAGGCTCTGTTCATGGACGTTCCTTCCGCTCGACGACAGGAATGTCGTCGCTCCCTAACGGGCATCCTCGGAGCCAAGTTACTCGGGAGAGGCGTGACCGCCGCGAGACGGACCGTGCCTCATGGGAACCCCGCAGCTCTAACGGTTGAGCCAAAGCGGTGTGGCGGGCAGCGCCACACCGCGGTGGCTAAATGCGGTTTCAATCAAGCGCCGGTCTGCCGGACCACTCGCCTCGCGGTGCGTTCGGCAGGTCAACCGGGCCTCCCCAGCACGCCAGCGCTTCCGCCAGCGCCTGCAAGCAGCAACTACGGCATGCCGGGATGCGTTGCGTCTCAGGACTGGCTCTTGCGCTTGAAGTGGATGGCGGCAGTGGACTTGGCGATGATGCCCTGAAGGAAGGCGACTTCCTCGGCATCCATGCTGTGATCCACCCCGTGCAATTCCTCCCGGGCCCGCTGGATGGCGGCTTCGGCCTGGGCGATGTCGATCTCGGCCTCACCGAGGGCCATGTCGGTGAGGACGACGACGTGGGTCTGGGTGATTTCGGCGAAGCCGGAACCGATGGCGAGCACGACGACCTTGCCGTTGTGCAGGTAGCGGAGTTCGCCGGGTTGCAGGGCGGTCACCAGGCCGGCATGCTGCGGCAGCACGCCCAGCTCGCCATCCGCGCCGGGCAGATAGACGTTGTCAACTTGTTCCGAGAACACCTTTTTCTCAGGGGTGACGATATCGAGGAGGAAGGGCATGGGGGAGCAAAACGCTGGAATTCTGAAACGCTGAAACGCTGCAAGTTTACACGCGGGAAACGGATTCGATATTGCCCTTCATGTAGAAGTTGCCTTCCGGGACCTCGTCGAGCTTGCCGTCCAGGATCTGGGCAAAGCCTTTGACGGTATCCTCGACGGAAATCAGCACGCCGGGGACGTTGGTGAAGACTTCCGCCACATGGAACGGCTGGGTCAGGAAGCGCTGGATCTTGCGGGCACGGAACACCGTCAGCTTGTCATCGTCAGATAGCTCGTCCATGCCGAGAATGGCGATGATGTCCTGGAGGTCCTTGTAGCGCTGGAGCACCTGCTGCACCCCGCGGGCGACGCGGTAGTGTTCCTCGCCGATGATGTCCGGGGCGAGCGCCTTGGAGGTGGAGGCGAGCGGATCCACGGCGGGAAACAAGCCCTGCGCCGCGAGCGCACGCTCCAGCACGACGGTCGCGTCAAGATGGGCGAAGGTATTGGCCGGGGCGGGGTCGGTCAAGTCGTCCGCAGGCACGTAAACGGCCTGGATCGAGGTAATCGAGCCCTTGTTGGTGGAGGTGATGCGTTCCTGCAAGCCGGCCATTTCCTCGGAGAGGGTTGGCTGGTAGCCGACGGCGGACGGGGTGCGGCCCAGCAGCGCGGAGACCTCCGAACCGGCTTGGGAGAACCGGAAAATGTTATCGACGAAGAGCAACACGTCCTGGTTGTCCTCATCGCGGAAATGCTCGGCCATGGTGAGGGCGGAGAGCGCCACGCGGAGACGCGCGCCGGGCGGCTCGTTCATCTGGCCGTAGCAGAGCGCCACCTTGGAGCCATCGGCGAGCACCGGGTTGCCCTTGTCGTCGAGCTTCGGACGACCCTTTTCATCGCGCTCGGTGGCGATGACGCCGGACTCGATCATTTCCCAGTAGAGGTCGTTGCCCTCACGGGTGCGCTCGCCCACCCCGGCAAACACCGAGTAACCGCCATGCGCCTTGGCGATGTTGTTGATGAGTTCCATGATGACGACCGTCTTGCCGACGCCGGCCCCACCGAACATGCCGCCCTTGCCGCCCTTGAGCAGCGGGCAGATGAGGTCAATCACCTTGATCCCGGTCATGAGCACCTCGGCACTAACGGATTGCTCGGTGAGCAAGGGCGCGGGCCGGTGGATCGGGGACCGAATCTCCGGGTTGGGAATCGGCACGTTTTCGTCCACCAGATCGCCGGTGACGTTGAAAATCCGCCCCAGCACCTGCTTGCCGACGGGCACGGCGATCGACTTGCCGGTATCGACCAAGGACATGCCGCGCTTGAGGCCGTCGGTGGTGGACATGGCCACGGCGCGGACCCAGCCGTCACCGAGGTGTTGCTGGACTTCGAGCACGAGTTTGGTGCTCACGCCGTTGAGAACGTATTGGATCTCGAGGGCATTGTAGATCTTGGGCAGGTTGCTGGCCTTGGAGAAGTCAGCGTCGATGACGGCGCCCATGATCTGGACGATGGTTCCGGTGTTGCTCATGAGTGGGAAGTGGGGTGGTGGGAGAAGTGGTGGGGTCTGGAACGTTCAGCGTTCGTAGTGGTGGCGGCATTGGATGATGACGACGGCTTCGTTCTGGATTTGATAGATCAAACGATGCTCGCCATCGATTCTGCGGGCCCAGAACCCCGAGAGCTGATGTTTGAGCGGCTCCGGCTTGCCGATGCCGGAGAATGGATCGCGGGTGATGTCTTTGATGAGGGCATTGATTTTGCGGCTGAATTTCCGATCGGCTTCAATCCAGTAGAGATAGTCTTCCCAGCCTTGTTCGTCGAAAAGGATCTTCACGGTTCGATCAGGTTGCGTTCGGTGGCGGGGATTCCGGCGCGAAGATTGCTGATGGATTTGAGCAACCTGGCGGCGTTGGTGGGTGATCTGAGCAAGTATTCGGTTTCGTCCCTGCATTCGTAATCGCTGAGGGAAATCAGTACGACCGTCTCCGCTCCATCCCGTGCGATGAACACGGGCTCGTGAGATTCGCAAGCCGCGTCCGCCAAACTGGGCAGGGTTGCAACGGCCTCCTTTTCAGTAACGATTCTCATGGCAGCAGGTGAATGGAGCTTACTCCATCGCCTTCATGGCGGTGGTGATTTCGAGGAGTTCGGCGGTGATCGCGCCTTGGCGGAGCTTGTTGTATTCGAGGGTGAGTTCCTTGATGAACTTATCGGCGTTGTCGGTGGCAGCTTTCATGGCGACCATCCGGGCGGAGTGCTCGGAGGCGCGGGATTCGAGGTGGGCTTGGAACACCTCGTAATTGAGATAGAGCGGGAGCATCGTGGCGATCACCTCCGCCGGGCTCGGCTCGAATTCGAAATCGCGGTCGGGGTCGGCCTGGTGGGCGGCCATGGAGAAGCCGCCGCCAATCATTTCAAACGCCTGGTCCTCGCCCTCGCGATGGCGTTGGAGCGGCAGCAAGGTGACCACTTTCGGCTCTTGGCGCAGGGTGTTGTAGAAATTGGTGAAGGCGATGGAAACCTTGTCGTAATTGCCGTCCTGAAAGTGCTTGCCGATCATGCGGGAGATCGGCCGGGTCGCGGCGAAGGGCACCGGATCCCTGACGGTGAAGTCGGCGATGATTTGCTTGCCGAGTTTCTCGCAGGTGCCGCGCAGCTTGCGACCCACCGTGATGAAATGGGCGTCCGGTGAGACTTGCGCGAAGATTTTGCGGGCCAAGCTGGTGTTGATCGCACCGCACAAGCCTTTGTCGGTGGAAATCACGAGCACCAACTCGCGGTTTCCCGGCCGGTGTGCGAGGAAGGGATGGGACTCCTCACCGAAGTTCTTGCGGATGTCATGCAGCGCCTGGAGCAGGTGTTTCGAATAGGCACGCCCGGCCAGCGCCTGGTCCTGCGCCTTTTTCATCTTGGACGCAGCGACAAGCTGCATCGCCCGGGTGATCTGGGCGGTGTTTCTTACCGACTTGATGCGGTGGCGGATGTCGCGGAGGCTGGCCATGGGGAGTGATCGGCTTTCGGTTATCAGTGATCGGTGGTCAGGAAAAGGCCCGCGGTGACAACCCGGCTACTTCCACGATTTCTTGAAATCCTCGACGGCTTGTTTGACGACTTCGACCACGGCGGCGTCCTTTTTGAGGTCGGGCTTTTCGTTGCGGATGCGGTCGAGCACGGCGGATTTGCGGGTGGTGAAGAACTCGCCGAGAGCGGCCTGGCACCGGCGGACATCGCTCACGGCGACATCGTCGAAGTAGCCGTTTTCCATGGCGAAGAGATGCACGCACTCCATTTCCATGGCCAGCGGAGAGTATTGGTTCTGCTTGAAGAGTTCGACGATGCGTGCCCCGCGGTCGAGCTTCTTCTTGGTCGAGGCATCGAGGTCCGAACCGAACTGTGCGAAGGCCTGGAGTTCGCGGTATTGGGCGAGGTCGAGCTTGGTGGTGCCGGCCACGGACTTGATCGTCTTGGTCTGCGCGGCGGAACCGACGCGGGAGACGGACAGACCGACTGAGATGGCGGGCCGGACGCCTTGATAGAAGAGGTCGGTTTCCAGGAAAATCTGGCCGTCGGTGATGGAAATGACGTTGGTGGGGATGTAAGCGGAGACGTCACCCGCCTGGGTCTCGATGATCGGCAACGCGGTGAGCGAGCCATCGCCGGCGGTCTTGGACAGGCGGGCGGAACGCTCGAGCAAGCGGGAGTGGAGATAGAACACATCGCCCGGATAGGCTTCGCGGCCGGACGGGCGGCGCAGAATGAGCGAGACTTGGCGGTAGGCCACGGCGTGTTTGGAAAGATCGTCGAAAACGATCAGGCAGTCCTTCCCCTGGTCCATGAAATACTCCGCGATGGCACAACCGGCGTAGGGTGCGATGTACTGCATGGCGGCCGCGTCGGAAGCGGAGGCGGAGACGATGGTGGTGTATTCCATCGCCCCGGCGTCTTCCAGGATCTTCTGGGTGCGGGCGACGTTGGAGAGTTTCTGACCGATGGCGACGTAGATGCTGTAGAGCGGCTTGTGGTTCTGCAGCTTGCCCTGCTCGGCGGCCTTGTTTTGCTGCGCCTGGGAGATGATGGTGTCCACCGCGATGGTGGTCTTGCCGGTGGAGCGGTCACCGATGATCAATTCGCGCTGGCCGCGACCGATCGGGATCATCGCGTCGATGGACATGATGCCGGTCTGGACGGGCACGGAAACCGACTTGCGCTTGATGATGCCCGGCGCGATCTTCTCCATCGGATAGAAGGTGGTGGCGGCGATTTCGCCTTTGCCATCGATGGGTTCACCGAGGGCGTTGACGACGCGGCCGAGGACGGCTTCGCCGACGGGGACGGAGAGCAGCTTGCCGGTGGTGCGGCACTCGTGGCCTTGTTTGACAGCGGAGTAATTGCCGAGCAGGACGACGCCGACTTCGCCTTCCTCAAGGTTGAGGGCCATGCCGGTGACGCCGCCGTCAAACTCGATCATTTCGTTGAGCATCGCATCGGAGAGTCCTTCGATTTTGGCGACGCCGTCACCGACTTGGCGGACGGTGCCGATATTGGATTTTTCGACGGACGAGGTGATGCTGGCGATCTGTTGTTCGAGTTCCTGAAGGATGCTGCTCATAAGAGAAGGTAGCTAGTGGGTCGGGGGTGCGGTGTTCAGCAGGGTGATGGGGAGGGCTGGCTCAAAGAGCATTGGCGAAGCGATCAAGGCGGCCCTTCACGGAGCCGTCAAACACATCGTTGCCCACCCGGATGCGCAGGCCGCCGAGCAGGGCCGGGGTGACTTGATATTGGACCACCAGGTCCGGACCGTATTGTTTGGCCAACCCGGCCACCACGCGCTGCCGGCTGGGGCCGTCCAGCACCACCGCACTTTCCACGGTCACCTTGCGGCGCTCGAATTCGAGACGCGTAAGCCGCTGCAAGGCGGTCAGGATGGCGACATGGTCGCGGGGCTTGGACTCGACCAACCGGGCAATCACGGTGCGCAGTTTGTCATCGTCGAGCCTGCCGTCGGTCTGGCAGAGCCCGAACAAACGGCGGGCAGTGGCGGCGGCGACTTTGGAAATCTTCATGACGGCGTGGCGGGAAAGTCAGTGGAATCAGGCTTCAACCTTGATGAGCGTGGCTTCGTTGAGGCGCTTCTGGTCGTCGGCAGTGAGCACCTTGTCGGCCACTTGCGCGGTGGTCGCAGCGACCAGGCGGCCGAATTCACGCTTCAGCTCGACGCTGAGGCGCTCGCGGTCAGCCTTGGCGGCGGCCTCGGCCTTGACCAGAATCTGTTGGGCTTGGGCGATGGCTTCCTGGGCCTTCTGCTCGGAGAACGCGGCGGCCCCCTGCTTGGCCTCGTTGATCATGCGCAGGGCCTCTGCGCTGGCCTTGGCGATGGCGGCGGCGGTCGTTTGCGCGGACTCGGCGAGTTGTTTTTCGATTTGCGTGAGCTTGTCCTCGCCCTCGGCGATGCGGGCGCGGCGCTGTTCAAGCATCGCCTGAACCGGGCCGAAAGCGTATTTCTTCAGCACGATCATCACCAGGATGAAGCAGATGACCTGAGCGATGAAGAACGGCCAAGTGACGCCAAACTTTCCGAGCAGTTCGGACACGGCATTCTCTCCTTCGGCATTGGCGAGCAGCGGTAACATGGCGGGGATGCAGGAAAATGGATCGTTGGAAACCGGGACTGGCACGCGGGGCTTGGGGTTTCCGACCAAGCCCCGGCGCAGTGATTCGATGGCGGACTATTTCGGGACGGCGAAGGCGGCCAAAATGAACACCCCTTCCGCCAGCGCGGCGAAAATGATGGCGTTCACCAGAATGGCGGTGGAAGCCCCGGGATTGCGGCCGGTGGCTTCCGCGGCTTTGGCACCGAGGATGCCGATGCCGAGACCGGCACCGAGCGCGGCCATGGCGATGTGGATGTTGCCGGCGATTTCAGCAAGCAGTGGGATGATGGGCATTGGCGTGGGGTCTGGGGTATGTTGTTGTTGGTTCATGACGCCTCCCACGATCCAGTCATGGTCGAGACGCCAAATCGGTTAGTGGTGCGCCTCCTCACCCGCGTGCTCACAAATGAGCCGCAGGAACACGGCGGTCAGCAGCATGAAGACGAGGGCCTGCACGAAGGCGACCATCAGCTCCAGAAAGTAAAACGGCAGGGCGGGCAGAAACGCAAGTTGCTTGGGCACCAGTTCCATGAGCTTCTCCATGGTTTGCTCGCCGCCATAGATATTGCCGAACAGGCGGAAGGTGAGCGCCACCGGGCGCACGCAGATGGAGATCACTTCCAGACCTCCGACAATGAGGAAGATGACCACCATGAACACCAGCATGAAGCCGTGGAATTCCCCCTTGGGCGCGAACGTGTGGACGAGGAAACCCTTGAGGCCGTTTTCCTTGAGGGCCCAGTAGGTCCAGAGCACGAAGAAAACACTCGCCATCGCCAGTGTCATGTTGAGGTCGGCGTTGCCGCCGCGCAGGAAACCCACCAG
This sequence comes from Verrucomicrobiota bacterium, assembly GCA_026397725.1. Classification (GTDB taxonomy): domain Bacteria; phylum Verrucomicrobiota; class Verrucomicrobiia; order Verrucomicrobiales; family Akkermansiaceae; genus Luteolibacter. The sequence goes on along the minus strand of JAPLUI010000278.1, from coordinate 31,631 downwards.
GCGACCGGACTCGTCATATCTGCCGATGGTGCCCACGCCGGGAAAGAGGCCGATGAGGTTGTTGACCAGGATGAACAGGAAGATCGAGGCGAAAAACCAGAAGGTCTTCTTCACCAGATAGGAGCCCAGGATGCTTTCGAGGAACACATAGAGGGTCTCCACCACCCACTCGCAGAAGTTCTGCACCCCGGCCGGGACCAGCGCCATTTGCTTCGTGGCGGCGCGGCAGAACAGGACGATGATTGCCACTGAAATCCACGTCATCACCATCGAGTTGGTGATCGGCAAACCGGACCACAATCGCTCGGCATGCGCCGGTAAGCCCTCACCCCCGCCGCTCGCAAGGGCCGTGAGGGGTGACAAGAGCCAAAAAAACGCAGTGGGGAAAATGAAACGCATGAAGTGGACGCGCGGAGTTTGGGTTCCATCCCATGAACTCCGCAAGATTTTTCTTTGAAAATCTTCACCTTTGCCACGCATTGGTTTCAAAGGTTTCATAAGCGGTTTGCTCGATTCGGATTTGGCGTTGCTGTTTCGACAGCGAATTCGCGAACGTCAATCGCGCTCTTCCACAGTGGTCCGGAAAATGTCCGCCACACCTCAGGTTGCCGCGTCACAGGTTCAGCATTGTTTTCCATCGGAATCCAGGTTTGGTGTTTGAATTGAAATGGGATTGGCCTTCACGCTTCGCTTTGAATTCCATCGATGAATCCCTGTGCCCCCGTCTTCAAGTTCGCGGCGTTGGCTTCGTCGGTGTCAATATGCATGGCCAAGGCAAAGCTCGGATCCACGCGGATGAGCACGTCGCCAAACACCAGTTCGCGGTCACCGGCCACGCGGACGCGCACAATCGACTTGTCGCGCACGCCGTAGCGCAGGGCGTCCTCGGGCGTCATGTGGATGTGACGGAACGCGCAGATGACACCGCGCTCCATCTTCACGCTGCCGACCGTGCCTTCGACCGTACAACCGGGGGTGTCCGCGATGTCACCGCTCTCCCGGATCGGCGGATGCACGCCGAGCTTGAACTGCTCGGTCATCGCGATCTCGACCTGGGAGTATTTTCGCGCCGGCCCGAGCACGCGGACGCGTTCGATGCGGCCTTTCGGGCCGACGATGGCGAGCTGTTCCATGCACGCGTATTGGCCGGGCTGCGAGAGGTCGGAATGCTTGGTGAGTTGGTGCCCTGTGCCGAACAAGGCCTCGACATGCTCCTGTGTGAGATGGGCGTGATGCGCCGAGACTTCGACGGGAAACGGCTGCTGCTTCTGTGCCTCCAGCACGCGGGTGATGTAGGACCGGCTGATGGCACGCAAGGCCTCGCGGGCTATCATCCGTTCCTCGTCCGCGGGCACGACGAGCACCGTGACCTTGGAGTCATCGGCGGAAATACGGCACACTTCGTCGAACCCGCGTGCCTCGCGATTGCGCGGGTCGTCGAGACGAAGACCCATGCAGTCCAGTCCCTGCAACGCCAGTGCGCGAACCTCCGCGCTGCCCTGGCCAATGCCGCCGGTGAAAATCACCGCGTCCAGGCCGCCCATTGAGGCGACGTAAGCGCCGATGTATTTGCGGACGCGATAGCAATACGTCTTGAGCGCGAGCAACGCACGCGGCTGTCCCGCCTCGGCGGCCTTGAGGATTTCGCGCATGTCGCTTGAAATGCCCGAGATTCCGAGCAACCCGCTTCGCTTGTTGAGCAATTCATCAATCTGCGTGCCGGTCATGCCCTCCTCGCGTTCGAGATAAGTCACCACGCCCGGATCGAGGTCGCCGGAGCGGGTGCCCATGAGCAGACCCTCGGTGGGCGTGAAACCCATCGAGGTGTCCACGGAGCGGCCGTGATCCACCGCGCACAAGGACGAGCCATTGCCGAGATGGCAGCTCACGAGCCGCAGTTCATTCGGGCGGCGCTGCAGAAACTGCGCGGCACGCAGGCTGACGTAATGGTGCGACGTGCCGTGAAAACCATAACGGCGCACGGCCTTCTTTTCGTAAAGCTCGTAGGGCAAGCCGTAGAGATACGCATAGGCCGGCAGCGTGTGGTGGAAGGCCGTGTCAAAGACGGCAACATGCGGCACGGCTGGGAACAAGCGCCGCATCTCACGAATGCCGGCGACGTTCACCGGGTTGTGCAAGGGCGCTAGCGGACTGAGCGCCTCGATTTGCGCCAGCACCTCCTCCGTGATGAGCGTTCCTTCCGTGAACCTCTCGCCGCCATGCACCACCCGATGCGCCACGACGCTCACTTCTCCCGCGCCGCCGATCACGCCCGCTTCCTTCGCGGTAAGAGCGGCCACCATCGCCTTGAACGCTTCGGCAAAACCACCCCTGGGCAACTCCTGTTTCACCGCGCCCTTCGGCCCGCGATGCACATGCCGCGTGCCGTCAATGCCAATGCGCTCCACCTGACCGCCGGCATGGCACGCCTCGTCTGTCGTGTCGTAGAAACCGTATTTGAGCGACGATGACCCGCAATTGATGACGAGCATTTTCTCGGGCCGCTCGCCCTTGAGTCGGAGGCCGTATGGATCATCGCTCTTTTGCAGCGCCGCGGCCGCCTTCGTCGGATCGGCCAGGATTGCTTTCATCCGTTCGGCGATGGAGCGTGAGATGTGCTGCACCGCACCCGGTTCGGACACGATGATGGATTGGAACAACGAAACCGGAACCAACAAGACCTCGCACCGCGACCCGGCGATGAAATCCGCAAGCACCGTGTCGCCGGTCATCAGCGCCATCTCGTTGAACGTGCCGCCAGCTTCCAACGCCCCGAGCGCTTGGCGTGCTCCGCCGTCGCCGATGGCCGAAGCATGCACCGCACCGCTCAACACCACGCCATAGTGTGAGGCTTCAGCGCCGAAATGCATGATGGCTTCGTTGGCCTCGAAACATCTCACGCGTGACCCTTCCGCCAAAGTCAGCAGACGTTCGGCGGAGAAGTCGTGAAAAGGTCTAACTTGTTCCTTCAGGAATGATGCAATGGCTGAGGCATTCATAATCTTCGTCGCAAACTGCTGCCAAGGATTTCGCTGCGGCAGCGGCGACAGCCTAGGCAAACCACCGCTGCGGCGCAACTAGTCCTTGGTCAAGTCCAGCGATTTCGCAATGAATCGGGCACTGGGGGCCCGCGGACTGGAAAACCCGGGGAAAACCGCCGGTCTTGGCCGACGGGCTTCCAGCCTGTCGTTTCATGGGTGGACAGGCAGGATGCGCTGGCTGCCATCATCACAGGCTATCACCCCTGCCCCACCCTATGGCGTGATCGTCAAGCCAAGCTCGCCCTGCAATACGTTCGGGCGGAAAATTCATTGGATTTCTAGAGATTTCAGCTTGCCAAGCCCCTCCCGCCTCACATAAATGGGGCCGCCATGAACAAAGCAGAACTTATTGAAGCCGTCCAGAAAGCCCTCGGTAAAGAAACCACCAAGCGTGCCGCTGACGAATCCGTCGAAGCCGTCCTCGATTCCATCGCCAAGGGCATCAAGAAAGACAAGAAGGTCCAAATCATTGGCTTCGGCACATTCGAGGTGAAGAAACGTGCCGCCCGCATGGGTCGCAACCCGAAGACCGGCGAGTCGATGAAAATCGGTGCCTCCAAGTCCGTCGGCTTCAAGCCGTCGTCAGTGCTCAAGGGCAGCCTGTAACTGCCCGCGGGCATTTCGCCACCCATTGAAACTCCCAACCAACGGGAACCCCGGCCGCTCAGCCGGGGTTTTCCGTTGCGGCTAACAGAGTCAAACCGGCAGCATCCTGCGCCAACCTCGGCACCAGGCCATTCAAGCCCCGGCCGGTGCCGTCGGTGCGGTGGACATGACACACCAGGTCCCCGCTCAACAACGCCAACCACCCCTAACATGAAAGCTCGGATTTCACTCGCCGCCACCACGCTTCCGGACGGCACCCCGCTGGTCCTGCAGGAACACGACGGACGCCACTACCTGCTCGCCCAAGGGCAGCAAATCTCCGGGCCAGCCACCCGCGCCGCCGAGGAGGAACTCGCCCGTCTCGCCTGCGCCCCGTTCCGCCCCGCCCGCCAGCCGAAAATACTCCTGGTTGGCCTTGCGCTGGGCCACGCGCTTGCCGGAGTGAGCGCCGCCCTGTCGCAAAAACGCGCCACCTTTTTCGTCGCCGAGCCGCTTGCGGAGCTGCCGGCATGGCATCGCACCCATCTCCCCGCAAGCCCGCTCAACAGCGACCCGCGGATCACGCTGGGGCAGGACCCGGGCCCCGCCGGCCTGGCCCAACACACGGGCACGCTCCACGCCATCATCATCCACCTGGATGCCTCGCCCACCGATGAGCGCAACCACCCGTGGATCGATGACCGGCGCTGGCTGACCGCCGCGTATGACGCCCTGCAAGCGGGTGGCCTGCTGGCCATCGCGGCCTCGCGGCCGCTGCCAACCCTCACGCGCCGCCTCCAACGATCCGGCTTCGCCGTTGCCGAACACTTCATTCCCATGGCCCCGAACGCGAAAAAAACGCGCCTCCAGCCCATTTGGCTCGCAAGAAAAGGCAAAGCCTTCGAGTAACGCCACTGCATCGTAACAAACTCTCACTCATCCTCACCTCATGACCCGCCTTGCCCTCCTCCCGCTCGTTCCCGCCCTGCTTGCAGCCGTTGCCAATGCCGCCGAACTCACCATTCAACCCAAACCGTTTTGCACCGAACAATCCTTCCCTGCCACCGCCCTGCCAGCGGAAGTCTCCCTCATCCGGCTGGATGCCAAAGCCTGGCCGGAATTCGCAATCACCCACCTCGCCGCCCACGGCACCACCGTCGCCGCCGGCGACCTGCTGGTGAAATTCGACGCTGAGGACATCGACCGGAAACTCACCGATGCCCGCCGCGCCCTCGACACCAGCGAACTCACCCTCGCCCAGACCGAGCTGGAACTCAAGAATCTAACGGAAACCATCCCGCTCAAGCTCGGGACGCTCGGCCGCGCCGCCCGCAATGCCAAGGAGGAAAACCAGTACTTCACCCAGACCCGCCGCAAAGCCGAAGCCGAACAGGCCGCCCACGCCCTCAAGCGGGCCCAGGAAACCCTCGAGAACCAACAGGAAGAACTCAAACAACTCACCAAAATGTATGCTGCGGACGACCTCACCGAGGAAACCGAGGAAATCATCCTCGTCCGCCAGCGCGACGCTGTGGCCCACGCCGAATTCGCCCTCCGCATGGAGACGCTCGATCACGACCGCACCCTCGCCATCAGCCTCCCCCGCGAAGCGGAAACCCTCGCCACCACCGAGCGCGAAACCGCACTCAGCCTCGCCAAGGCCGAGGCGGAACTCCCCCGCCAACTCAAACTCCAGAAGCTCCAGCTCGAAGCCGCCAAAACCGGCCTTGCCCGCGACAAGGAAGCCCTCGCCGACCTGGAGGCCGACCGCAAACTCTTTGAAATCAAAGCCCCCGCCGCCGGGTGGTTCTATCACGGCCCCATCGAGGACGGCCGCTGGACCACTGGCGACCTCCTCAAAACCCTGATGGTCGGCGGCAAAGCCCCAGTCAAGCGCGCCTTCGCCACCTTCATCCCCGCCACCGCCAAGCTCGGCCTGCTCGCCTTCGTCGATGAATCCACGGCCCGCTCACTGGCCCCCGAACTCAAAGGCAACGCCACTCTCAGCGGCCGCGAAGACCTCGACATCCCCGTCAAACTCACCAAACTTGCCAGCGCTCCCGGGCCTGATGGCCGGTACCGCGCCAACTTCGATGTCACCTGGCCAAGCGGCATCACCATGCCCCCCGGAGCCACTGCGGAGCTGGCCTTCAGCTCCTACGAGAAGGCCGCTGCCATCGTCGTCCCCACCAAGGCGCTCGCGTTCACCCCGGCCGGGTGGACCGTGGAAATCAAGCTCGCGGATGGCAAAACCGAGCGCCGCCCGGTCAAACGCGGCCGCGTCGCCAAGGACAACTCCGAAATCCTCACCGGCCTGGAAGCCGGACAAGTGATCCTCACTCCCTAACCCGTCCGACCCCTCCGACCCGTCCGACCTGCCCCACCCCACCTCGCCTCGCCCCGCCCCGCCATGCGCTGCACCCTGCGCCTCCTCGCCCTGCTCCTCGGCACTCTGGCCATTGCCGGGGCGGAGGAAGCCATCAACAAGTCCGCGGAGCTGCCACCGGCAGCCGGCACCCCGCTGCCGGAAGTCACCCGTGACTCGCTGGCTGCTGCCATCCGGCGGGGCGTTGATTTCCTCCTCGCCGATCAGAACCAGAACGGTTCGTGGGGTGATGCCACCCACACCAAGGATCTCAACATCTTCGCCCCGCTCCCCGGTGCCCATCAAGCGTTCCGGGCCGGCGCTTCGGGTCTGGCCCTGGCCGGCCTCATCGATGCCGCGGACTCCCGTCCCGAGGTCACCGCCGCCATCGGAAAAGCCGCCGCCTGGACCGCCGCCGAGCTGCCCAAACTCCGCCGCACCAGCCAGGACTGCACCTACAACACCTGGGGCCACGCCTACGGCCTCCGCTCCGTCTCCCGCCTCTATCAACGCGAAACCGACCCCGCGAAAAAGACCGCCTGGGCCCGCCTCGCCCAGCAACAGGTGGACTTCGCCAACCGCAGCGAAGACGTCAATGGCGGTTGGGGTTACCTCGATGTGTTCGACGGGCTCACCACCCGGAAGCCCTCCGGCCTGCCCACCGCCTTCACCACTGCCACCGTCTTGCTTGCCATGGCCGAGGCCCGCAGCACCATGGGCACCACCCTTGATGACAATCTCGTCAAGCACGCGCTCGCCTCCATCAACTGTCAGCGCACCCCGGATTTCTCCTACACCTATTCGTTCCAGCACCGCTACCGACCGCGCCTCGATATCAACCGCCCCGCCGGTTCCCTCGCCCGTTCCCAAGCCTGCAACGCCTGCCTCCGCAACTTCGGCGAAACGGCCGTGACCGACCAGGTTCTAACCGAGTGGGCCGACCGTTTCCTCGCTCGCGAAGGCTTCCTCAGCAACGGCCGCAAGCGCCCGGTCCCGCACGAAGCCCAATTCCGCATTGCCGGCTACTTCTACTACTACGGCATCTACTACTTCACCGAGTCCATCAGGTTGCTGCCCAAGGCCAGCCATGCCGCCTACGCCAAGCGTCTTGCCGCCATCATCCTTTCCCATCAGGAACAGGACGGCTCATGGTGGGACTATCCGCTCTACAACTACCACCGCCCCTACGGCACCGGCTACGCCCTCATGGCCCTCGCCTGGTGCCGCAACGCCATGCAGTAACTGCGGCGTCTCGCCGCACGCAAGGTGGCGCAAATGGATGAGCATTCGGGAACGTAGGACAGGGGGACAGAAGAATAATTGGCGATTGTTGTTGACCCTCTGCCGGAAGGCGCTATGCTCCTGCCGGCGACCCGATTTTCCCCGCAGCAACCACAACTGAAACAACCAAACCACCCTACTCCGATGAGACGCGCACGCTGGCTGGCACCCTGGAAGGACTCGACCGAGAAGCCCGTGATCTACCACTGCGTCACGCGTGTTGTGGAGCGCCGGCTGGCATTCGAGGCGGAGGACAAGGAACAATTCAGGACCTACCTGCGGATGTATGAGAATTTTTCGGGCTGCCGGGTGCTGTCCTACTGCCTGATGGGGAACCACGTTCACCTCCTGCTGGAAGTGCCACCGATGCCGGAGGGCGGGTTGACGGACGAGGACTTGCTGAAACGCCTGAGCGCACTCTACCCCGGGGATGCGGTGAAGCTGGTGGCCAAGGAGTTGCAAGCGGCCCGCGAGGCGATTCGCGACGGCCTGGCCGACGAGTCGTATGCGGCGGCGATCCATGAACGCTATACCTACCGGATGCACGACCTGGGCGAGTTCATGAAGACGCTGCTGGCCCGCTTCACCCGGTGGTTCAACACGCACCATGAACGCACGGGCACGCTGTGGGAGAGCCGCTTCAAAAGCGTGCTGGTGGAAGACGGCATCGCGGCGCGGACGATGGCGGCATATATCGACTTGAATCCGGTGCGGGCCGGGATGGTGACGGACCCGGCGGACTATCGCTGGAGCAGTTATGGCGAGGCGATGGGCGGCGGGGCGAAAGGCAATGGCAAGAAGGCGCGGGCAGGTCTGGTGCGGGCGCTTATGGCGCACCAGGGTTACGCTGCGGATGCGCGGCACTGGGCTGGAGAGGTGTCCAAGGACTACCGGATGATGTTGTTGGCGGAAGGCGAGGACAAGTTGAAGGAAGTGAGCGGAGCCGGGGGCGGCATTGAGGTGAAGGTGGTCAGGAAAGGCATGAAGAAGGAGGTGGTGGAAGCGGAGTTGGCCCAACTGGAACGGAGCCGGGAGGTGGCGATGAGCAAGATGTTGCGGTGCCGGGTGAGGTATTTCACGGATGGGGCAGTGCTCGGGAGTCGGGCCTTTGTAGATCAGGTGTTCATGCAATGCCGGAGTCGCTTCGGTAAGAAGCGCACGAGCGGGGCGCGGAAGTTGCGCGGGAACGCGGCGGCGGCGGCGGGTGCCCTGTGGAGCGTGCGTGACTTGCAGCGAGACATAAGTTAGATTCCGTCGCACCCAAGGTTCGGCAACTCACCAATGGCGAGACCAAGGGTGCCATCGTTCGGGCTTTCAATGACACGATGCCGGGAGGTGGCCGCAGTGAAACGGCCGAACTCAGGGAGTCTCCTGTGACAACCGGAGACTCCCGTTATTCGTGACAACCGGAGACTCCCGCGCGGGCAAGGTGCAGTTTGTGCCCTGAACGCCCAGAGCGGACTTGTCAGATGGTTGGCGGACGGCGAGGATGGCGTGCGATGAAATTGCTGTCATGGAATGTGAACGGCCTGCGGGCGGTGTTAGGCAAGGGCTTCGGTGAGTTCATGGCCACCGAGCGGCCGGACGTCTTGTGTTTGCAGGAAACCAAGGCGCGGCCGGAGCAGGTGTCGCTGCCCTTGGAACTGGGCGGCTGGCATGCTTATTGGAATTCCGCGACCAAGCCGGGTTACTCGGGAGTGGCGGTGTTCACGCGGGAGCTGCCGCTGGCGGTGACCTCCGGCATGGGCATCGACGAGCATGATAGCGAGGGCCGGGTGCTGACCTTGGAGTATCCGGACTTCATGCTGGTGAACGTCTATACGCCCAACGCACAGGATGAACTGCGGCGTTTGCCGTATCGGCTCGCCTGGGATGCGGCGTTCCGGGAGCATCTGTGCAAACTCGCGGCATGCAAGCCCGTCGTGTTTTGCGGCGACCTGAATGTGGCGCACCAGGAAATCGATCTGGCCCGCCCGCGCGAGAACCGCCACAACCCTGGGTTTTCCGACGAGGAACGCGCAAGTTTCGGCAGATTGTTAGATTGTGGCTTCGTGGACACCTTCCGGCATTTCCAGCCGGACATGGCGGGGGCGTATTCGTGGTGGTCCTATCGGGCCGGGGCACGGGCACGCAACATCGGCTGGAGAATCGACTACTTCGGGGTTTCCACGCCGTTCATACCGCGAGTGGAGGCGGCGGAGATCCTGCCGCAGGTGCCGGGCTCGGACCATTGCCCGGTGGGGATTCGCCTGCGGTGAGCCCGGCTGGCCGGGTGACGCTCGGGCTCGGTGACGGAACTTGGTTCACTCTCAGCGCCGTGCCCGAGGCCGGAGCCACTGTCCAGGCCTGCTCCGGATGACCATCTCATGCACCATTCCAAACCGGTTCATTCCGGCGCTTTCACTGGCACTCCATTCACCCGCGGCGCCAAAAAGGTTCGCTCGATGATTCAACCGATACCAACCCCCTCACGGGACCTTGGTGGCCATGAGCCGGGCGAAAGTGCCAGAGAGAATGCCCGCGTACGAGAACAACGTGAATTTGTCTCCCGGCGTATAGACCCCGGCACCGGCTTGAGCGAGATCCAAGATGGCGGTGCCAAGGATGAGCGTGACGGCAACATTTCCCAGGTCGGCCGACAAGGGACCCGTGGTGCCACCGACGAGCTCGAAGAGGTAGGTGGTGCCCGTGCCAAACATGAGATCATGCTCGAAAGTCACCGTGCCGGGTGAGTTGCCAATCGCCAGAGTGGTGGAGACGGTCAGCACGCCGAGCACCGAACCGGTGCCTGTGAGAGCGCAGGAATAGCCGAATCGTTGCCCATGTTGCGCCAGTGAGTGGAGGAAATCCGCTTGCCATTGCCCGCTCATGGTCGAGGGCGATTCGGAGATCGCCCCTCCGTGACTGGCACATCCGGGTGGACCCGTGGGCGTCCTGCGGCCGTGCCGCAAACCGGTAGGGCGTGGCGGCCGCGCCGCGCCCTGATTTCCCCTGCGGGTGAGACATCCCATGCACGGCTCATGCACCGCGCCTCAGCACCGCCATCCGGCGGACCAGTGGGCGGCCTGCGGCCGTGCCGCCCTACCGCAAACCGGCGTGGCGGCCTCGCCGCGCCCTGATTTCCCCTGCGGGTGAGACATCCCATGCACGGCTCATGCACCGCGCCTCGGCACCGCCATCCGGCGGACCCGTGGGCGGCCCGCGGCCGAGCCGCCCTACCGCAAACCGGTAGGGCGTGGCGGCCTCGCCGCGCCCTGATTTCCCCTGCGGGTGAGACATCCCATGCACGGTCCATGCACCGCGCCTCAGCACCGCCATCCGGCGGACCCGTGGGAGGCCCGCGGCCGAGCCGCCCTGCCAATGATCACGGGGCCGTTACCCGCAGCCGGTAGAAGCCGGCCTGCGCAGGCGGGGCCGGATCGGTTAGGGAGACGGTTCCGGACACCGCCAGCGGACCGCTCGAACTGACCAACATCCATGGGGCGGCACCGGGCGCGATGCTGCGTTCCATCACATAACTGCGGCCCGCTTTCCCATCGGCGGTGAGCGTGAAGGACGTGGCGGTCTTCTCGACGGTGAGCACCTTGAACACGTCGGACGCGTTGTTAGGATTCGTGCCGGCGGCGTATTCGGATAGATTGGTCTGGCCGTCGCCATCCGGGTCGGCACCGTCGGCCGCCCGACCGGTGTTGGATGGAGTGCCGAAGTTGGCCTGCCGCCACATTTCCAGCGGGGTGGGAGCGGCCGCATAGGTGAAGATGATTTCCAAGAGTTTCCCGCTCTGGATACTCACGCTGTAGTCCGTTGGAACCTGGAAGCCGCTCACCGTCGTGAGTTGCAGCGTGTAGTTGCCGGGGGCGAGGCCAAGTGCTTTACCCATGCTGTCATTATAGCCGGTATTCGATTCCAGACGCCAGTGCGCAACCGGATGGGAGGCGGCGGCGGCCGGCATAATGGTGACCTTGATGCCGCCGTTTTGGGTGGTGCCGAGGGACGTGTAGCTGGAGAAGGTGATGCCGCCGTCAGAGTTGTTGTCGCCCGCGATGCTGCTGAGTTCGGCACGCTTGAAGACCTCAATGACCTGGCTGTCGATCGAGCGCACCACGGTTTGCCCGGAACCGCCCAGATAGATCGCCGCAGGAAAATAGTTGCCGCCCTCGTACTGCACGCACAACGGGCCGCCCGAGATGCCGCCGCTGCCGCGGATGTCCGCCGACGTATAGGTCCGGAACGGATTGCCCAATTCATCCACGGTCGGAACGCGGGCGAAGCTGGCGTTCAGCGGGGCCGTGGCATACATCCGGCCCGCAATGAATCCGGCCAGACTGTCCACCGGATAGCCCACCAGGATCTTCTGCGCGGAGGACCCCAGGAATTCGTTGTCCGTCAAATCACTGGCCAAAAACCCGGCATAGCCGCCGCGACTGGCGTCTTCGAGAAAATAGAGTGCCGCCGCATCGCGGTTCTGCGATTGCAGCGTCCCCTCACCAGGCACCACTCCCGGCAGCGTTCGCATCGCGGCGTAGTCATCTAGCAGATATACGCCGCGCGGGATCTGCGGCTTCGGTTCATAGGTGCTGCTGTCCCGTTGGAAGACCCACTGCAGGCCGGTCACGGCGGCGAGCGTGCCGTCGTCGAACACGACATGCCCGGCCGTGGCCACCACCCGGGGTTTGACGACAAAACCCGAACTCGACCCGGCATCGCTGCGGATTTGCCCGACGTAAGCATACGGCATGGTTCTGCTCCCGGCCACGGTTGCGAACGGCAGCACGGTGGGCACCGCGCCGGTTTGCGCCTCCGCCAGAAAATATGTGATGGTGATGAGCGAGGTTGAACCATCCTCCACCCGCGCGATGCCGGGGGGCGGCGTGCTGCGACCGGCCACCGGCTTGCATTCCACAAGATAGTTGCCCGGGGCCAGACCCGTTAGCAGTTCCCCGGAGTTGAGCCAGGGATCATCGTTGATTCCCGGCCTGAACAAGCGCCATTGCGCGCGCCCCGCCTCCGGCTCGCCGGGGGCGGCCAGTGAATCCGGCTTGAGCATCACGCTGAGCCCGCCGCTACCGCTCAACCCGGTGTTGTAGTATGCCAGGGTGATGGCAACCGGTGCCCCGCCGCTGATCACGCTCACCGGTTCCGGTGGCGGCTGGATGTAGTCATTCACCGGCATGCACTCGATCACCCGGTCGCTGGTGGTCAAGCCGCTGACCTCCACTCCCGACGCGCGCCATTGTTGTTCGCCCGCAAAGCGCCAGCCGGAGGCGATGCCCGATGGTGTGAGAGTGACCGTCACCCTGCCGGATGCCGGCGGCGGGGCCAGGGGAAACACCTGCGTGAGCCCGGACAGAATGTCAGGTGTGAAGGCCACGCTGTCACCGGCTGGCGCACCACCCTCACTCTCCGCACGAATCCGATAGTAATAGGTCACGCCACCTTGCAGGTTTGTTAGATCAGCGCTTGCCGCCGTCTCCGTGTCACCCGTCACCGTTGCAGGGGTCGCATCTATTCTGTTAGGAAAATTGATGCCATCGGTCCCGGATTCGAAGAACACCCGCGTGGATGCGCCGCTGGCCCGCACTGTGCCGTGCACCCGGACACTGGTGGTCGTCAGAGCCGAGGCGCTGCCCGTGGTGACCACGGGCGGCAGGAAGCGGGTCTTGAAATGCAGGAGGATCGACCCCCGCGTGATCCCCAGGCTGTTATCCGCCGCCAGACGGTAATAATAGGTGGTGCCGGGCTCCAGTCGGCTCAGGGCCCAGAACAAATTCGCCGGCACCACCCCGTTGCCCACCCCCAGCGCGGACGACACGCTGCCTAACAACTTCGTCGTGCCATATTCGAAAAACGCATTGGTAATGCCGCCATTGGGATTGACCGTGCCTAACAGAGTCGCCGTCGTCGTCGTCACGTCAGTCACTCCGCCGGTGGTGACCGAGGGCTTGGCGGTGGGTGTGCCGTCGTTGGTGGCCACGAATGGAACATCCAACCCATAACCTGTTCCGCCGGAATTGGTCGCCACGATCCGGTAGTGATAGGTCGCGTTGGCAACCAAGCCGGTGATGGTCGCGGTAACTTCCACCACGCTGTTGCCTGCGGCTTGGTTCTGGATCGGCGTGGAGTTCCCGTACAGCGTGGTGAAGCCGTATTCGAAATGAACTTGGGTCGCCCGGTTGAGCGGATTCACCGCGCCAACCAAGGTGGCGGACGAACTGGTGATGGCAAGAGCGTTAGCGGTTACTGCAGTTGGCGGATCGGGCAATGTGTCAAATGGAACATCCTCCCCATATACCGTCCCCGCAGCATTCGTCGCAACAACCCGATAATGATAACTTGTGTTGGCAGCAAGCCCGGTGACCGCCGCCGTCACATTCAACGGCACCGCGCCGGCAACATTCTGCACGGCCGTGGTGCTTCCGTAGGAGTCTGTTAGACCATATTCGAAATACGTGGTAGCGCTGCCGTTCGGTGTTACCAATGCATTCAAACTGGCACCAGTGATTGTCAAATTGCCAGCCGCACTCGTGACAACCAGCGGCGGATTGGCGAAGCTCTGCACCTGCTCGATAAGGCCGGAGCTGCCATTGCAATAGCCCGAGGCGGCGCGTCCACGGGCGCGAAGCGAGCCGATGGCGGGGAGGTTCAAACCGGTGCGTCCCCAGCCTCCTGTGATCCGCGAACCGGCACCCAGCGGATTCCAATTCAAACCGCTATCAGTGGAAAACTCAAAACTCACCCCCTCCACTTCCGGTGCCGCTCCGCCGCGCGTCCACTGCACTTGCGCACTGTTGGTCGAGATGAGAGACTGGGTTGCACCGTTGTTGGCGAGACGGGCAAAGTTGTTACGCGCGGTGCCGTTGACGGCAGTGAAAAGTCCTCCGACCAGAATCTGCCCGTCCGCCTGCAATGCCAGACTTCGGGTTTGCCCATTCGTACCGGTGCCCACGTTGAATGTTGCCGAGTTCTCCAACGTTCCATCAGCATTCAACCGGGCAATGTAGTTGCGCGTGAGGCCGTGAACGCTCGTGAAATTGCCGACTAGCAGAATCTTGCCGTCGGCCTGCACCGCCAGACTGTAGACCGGGGCATCGGCTCCAAGACCAGGGCCGGCATAGAAGCTGTCGGTGCTTTCAACGCTGCCGTCTGCATTGAGCCGCGCGATGCCATTGCGCGTCTGCCCGTTGACGCTGCTAAAGCCACCCCCAAGCAGAATCTTTCCGTCTGCTTGCAGTGCCATGCAATAGACGCCACTAGCGCCGGTGCCGGGATTGAACGTGGCGGTGGTTTCCAGGCTGCCGTCAGCATTGAGCCGGGCAATGCCACTGCGCGGCTGACCGTTCACCGTGCCAAAGATGCCGGCTACGACGATTTTGCCATCCGGCTGCACCGCGAAGTTGAACACACTATTGTCTGCGCCGGTGCCGGGGTTGAACGTGGCGGTGCCCTCCAAGCTGCCGTCAGCGTTGAGCCGTGCAATGTGGTTGCGCGGCTGGCCATTAATGGAAGTGAAATCGCCGCCTAAAAGTATTTTCCCGTCTGGCTGCAATGCCACGCAATAGACATCGCCGTTTGCGCCACTACCAGGGTTGAACGAAGCAGCGCTCTCCAGCGTGCCGTTGGCATGCAGTCGTGCGATGCGACCACGAGGCTGACCGTCAAATCCGGTGAAGGTTCCTCCCAGCAGAATCCTCCCGTCCGGCTGCACGGCGATGCTCATGACCTGAACATTGTAAACCTCTCCGCTGGCACCAGAGCCGGGATTGAAGGTGGCCGTGCTTTCCACTGTGCCGTCCGCATCGAGCCGGGCGATGCCGTTGCGTGGCAGACCGTTCACGCTGCCAAAGATTCCTCCCAGCAGAATCTTTCCGTCCGGCTGCACGGTGCTGGTCAGAACATAGGTGCCAGGCACATTCGGGTCGAACGTCGGGTCCACCGTGCCAGGCACAGAAACCGTCCGGGTGATCGTGGTGGAGTAAGTCCGCGTGGTCGTCCCGTCTTCTGCGGTGACCACCGTCGTAATGAGATTGCTGCCGGTATTCAGATTGATGATGCCAGATGACGACCCCGAAGTCACGGGGACACCGTTCACCGTGATGCTTGCATTCGCGTCAACCGCGATCGGGGCGACGGAAATGCCAAACGTCCCGTATGGGACGGTTGCCGTGTAGCTGGTGGTGGTTGCGGAAAATGTCGGACTGAGCGAGGCTGTGCTCAACGCCAAACCCGACAGATCCGCGTTTGTTGAGAAGTTCCTCCCGCTGAGAGTGATGTCGAATGGGTTCTCGTCGGCGTCATTGCTCGCGATATGCAGCGCCGCAGTCCTAGTCCCCGAAATAGCATGGGCAAACTGCACGGTAAAAGTTGTGCTGCCTCCAGGGCCGTTGAGAGGTGCCGTTGGACCCGATGTGACATTAAACATTCCCGCATCCGGGCCGTTGATCGTGATTCCCAGCCCGGTAAGCACGCCATAGCCGATGTTCTTCACAGTAAAGGTGCGACTGGCATTCGACCCGACTGCCACGGGACCGTAAGAGACAATGTCTCCATCCACGAGGCTTGCGCCCGCTGGCTGCTCAACGACAATTTCAGGAGACGGTGTCACACTAAACGGGACCACCTGCTCAACGAGGCCGGTACTGCCATTTCCATAGCCCGAGGCGGCGCGTCCGCGGGCGCGCAGCGAGCCGATGGCGGGGAGGTTCAACCCGCTGCGCCCCCAACCTCCGGCGACCGGCAAACCAGTGCCGAGCGGATTCCAATTCAAGCCGCCGTCGGTGGACAACTCAAAAGTCACTCCGGTCACTTCCGGCACAGCTCCACCGCGTATCCATTGCACCTCTGTACTGCTGGTTGCGGTCAGCGACTGAGTCGCCCCGTAGTTGTTGAGGCGGGCAAAGTTGTTGCGCGCCGTCCCGTTGACCGCTGTGAAAAGACCTCCGACCAGAATCTGCCCGTCCGCCTGCAATGCCAGACTCCGGGTTTGCCCATTCGTGCCTGCGTTAAACGTAGCCGAGTTCTCCAGAGTCCCATCGGCACTCAGCCGGGCAATGTAGTTGCGAGCCACGCCATGAACGGTTGTGAAATTGCCGCCCAGCAAGATCTTGCCATCGGCTTGGACGGCCATCGTGATGACCAGGGCATCGGTTCCAAGACCAGCATTGAAGGTGGCGGTGCTTTCCACGCTGCCGTCGGCATTGAGCCTCGCAATGCCGTTGCGCGTCTGCCCGTTGACGCTGCCAAAGCCCCCCCCAAGCAGAATCTTTCCGTCTGCTTGCAGTGCCATGCAATAAACGCCGCTAGCGCCGGTGCCGGGATTGAACGTGGCGGTGCTTTCCAGGCTGCCGTCAGCATTGAGCCGGGCGATGCCACCGCGCGGCTGACCGTTCACCGTGCCAAAGATGCCGGCTACGACGATTTTGCCGTCCGGCTGCACCGCGAAGTTGAACACACTATTGTCTGCGCCGGTGCCGGGGTTGAACGTGGCGGTGCCCTCCAAGCTGCCGTCAGCGTTGAGCCGCGCAATGCGCTTGCGCGGCTGGCCATTAATGGAAGTGAAATCGCCGCCTAGCAGTATTTTCCCGTCAGGCTGCAATGCCACGCAATAGACATCGCCGTTTGCGCCACTACCAGGGTTGAACGAAGCAGCGCTCTCCAGGGTGCCGTTGGCATGCAGTCGTGCGATGCGACCACGGGGCTGACCGTCAAATCCGGTGAAGGTTCCTCCCAGCAGAATCCTCCCGTTCGGCTGCACGGCGATACTCATAACCTGAACATTGTAAACCTCTCCGCTGGCACCAGAACCGGGATTGAAGGTGGCCGTGCTTTCCACTGTGCCGTCCGCATAAAGCCGGGCGATGCCGTTGCGTGGCAGACCGTTCACGCTGCCAAAGATTCCTCCCAGCAGAATCTTTCCGTCCGGCTGCACGGTGCTGGTCAGAACATAGGTGCCGGGCACATTCGGGTCGAACGTCGGGTCCACCGTGCCCGCTGGCTGTCCGGTGCCGCTCAGCGTGATGTCGAACGGGCTCTCATCAGGATCATTGCTGGCAATGTGCAACGCCGCGGTGCGCGCTCCGGAACCTGCCGGGGTGAACTGCACCGTGAATGCTGTGCTACCCCCACCGCTGGCCACGGGTGCGGAGGGACTGGCGGTGATCGTGAAGTCGCTGCTGTTAGCTCCATCGATGGTGATTCCCAGTCCGGTCAGACTGGCATAGCCGGGGTTCTTGATGGTGAAGGTGCGGGTGGCGCTGTTGGCCAC
Organism: Verrucomicrobiota bacterium; assembly: GCA_026397725.1. Lineage (GTDB taxonomy): Bacteria > Verrucomicrobiota > Verrucomicrobiia > Verrucomicrobiales > Akkermansiaceae > Luteolibacter. The sequence continues at coordinate 14,098 of JAPLUI010000278.1, read as the reverse complement.
GACCGCGCTGCCAAACGACACGCTGCCGCCATCGGCAATGTTGTTGCCGGCAGGTTGCTCGACGACGATGTCGGGATTGGGAGTGACTGTGAACGGAGTGGCTTGTTCAATAGCCCCGGAGCTGCCATTTAGGTACCCCCCCGAGGAACTGCCTCGCGTGCGGATTGTGCCAGAAGGAGGCAGGTTCAAGCCGGTTGATTCCCACCCGCCACTGAATCCTGCCCCTGAACCAAGCGGAATCCAACTGGAACCGCCATCGGTAGAGAGATCGAAGGTAACCGCCGCCAGTTCTGGAGCAGAACCTGAGCGTAACCACTGCACCCGAGCACTGTTTGGAACTGTGATGATCTGAGTTGCTGCACCATTGGCTAGTTGTGCAATGCAGTTGCGGGCTGCACCATTGAAAGCCGTAAAACCACCAGCCAGCAAGATCCGCCCATCTGGCCGAACTGCGACACTCTTGGCGACATTGTTTGTTCCCGTGCCCGCGTCAAAAGTCATAGTGCCTTCTAGATTCCCATTTGGCTCGAGCCGTGCAATCCGTCCGCGTGCCTCGCCATTCACAGCAGTGAATTCCCCGCTTACCAGTATCCTGCCATCGGCCTGCAACGCCATACTCAACACTTCGGAATTCACAGAATCATTCAGCCCCGTCCCTGGATTGAAGGTGGAAAGGCTCTCAAGAGTTCCGTCAGAGTTCAATCGAGCGATGCGGCTCCGTGGCTGCCCGTTGACACTAACAAACTTGCCTCCGATAACGATTTTCCCATCCCGTTGAATCAACGCGCTGGTAATGTATCCCAATCCGTCCCCTTGCCCGACGATGTGAGTGAAGATAGACGGGGTAAAGGTTCCACTGCCCTCCAATGCCCCGTCGTGAAGTATACGCGCGATCTTACTGCGGGTCTGCCCGTTCACCGTGGTGAAGTTACCGGCCAGCACAATTTTTCCATCGGGTTGCACTGCGACACATAAAACCTCGGGATATGAACCGTCGGTAGAACAGTTGAAAGTGTCGATACTTTCCAAAGAACCGTCAGGATTTAGCCGGGCTATTCCCGTTCGCGTCTGGCCACTGACGCTGGTAAAGTCACCCGCAACCAGAATCTTTCCGTCAGGCTGAATAGCTAGGCATGATACACCGCCGATACCACCGCCTGCGCCGCCGCCAATTCCTGAACCTGGGTTGAAAGTGCTGGTCGATTCCACTGTCCCATCTGAATTCAATCTCGCGATGCGGTTCCGCGTAAGGCCGCTAATCGAAGTGAACGTGCCTCCCACGACAATCCTTCCGTCATTTTGGACGGCAATGCAAAGGATCTGGCCATTCACATTAGTCGGTGCATTGAAAGTGGCACTTGTGTCCACAGTGCCGTCCGTATTGAGACGCGCGAGATTACTTCGCGGCAGACCACCCACACTCGTGAAATTCCCCACAATCAGAATCTTTCCGTCGGATTGAACGGCCGTTCCGTTTACATAGGTTCCAGCAACATTGGGATCGAATGTCGGATCCATAAATCCCGCAGTTATGCCGGTGCCGTTCAAGATAATGTCAAACGGATTCTCATCCGCATCATTGCTCACGACGTGCAAAGCTGCGGCGCGAGATCCGGTGCCCGTCGGTGCAAAACGAACCGTAAGCGTCGTGCTACCACCGCCGACAACCGGTGCCGTCGGGCTGGCTGTGACCGTGAAGTCGCTGCTGTTAGTTCCGTCGATGGTGATGCCGAGACCCGTTAGAGGATAGAGTCCGCTGTTGAGGATGGTGAAGGTCAGACTGGCATTGCTGCCAATCACCACATTGCCGAAGTTCTTGCTGCCGCCGTCGGCGATGTTGGTGCCGGAGGGTTGTTCGACGGCGATCTCCGGGACGAAGCCGGTATAACTGGTGACGGTTTCCACCAGCCCGGACGATCCGCCGAATTGTCCGCCGCGAGTCCGGGCGCGGGCGCGGACCAGGCCGCTGCCGCTTAGATCGAGGCCGGTTTTTTCCCAGCCGCCGGCGATCCGCGTGTTGACACCCAATGACGACCACACGGTACCGCCGTCGGTGGAGAGTTCGAAGGTGACTTGTTGGGTTTCGGGTGAGGTGCCGCCGCGCAGCCATTGGACGCGGGTGTAATCCGGTACTGTTAGGACGGTCGTGGCGGGATCGTTGCTGAGCAATGCCAGGTAACTGATGGATGAGCCGGCGATCGCGGTGAAGGTACCGCCGACGAGTAACTTGCCGTCCGCTTTCAGGGCGAGGCAGGAAATGGAGTTATCGGCATCGGCGGCGAATGTGGTATCCACCGTGCCATCGGCCAGCAAGCGGGCGAGGCGGCCGCGCGGGGTTGCGCCAAGGGTCGTGAACGAGCCACCGATGAGGATCTTGCCATCCGTCTGGACGACCATGCTGGTGACGGTGCCATCCGCGTTGGGATTGAAGGTGGCATCTAACGATCCGTCGGCGTTGACGCGGGCGAGGCGGTTGCGGGCGGTGCCGCCCACGGTGGTGAAACTCCCACCCAACAGGATTCTCCCATCCGCTTGGAGCGCGAGGCAGGACACGCTGCCGCCGGTCACGTTGGGGTTGAAGGCCTCCAGGCTGCCGTTGGCGTTGAGCCTGGCGATGCCGTTGCGGGTGGAGCCAACTGAAGTGAAGGCTCCGCCTAACAGAATCTTGCCATCCGGTTGGATCGCCACGCTGTTGACCGCGCCGTTGACATTGGGATTGAAGCCGGTGTCCAGCGTGCCGGTGGCGTTCAGGCGGGCGCAGCGGTTGCGCGTGGAACCACCGGCGTTGATGAAGCTGCCGCCTAACACGATCTTGCCATCCGTCTGCAAGCCAATGCTGTTGACCGCCGCGTTCGCTCCCGGATTGAACGCCGTTTCAACGGTGCCGTCCGCATTGAGCCTGGCGATGGAATTGCGGGGCACCCCGCCCACAGTGGTGAAACTGCCGCCGATCACGATCTTGCCGTCGGGTTGCACGGCGGTGCCCAATACCGCATTGTTCGCGTCCGGGTTGAAACCGGCATCCAGAGTTCCGTTAGAGTTGAACCTCGCGATGCGGTTGCGTGCCGTCGTGCCGACGTTGGTGAAGCGGCCGCCGACCACGGTCTTGCCATCCGCTTGCAACGCCACACTCACCGCCTCGGCATTCACATTCAAATAGCTGAATGATGTCACCGACTCCAACAGCCCGCTCGACCCATTGCCCTGCCCGCCCGCCGTCCGCGCCCGCGCCCGGACTTGGCCGCTCACCGGCAAACTCAATCCGGTCAACTCCCAACCGCCGACCGTGCGTGTTCCGGCACCTAACAATGACCAGGTGGCACCACCATTGGTGGAAAGATCAAACGAGACATAGCCCGCCTCGGGAGCTGAGCCTCCCCGCAGCCACCGCACTTGGCTCAGATCCGGCACCGTCAGGCTTTGCGTGCTGGCATCCGTCGTCAAGCGGGCGAAGTGACTCCGTGGGATGCCATCGATCATCGTGAAATATCCGCCCAACACGATCCTGCCATCACCGTCGATCATGACGCTGGTCACCGCGTCGTCGGCGCTCGGCGCAAACCCGCTGTCCAGGCTGCCACTCGCACTCAATCTCGCCACGCCATGGCGCGTCGTGCCGCCGACCGAGTTAAACGAACCACCGATCACGATGCTTCCGTCCACGCGGATAGCGGTGCTGACGACGTTGTCATCCACGTTGGGATTGAAGGTCAGATCGAGCGAGCCATCGCCATTCAAGCGGGCGCAGTGGTTGCGGGCGACGCCACCCACCGTGGTGAAGGCACCACCGATCACGAGCTTGCCATCCACCTGCACCGCCATGCTCATCACATCCAGGTTGGCGTTGGGATTGAAGCCGGTATCCACCGAGCCATTCGCATTCAGCCGGGCAATGCCATTGCGGGCCACGCCACCCACGGCGGTGAAATTGCCACCCACGAGGATTTTCCCATCTCCTTGCAGCGCCAAGGATAACACGTCGCCATCCACCTCAGGATTGAAACCCGAATCGAGCGTCCCATCTGTTAAGAGCCGTGCCACCCGATTTCGCGTGACTCCACCCACCGCCGTGAAACTGCCGCCAATGACGATCTTGCCATCGGCTTGAATGAGCATGCTGGAAACCACGTAATCGAGATCGGGATTGAATCCGCCATCAACGCTGCCGCTGGAATCCAACCGGGCGAGGTAGTTGCGCATAACACCTCCCACGTTGTTAAAGGCTCCGCCGATCAGGACCTTGCCGTCGTTCTGCACGGCGATGCTGGACACCATGAAATCCGCATCAGGATTGAAATCGGCATCGAGCGTGCCATCGCCATTGAGCCGGGCCACGTAATTGCGCGCCACCCCATCAATGTCCGAGAAACCGCCGCCGATGAGCAGCTTGCCATCCGCTTGCATCGCGGCAGCGGAGACATCGCTGTCGGCGAGCGGGGTGAAACCCGCGTCCACATCCCACTGCGATGGGCCGTAAACATATACGGCACCTTTGTCGGTCATGACGGTGTCATCATAGGGCGTGCCGATGGCAACGGTGAATTCGTCAATGGCCACCGAGTAGCCGAAGCAGTCCCCCCCCGCCGGACTGGGATTATTCAGTGAGGCGATGGGTACCGTGGGTGTCCCGCTGCTGAGGTCATAAACATACGCACACCCCGAGTCAGATGCTCCGGTATCGTCCCAGGGAGCCCCCACCACAACCCGGGTGCCCGATATGGCCACCGAGTGGCCAAAGCCGTCACCGTCACTTGGACTGGGGTTGTTCAACGTAACCACTGGCACGGTGGGCGTGCTACCAGTCATGTCGTAAACGTAGGCACTCCCCGCGTTACTGGCTCCCGTGTCGTCCCCGTTCGCCCCAACGACTACCCGCGTGCCGAAGATGGCCACCGAGACGCCGAAGTAGTCGCTCATCGCCGCTCTCGGATTGTTCAGCGTGGCGATCGGCACCGTGGGCGTCCCGCTGCCGAGGTCATACACATAGACGCTACCGGCGTCAGCGGCTCCCGTGTCGTCAAGTCGAGCAGAGACTACGACGCGAGTGCCAGAGATGGCCACCGAGGTGCCGAAATCCTCAGTTGGTCCCGGATGAGGGTTGTGGAGCGTGACAACGGGGATTGTGGGTGTCACGCTTTCGAGGTCATAGATATAGGCACTCCCCGTGTTGGTGGCACCAGTGTCATCCCATACGGCTGCCACAACCACCTTCGTACCGGAAATGGCCACCGAATAGCCAAAGTAGTCACCGGCCGCCGGACCCGGCTTGTTCAGAGTGGCCACGGGCACTGTGGGAGTTCCACTGGCGAGGTCATAGACATAGGCACTTCCCGCGTCGTTTGCTACGGTATCGTCCAGCCAAGCCCCGACGACCACCCGCGTGCCGGAGATGGCCACTGAGTAACCGAACTGGTCGCCCGGAGCGTGGGCGGGATTGGGCAAGGTGAGCACGGGCACTGTTGGGGTGGTGCTGCTGAGATCATACACATACGCACTTCCAGAGTCCGTGCCCCCTGTATCGTCTCGATACGCACCTACCACCATCCACCTGCCGGAAACAGCCACCGAGTTGCCGAAGTTGTCGCCCGCCACCGGGCCGGAGTTATTGAGGGTAGCCACTGGAACGGTGGGCGTCCCGCTGCTGAAATTATAGACATACGCGCTTCCGGCGTCGGTGGCTCCAGCGTCATCAAGGTTAGCCCCCACCACGACCTGCATGTCGGAGATGGCGACTGCCAAGCCGAAGGAATCGCCCGCCGCCGGACTGGGATTGTTCAGCGTGGCCACTGGCACGGTGGGTGTGCCGCTGCTGACGTCGTATACATAAGTACTGCCCGCGTCGGTAGCTCCGGTGTCGTCGTTGATCGCCCCTACCACAACCCGGGTGCCCGATATGGCCACTGAGTTGCCAAAGCCGTCACCGGCACTTGGACTGGGGTTGTTCAACGTGACCACTGGCACTGAGGGCGAAGCGCCAGCCATCTCGTAAATGTAGGCACTACCCGCATTATTTGCTCCGGTATCGTCGTTATTCGCCCCCACGATCACGCGGGTGCCGGAGATGGCCACCGAGACGGCAAAGTAGTCGCTCATCGCCGGGGTGGGATTGTTCAACGTGGCCACCGGCACATTGGGCGTCCCGCTGTTGATATCAAAGACGTAAGCGCTTCCGGCATCAATTGCTCCCGTGTCGTCCAACCGGGCAGCCACCACCACCCGCGTGCCGGAGATTCCCACCGACCAACCGAACCAGTCACCCGGACCCGGGGCCGGGTTGGTCAGGGTGGCCACTGGAACTGTGGGCGTCCCGCTGCTGAGATCATATACATAAGCCCCGCCGGCGTCGGTTGCGCCCGAATCGTTCCAAGGCGCCCCCACCACCACCCGTGTGCCGGAAATAGCCACGGAATAGCCGAACTCGTCATCCGCAACCGGGCTTGGCTTGTTCAACGTGAATACCGGGACGGTCGGCGTCCCGCTACTCAGTTCATAAACATACGCACATCCCGCGTCAACTGCGCCGGAATCGTCGAGTGGCGCCCCCACCACCACCCGCGTGCCGGAGATGGCCACGGAGAGACCGAACTGGTCATTGTCCGTCGGGCTGGGGTTGGGCAGCACGAACCGCAAGACGCCTGTCGTTGAGTCGAACACCTTGACCACCCCGGCATCCGTCGCGCCGGTGTCATCCAATGGAGCGCCGCAGACGACGAAGCCACCATCCACCGCCACGCTGCTGCCGAGTCCCGCGCCACTTTGCGTGCCGACCGGTGGCGGCAAGATCGTGTGCTTGAGCGTATCCGGCACCTGCGCGCTGGCGCAAAGCGCGGCGGCGATGACCCCCAGCGCGGTGAGGCGACGGAGGATTGCGGGGAACCGAGGTTGGGGGGTAGCCATGGGGTGGATTAAGGACAACCAAATCATGGGAATTGGCGGGGAGGTGTCATCATTGGGGCATTGCTGCCAAGCTGGAAGCGTGCCGATGCGGGGGATTTTGGCAAGCGGGAAGTTGAATTCCGGCGATTTTTCCCGCTCAGGTGATGAAATTGAAGCGTTGTTGAGAGGCGCCCGCCCCTGGGCGGGCGCCCGGTGCGGAGCCGGAAGCTCCAGACAGTCAGCCGTGGTGAAATGGCTGGGAGGCGGCCTGGGTGCGGGGTTGGGTGCGTTGAGGGAAAGTCGGTTCATGGCAGGAGGATGACGCGCCGGGTCGGGAAACTTGCGGAGAATTTTTCGAGCAAACCAGCGTGCCACTGCTCATGGGCGATCCTTCCTCACGACGACAGGAGTCGTCGCTCCTTGGCGGGCACCACCGGAGCCAGGTGACTCGGGCGGCTGGAGGCATTGGCCTGAATCCCGCGCCATCCGAGTCATCCGCGCCATCTGCGGTTCACCTTGCCGGATCATGCCGACTCGGCCATTGGCAACTCGGCAACCAAGCACCCTGAAAATAATGCCCTGAAAATATTGACCTTGGCAAACAAGCCGGTTCTGGTAAGTCCCACTGGCGGAAGCGCTAACGGACACTCCGGTCACCGCCCGTACCCGATTTCCCCACCCCACCACACCCCCACACTCCCGCCCCCCATGAACGATCCATCCATCTCCGCCTCGGAGCTTCCAGCCATCGGTTTTCTGGCCGAGGTTGCGGCCGAACATCGCGCGTTTCTCGCGTGCTTTGGAAAATTCCTCCGTCCGAGAACCGGCGAGGTCCTCATCGCTGCGGGCGCGTGCCAGGAATCCCTCTACGTCATCCTGGCGGGAACCCTGCACATCGTGGCTGCCGCCGCCGAGCGCCAGGTGCTCCTGGCGAGCCTCGGCCAAGGCGATTCCTTCGGTGAAATCAATCTCTTCGACCCCGCCACGGCGAGCGCGACGGCGATTTGCCGCAGCAACGGGCTGGTGTGGGTGCTCACCCGCGACGAGATGGATGCGTTTCTGGAGGCGGATCCGGCGGCGGGTGTTAGCGTGCTGCGCGGCCTGCTCCGGCAGGAGTCCAAGCGGATCCGCCGGATGAACGAAAAACTCGCCAGCGCCGAGGAACGGGCGACTAACTTCTGGTCCGCCGGCCCCAAGTGAACGCCGTCATCCAACAGGGACCGCTCGCGCTGTTTGCCGCCTTCGCGATCATGCATACGCTGGCGGATTTTCCGCTGCAAGGCGACTATCTCGCCCGCCAGAAATCCCGCAAGCAGGCGGGCAGTCGCAGTGAGTGGCTCATCGCGCTGCTGGCCCACTGCGTGATTCAGGCCGGCGGGGTCTGGGTGGTTTCGGGTTCGCTGGCCTTTGCCGCCGCCGAGTTACTCCTCCACGGCCTGATCGATCTGGGCAAAGGCGAAGGGAAATTCGGGATGGCCACCGACCAACTGCTGCACTTGCTTTGCAAGTTGGCCTACGCCCTGTTGCTCGCCCAAAGCCATGGCTCGCTCTGAGTTAGCGCAATAATAACTGTCGCATGCGCATGAGGTGCACTGTAGCGGCGGTCTGTGACTACTTTTCCCCTGCGGGAAAAGTCGCTGGCGAATGCATCGCGCATCTCTTTGGCATCGGCGCTCACAGAGCGCCGCTACAAGGCGATCCTGCGCCGGCCTTGTAGCGGCGGTCTGTGCCCGTCGATGCGAAAGCACAAGCGCATCTCTTTGGCATCGGCGCTCACAGAGCGCCGCTACAAGGCGTGCTTGCGCCAGCGTTGTAGCGGCGGTCTGTGACTACTTTTCCCCTGCGGGAAAAGTCGCTGGCGAATGCATCGCGCATCTCTTCGGCTGCGACGCTCACAGAGCGCCGCTACAAGGCGATCCTGCGTCGGCCTTGCGGCGGTCTGTGACTACTTTTCCCCTGCGGGAAAAGTCGCTGGCGAATGCATCGCGCATCTCTTTGGCTGCGACGCTCACAGAGCGCCGCTACAATGCGACAGGTATTCTTGCACGGCTCCTGAGTTGGCGCTTATGGGCCCTCGCCCCGGATGCGGGTTCCCAAGCAAGGCCGGAGCCCGGCAAGGGGCGAACGAACGAACGAACGAATGAACGAATGGCAGATGGATGATGCCGCCCTTGCAGGGCGCAGGATGGCGTCTATCCGTTTTCCCGGGGCGAGGCCCTGGGCGCTCACCGATCACACCTCTGGTGCTGAAGAATCACGGATATTCAGCGCTTCGAGGCCTTCCAGGTTGCTTGACGCGCAGGCCCATGGGGCGAGTGAAGGGACGGGGTTTTCGCCACCGTACGATTTGCGCTTGCGTCCGAGGTTTCCGCTGGCCATGATTTTCCCATGTCAACCATGAACACCCCGCCATTATCGCGCCGACAATTCCTCGGCGGAGTGACGGCCGCCAGCGTGCTCGGCCCGCTGGCGAGCCGCGCCCAGGACGCCGCCGCTCCCGCCATCACCCGCAAACTCAAGCTCGGCCTCGTCGGCTGCGGTGGCCGCGGCTCATGGATTGCCGGACTCTTCCAGAAGCACGGCGGCTACCAGTTCCATGCCGTGGCCGACTACTTCCAGCCGGTCGCGGACCGTGTCGGCGAAGCGCTTGGCGTGGATCAGGCGCGGCGGTTCTCCGGCTTGTCCGGCTACCGCAAAGTGCTCGAAAGCGGCGTGGAGGCGGTGGCGCTGGTGCTGCCACCGTATTTCTTCGCCGAACACGCGACGGCGGCGGTGGCGGCCGGCATGCACGTTTACATGGCCAAACCGGTTGCCGTGGATGTGCCCGGTTGTCTCGCCATCGAAGCCGCCGGCGCCAAGGCGACGCAGGCCAAGCGCGTGTTGCTGGTGGACTATCAGATGCCCACCGACCCCGCCAACATCGAGGTCGCCCGCCGCATCCGCGAGGGCGGCCTCGGCAAGCTGGCACAAGTGCAGACCTATGGCGTGGGCGGCTGCTTCCCCGACCCGCCCAAGACGGCCAACATCGAAAGCCGCTTGCAGAGCCTCATCTGGGTCAACGACATCGCGCTGGGCTGTGACCTCATCGGCAACTTCGACATCCATGCCATCGACGCGGCGCTGTGGGTCATCGGAGAACGCCCGACCGTGGCCTCCGGGTGCTCGCGGATCGCCCGGCCGGAGCCGCATGGCGATGCGCACGACGTATGCTCGGTGGTCTATCAATATGCCAACGGGGTGGTGCACAACCATTTCGGGCAGGGGCTTAACAACAGCGCCGAAAGCGTGCTGCAGGTCGTCTGCCATGGTCCCGCCGCCTATGCGCAGATCAATTACTGGGGCAAGACCTTCCTGCGGGGCGGCCCGCAGCAGTACAATGGCGGCACGGTCGAAAACCTCTATGACGCGGGCGCCTCCCGCAACATCGCCAGTTTCTATCAAAGTGTCACCGGCGGGGATTTCACCAACCCCACCGTGCGACGGGCGGTGGACGGCTGCCTTGCGTGCATCCTCGGCCGCGAGGCCGCCGAGCGCGGGGTGGTTCTAACCATGGAACAGTTGCTCAAGGAAAACCGCCGGCTGGAAGTCGACCTGAAAGAACTCAAGGCATGAAACCCGGACCCTCCCTCCTCACCCTGTTAGCCGCCTGCGCCACCGCCGCCATCTGCGACGCGGCGGAACCGGAGTTTTTCGCGATGGACACCGGCACCCGCGACGCGGCCCACCAGACGGCCGAGGCGCAGGTGGCCTTGGTCAAGGACCTCGGCTTCGCCGGCATCGGGCCGAGCTACACCTCGCCAGAGGCGCTGCGCGACATGCTCGCCGCCCTGGACCGCCAGCACCTGAAGTTGTTCGCGCTCTATCTGAAACTCGATCTCGATGCCGCCGCCCCGCTTGGCGCGGAGATCCGCGAGGCCATCAACCAGTTGCGCAACCGCGACGCGATCCTGTGGTTGTTCGTCACCACCGCGGCTAACAAGCCATCCGACCCTGCGGGCGACGCGCGGGCCGTGCCGGTCATGCGCGAGGTGGCGGACCTGGCGCAAGCGGGTGGCCTGCGCATCGCCCTCTACCCGCACAGCGGGTGCTGGGTCGAGCGGGTCGATGACGCGGTGCGCCTGGCCCGCCAGGTGGAGCGGAAGAACTTCGGCGTCACCTTCAACCTTTGCCACTGGCTGATGGTCGATGGCACGAAACTCGACACCCGCTTGCAGGAGGCGCGTCCCCATCTGTTGGCGGTGACGCTCAATGGCGCGGATGCCGGGGCCAAGGATTGGGGGAAATTGATCCAACCGCTGGACAGCGGAAGCTACGACGTGGGCCAAGTCCTGGCGAAGCTCCGGGACTTGGACTATCGCGGACCCATCGGCTTGCAGCACTATGGCATTCAGGGTGACGCCCGGGCCAACCTGCAGCGCTCCATGAACGCATGGCGCCGCATGCAGGGCACGGCATTGATGCCAGCCGGCAAGGCCCTGGTGGCTTGGGAAAACGCCGCCGGTTGGAGCGAGGTCGGAAACGTCAGAACCGACCCGCAAGACGCCGCCCGCCTGGCCACCGAACCCGGCACGGGCGTGGTGGTCTCGCAGGGCGCGGGGCAGTATCTGCTCACCAAGGAACGCTTCGGCGACGTCGAGGTGCATCTGGAGTTCATGATCCCGGCGCATTCCAACTCCGGCATTTACCTCCTCGGCAGCCATGAGGTGCAGATTTACGACAGCTTCGGCAAGGCGAAAGATGAGTATCCCGGCATCGAGTGCGGCGGCATCTATCCGGAATGGATCAACGATGCCAACGTCCGCGGCCATTCGCCGCGGGTCAATGCCAGCAAAGCGGCGGGCGAGTGGCAGAGCTTCGACGTGATCTACCGCGCCCCCCGCTTCGACGCCGCCGGCACCAAGACCCGCAATGCCCGCTTCGACCAGGTCATCCACAACGGCCAACTCGTGCAGGAATCCATTGAATTGTTAGGACCCACCCGCGCGGGGCTCCCCGAACAGGCGAGCGGTCCCCTGCGCCTGCAAGGCGACCACGGCCCGGTCGCCTATCGCAACGTCCGCATCCGCCCGCTCACGGATTGAGGCAGGCCGCATGCTGCTTTAACCCGGGGACCACCGCCCAGCCCGCGCGATTTGATTTGATATTCGCACTTGTCCGACGGCCACCGCTAGCGCTATACTCGCGGCATGCCAAGCCCGACCCCATGCCCAGCCATGCCCGCATTGTTTGATCTAACCGGTAGAAAGGCCCTCGTCACCGGCGGTGCCGTCGGCATCGGCCGCGGCTATGCCCTCGCGCTCGCTGCCGCCGGGGCCGACGTCGCCATCGTCGATATCGACGATAAAGTCGGCCCCATGACCGCCGCGGAAATCCAAGCGTTGGGCCGCGACAGCCTCTATATCCGATGCGACGTGACCCAGGCCGCGCAGGTGCAGGCGATGGTGGATGCCGTCGTCGCACGCTTCGGCCGGCTCGACATCGCCGTCAACAATGCCGGCATCGCCATCCTCGGGGCCGACGAAACGCTCCACCAGCAAGACTGGGACAAGGTCATTGCCGTCAATCTAACCGGAGCATTCCTCTGCTGCCAGGCGGAGGCCCGCCAGATGATCGCCCAACAAGCCGGCGGCAAGATCATCAACACCGCCAGCATGTCCGCCACCATCGCCAACTGCAATGCGTCCTACGACGCGTCCAAGGCCGGCATCGTCCACCTCACCAAAACCCTCGCCGCCGAGTGGGGATGCCATAACATCAATGTCAATTGCATCAGCCCCAGCTACATCCTCAGCCCGATGCATGCGTCCACCCCCATCGTGGTGCGCCAGCGCATCCGCGACCTCACTCCGTTAGGCTATGTCGAGCGCCCCGAGGATCTCCACGGCCCGGTCGTTTTTCTCGCTTCCGACGCCAGCAACTACGTCACCGGTCACGACCTCATGGTGGACGGCGGCCACACCCTCAATGCCTGGCTCGTTCCGCTCACCCGGGTGCTGCCCCCGCGCGTCTCCCCGGCCCAGGAAGCCGTCCAACTCAAGCACGACCTGACCGCCATGGGCCTGCCCTTCGATCAGGACGGCATCAACCCCGACCTCCACCCCGAAATCGCCGACGCCTTCAAGGCTGCCTTCAAGCTCTGACTTGATCATTGAATGTTGGAAGTTGAAACTGCATCACCAGGCGGTTAGGTACTTTCGCGCTCAGAGGTTATACCATGAGAAGACCAGATATCATCAAACAAACGAGAAGTACCATGAAACGCCTCGCCCTCGCCTCGGCGGTGGCTGCGGCGTTCCTGGCGGGCAGCGCGCAAGCGTTGACATACTACGCCAACTGGACGTTCAACGCTGGATTCGGTTAACCCGGCCCATAATCCGGGCGGCGGCGGCACCGTCGTTGCCAGCCCCACCCTGTGGGGACCGTCACCCAACTGCGAGTCTGATTATTGAATGGCAACGCGAGTGGCTACGCCACTTGGGCAACGCAGCACGCCGGCGGCCAGACGGCTGAGAAGGACTACAACAATCCACCGGCCTTCACTCCAAAAGCAATTTCTTAGCAGTCGTCCAACGGACTCCGCACCTCATCGCCTCACCCCACCGGTCCAACGGCCACTGCTGGCGCCTCCCGCTGCCGCTCCTCCACAATTTTCAAACATTTCCACTAAGCTGTTCTTTAGAACTGCTATCTTGTCGTTATGTCCCAGCCACGCCTCCCTCACCGGCCGCTTCCGCCGCGACTCCAGCACGGCTGAATTTCCTCCACCGCCTCGAATCCCTTGCCATCCGCCCCACCACCCGCGACTACTACGTTCGCCGGGCCGAGGCCTGGACCAACCCGCCAAATGGATTGATGAGTGATGATTGTTGAATGTTGATTTCAGAAGTGACTGAAAGGCGAATTCTTCATCTTCCATTCAAACCTCAACAATCAACACTCAGCACTCATCAATCTCCTTCCAACCGCCGACACCACGTCCGCCTACTTCGCTGCCCTCGGCCGCTCCACCCACCTTGCCGACTGGCAGTTCCGACAGGCCGTTGACGCGTCGGACGCGTCGGACACGTCGTGCATCTTCTGGCACACGAGCTTTTACTTAATATTCACTACGACCTGCGGACGGTACAAGAGATGCTCGGTCACCCCCACGTCACGACCACCCAGATTTACCCACACGTCCTCAACCAACCCGGCCTCAGCGTCTGCAGCCCGCTTGATTCCT
>JAPLUI010000479.1 GCA_026397725.1 Verrucomicrobiota bacterium | reverse complement strand
GTGATCGGGGCGACCACGAATTGGAAATTGTAGCGGCGTCTCTATGAGCGTCGCTGACTTTCTTGCGAAGGCGGGGTGGCGTGGTCGTTTGGAGAAAAGTCCGGCGGTCATAGACGCGCCGCTACAGAGCATCGAGAGGGACGGTGTGCTGGTAGGGCGGATCCGGCCCGGTCCGCCCACTGTCCGCCGAATGGCGGTGCGAATGGGTGGTGAATGGAAAGAGCAAGAAATTCGCGTTCCGATGACCATTGCATTCACACCGCGTCCTCAGGGTAAGTCAGGGCGGGGCGCGGCCGCCCCGGCCCTACCGTGGCGCTCGACGAGGCGGCACTGCGGGCGGCGGTGGAGTGGTCGATCCGCTATCTGCCGGATTTCAGGTTGCCGGACAAGGCGCTGGATTTGGTGGGCCAGGCGTGCGCGGCGACGAGGTTTCGGACGCTGTGGAATGGAGCAAGAAGGCGGCGGGCAGGATGCCCGGGCCACGGTGGACGAAGCCATTCGCCGCCACCTGCGGCCGGAGTTGGTGAACCGGGCGACGAGGATCGTGCATTTCAAGGCTAAGATGGTTAGGGAGTTGAATGATCGGCTTGCGGACGCGGAGGGTGCGGAGCTGCCACAGCTCCCTGGTGGCGAGACGCCACCAGCAAGGCCTGCCGCGGGACGCGGCAGCCACGCCCACGTTCGCGGCGTGAACCAGGAATTGGCAATGCATCCCGGAAAACGACTTGGCACATTCCGGGGAGCGCCGGGACTTGGCCACAGCGGTGTGGCGCGGCGCTTCCCACCGCAGTCCATCCATTCACCTGCCCAGGCGCGAGCCAAAGTCTGGAGTGCGGTGGGAAGTGCGCAGCCCGCCACCCCGCTGTGGCTAAACCGGGAGAGCTGCGGTTACACCATTTTTCACGTCGAAGATTTCAACATTCAACATTCAACATTCAACTTCCAACATTCAATGATCAAGTAAGAGCAAGACATGACAGAGGGTGCCGCCGGGATGCTTCGGTTAGCCCCGGATTCCTTCTGCGGTTTCCTGTTTGAGGCGGAGCTGGCCGCAGGCGGCATCGATGTCATGGCCTTTTTCAACGCGGAGGGTGGCGGTGGCTCCGGCGCGTTCGAGGGTGTGGAGAAACTTGCGGCAATGCGCGTCTGGCGGCCGTTGCCACTCCAATCCTGCCACGGTGTTGTAGGGGATGAGATTCACCTTGGCGTGCAGGCGGCGGGCGTGGCGGGCCAGCAGGGTGGCTTGTGCCATGGCATCATTGAGGCCGGCAATGAGAATGTATTCGAGCGTCAGCCGGTGTTGCTTGAGCGTGTTCCAGTAGTCGAGCGCATCCAGCAACTCCGCGAGCGGCCATTTCCGGTTGATCGGCATGATCTTGTCCCGCACCTCATCGGTGGCGCCGTGGAGCGAGATGGCGAGGCGGAGTTGTTGGGGATGCTCGGCGAGGCGGCGGATTTGCGGGACCAGGCCGGCCGTGGAGATGGTGAGGTGCCGGGCTCCCAAGCGGAGGGTTTGCGGGCCGGTGATGAGGGCGATGGCGGCAAGCAGGGGCTCGGGATTGGCGAGGGGTTCACCCATGCCCATGAACACCAGGTTGTCCACGCGCTCGCCAGTGAGACGTTCCGCAGCCAGCACCTGATCGACGATCTCCGCAGCATCCAGATTGCGGGTGAAACCCGCCAGCCCGGAGGCGCAGAACCGGCAACCGTAGGCACAACCCACCTGGGATGACACACACAGCGTGCGGCGGTCCGAGGTCTCGCCGTAGAGCGCCGGGTTCGCCGGGATCAGCACGCTTTCCACATAGCGCCCGTCGTGCAGGCGAAACAGGAATTTGCGGGTCGTGTCTGCCGCGCCCTGAGTGTGCGTGTGCTCGAGTGAGTGGAGGCGGAAGCACTCGCTCAGGCTGGCTCGCAACGCGACTGGCAGATTGCTCATGGCCGCAATGGAAGCGGCTTTCCGCTGCCAGATCCAATGCAGAATCTGGGCGCTGCGGAAGGACGGTTCGCCGGACTCCCGCAGCCAGGTGGCGAGGGCGTCCGGCGAAAGGCCTGTTAGTGCGGGGAGCATCGGGAATGGACGGTCAGTGCCGGTGGTGCTCCGCGCCCCTGTCTAACAACCACGCCAGGTGCGGCGTGTACAGGTTCGGCTCCAACAAGAACGAATCATGGCCCTTGTCCGAGTGTACGGTAATGTGCATCACGTCCACCTTGGCGGCTTCGAGGTGCTTCACCAGCTCGGCCTGTTCCTCCGGATAGAAGCAGAAGTCGGAGTCGATGGAAAACACCAGCCAGCGCTGGCCGGCCAGCCTGGATCGCTCGAACAAGGCCGCCGGGGACTCCGCATCACCCTCCAGCGTCGCGTCGTAGCGCGACCACATGTCGATGATTCGCAGATAGGTGTTGGCGTCAAACCGGTGGACAAATTTCTTCCCCTGATGAAGCATGTAGCTCTGGAACTGGTCGCGCACGCGATACCATGCGAGCACGTCATCGGGTTGGATGACATCCTGGCGGGCACGGCTTTCAATGGAATCGAGGTGGACGAAGGTCTTGTGGGAAATCATGCGTGCCAGCGCCAGACCGTATCGCGGGGCCTCGCCGCCATAGTAGTCGCCGCCGTTGAAGTGCGGGTCGTTTTCGATCGCCAGGATTTGCTCGAAGAGAATCAAGCGGTTGAGCACGGTGGTTTTGAAGCCGGCGGCGATGGAGATGACGTTGCGCACCCGCTGCGGAAAGCGCGTGGCAAAGGTGAGGCCGACCAAGCCACCCACCGAGGGACCGACCACGGCGTTGAGCTGCGCGATGCCGAGGTGATCCAGCAGGCGGCAAGCCACTTCCGCCTGATCGGCGGCGGTGACCGCCGGGAATGAGCTACCCCATGGCTTGGCAGTGGCAGGGTTGATGGACCCGGGGCCGGTGCTGCCGTAACAGCCGCCAAGATAATTCGCACAGATCACGAAGTACTTCCGCGTGTCGATGGCTTTGCGGGGTCCGACCATGGCCTGCCACCAGCCCTCGTGGAGTTCGGGTTGCCAGAATTCGCCGACTTCCGGCAGCTCCGGATTGAAGCCGGAAGCATGATGGGAGCCGGACAAGGCGTGAAAAACCAGGATCGCGTTGGAGCCCCCGGCGTCCAATTCCCCCCAGGTTTCGTAGGCGATGGTTAGCCCCGGCAGCACGGCGCCATCCCGCAGTCGCAGCGGGGCGGCCGGACTGCCGGTTTGAAAGAATGAGGTGTGGATTGCGGCAAGCATCGGCGCAAGCTAAAGCCCCCCCGCCCCCAACGCAAGCCCCGACCGGAGCCATGGACGTGGCCATGGGCCGGAAACCCTGCAACCCAGTCTGTGCGCCCGCCGGATTTGCACTATAAGTATAAAATGAGTTCTTGCTTTTTCGCGAACCACGCTCCAGCGTTGCCACGCCGCCCGGTTTGATCCGGGTGGTTCCCCCGATTGAACCATCAACAATCCGGTTGCCATGCAAATCCCGAATGTGATCACGCCTGCAAGAGTTACCCTGCAACAAGCAGTCATGCAGTGGCTCATCGAGTTGATCTTTCCCGGACGCTTGCACCGGCTGGCATACTTTTTGCGGGGACTGCTGGCCGACATCGTGATGCTTTCGCTTTACACGAATGATACCACGATGGCTCCCCTTTATTGGTGGAGTGCGGTCCTCGGTCTGTTGCTCTATCTCCTGTTTTTCATTGTCTTGCCGAGGATGCGCGACGTGGGCATGAACGGGTGGTGGCTGCTGGTCGCCTTCGTCCCGGTCGTCAATATCGGGCTTGCCATCATTTTGCTATTCCGGGCTCCTCAACTTCACTTGGGCGGCTCCGGCGGCGCGAATGAAGCCAGTGGTGCTCCGGTGAACTGAGCCCCCCCTTGCTCCCGCTCTTCGAGCCCCGCCTTTCTCATGCACGCGAACCCGGCAAGCAATTCCCTGGCAATAATCGCATGAACAAGCCATCTGCCGCGACGATCTCCCAGGGAGCGGGTGCATTTGCCCGGGTGCTCCATGCGGAGCAGCTCGCCAATGCGCTCCGGCTGAACCAACTGCGTTTCACCGTCGTCATCGCATTTCTCCTGCTCGAGGTGCTGCCCTTCATTCCGAGGATGCAGATGATGAACCGCCTGGCGTGCGGCATCCTCCTCGCCTACGCGGCGGTCAGCGGCGTGCTGGTCTTCCTGTCGCGCCGCTCGGAGAGAATCACGCATTTCAGCCGACTGGCGATTCCCCTCATTGACATGCCGCTGGTGTTTTTCATCCAACTGATCAGTCTTGAGGTTAGCGACGCGCCGCGGGCAGTGAGCAACTTCACGCTCGCACTCCTCATGGGCCTGATTCTGCTGGCCGCGCTCTCGCTCGACCGCTGGCAGGTCGTGATTGCGACGCTGATGGCCGTGGTGTTGGAAATCCTGCTGGTGGTGATGGCCGGCGAAAAACTCTTCCACATGCTCGCCGGCACCCTCCTGCTCTCGGCCACCGCAGCCATCTGCGAGTACGCCCGCAGCCGGCGGATCGAGATGGTGTGGACCATCTGCCGCGAGCATCTGCAGCGCGAGCGACTCGGGCGCTATTTTTCCCCGGAAGTGGCGCTGGTCATCGAAGAGACCGCAGACGGCGCAACCCCGACGCAGCTATGTGAGGTGACGGTGCTTTTCAGCGACCTGCGGGACTTCACCAGCCTGGGGGAAACCATGGACACGTCCGAGATCGTCGCGTTGCTCAACGACTACTTCGAGCAGATGGTCGGGGTCGTCTTCGATCACGGCGGCACGCTCGACAAATACCTCGGTGACGGGCTCATGGTCTATTTCGGCGCGCCCGTGGTGCAGAATGATCACGCGACGCGGGCCGTGCGCTGCGCCCTGGCGATGCAGGAACGCCTCGCCGAATACAACGCCGCCAAAGCCAGCCGGGCGCCCCTGCGCATGGGCATCGGGATTCACACCGGGCCTGCGGTGGTGGGCAGCATGGGGGCCTCGCACCGGCGCGAATACACGGCCATCGGCGACACGGTGAACGTGGCCGCACGGATCGAGCGGCTCTGCAAACCGCTCAACGAAACGATCCTGCTATCCGGCGACACCCGGAGCCGCTGCGGTGACGTGGTCGCGTTCAGGAGTGTCTCCGAGTGTTCAATAATGGGCCGCAGCGCACCGGTGCAAGTGTATTCTCCAGGCTGAATCACAACTCGGTGTCAGATAAATCATTGATTTTCGGTTACTACTCAGGTTCCAAAGAATTCATGGCAGAATCATTCATGGCAGAATCATTTATGGTAGAATCATTTATGGTAGAATCATTTATGGCAGAATCATTTATGGTAGAATCATTTATGGCAGAATCATTTTTCAAGAGTCTTGAGGGGGATTCATCACGGGTCTGTCTGTCTGCGTGCGGATGCGCACAGACAGGGGTTGATCCAATGACTTTTTCCAATTCTGAAATGATTCTGCCATAAATGATTCTGCCATACCTGAGTAGTAACTTCGGCAGAATCATTTGGGAAAAAAATATTTCGGTGTCTCCGTGCTTCGGCAAGTCGGTGCATCGGTAAGAAAGGAAAATATGAGACGAGCCGGGCACCTCCCACCGAAACACCGCCAGCCGCCAGTCTTCTCTTGGTCTTCTGTCTTTGAGCCCAGCGGCCTTCGGTCGTCTTCTTCGCCTTTTCCACGGACAACCGACAACCGACAACCGACAACTCTTCTCCACCGCCCCCGCCAGAAAATAAACCCTCCCGCCCGAAAAATCAGCTTGCCAATGGCTGTGGAAACACTACCAACAGGGTCGTCACACCCCTAACATCCCATCCGGAGTCTGGTCCCCGTTCAAGCATGGCAGAACCATTCACCCTTCCTCTTCTCTTCCCCCATCCGCGTAATCCGCGCCATCCGCGGTTTTCAATCTGGTTCCCTCGTGGGCGGATTCGTCGTATCGGGCGGTTTGGGAACGTGCGGGCAACCCAGGGTAGCGGCGCAGCCGCAACCCTGGGCTTCGTGACGCAACCCCGGTGGGCATGCGCGTCAAGTTAAGGGAAATGTGATCCCTGTTCACAGTTCCTGATCTCGGTGGAAAATGATTTGGCACATTTGCGCGCGGTTCCCGGGCTTGAATGGTAATGCGGGACGAAGATGACCACGGATGAAGAGGATTACACGGATTGCACGGATTAAGAATTAGGGATGGGAT
>JAPLUI010000499.1 GCA_026397725.1 Verrucomicrobiota bacterium | reverse complement strand
CCGAAGGCTCTGTTCACGGACGTTCCTTCCGCTCGACGACAGGAATGTCGTCGCTCCCTAACGGGCCTCCTCGGAGCCAAGTTACTCGGGAGGGGCGTGACCGCCGCGAGACGGACCGGGCCTCCTGGGAACCCCGCCGCTCTAACGGTTCAGCCACAGCGGGGTGGCGGGCTGCGCCCTTTCCACCGCACTCCAGACTTTGGCTCGCGCCTGGGCAGGTGAAGGTATGGAGTGCGGTGGGAAGCGCCGTGCCACACCGCTGTGGCTAAGTCCCGGCGCTCGCTGCGGCCGGACCATCGCCCGGTCCGTCATCAAGTATAAGAATGGACGCAGCGGTGACAATTCTTGGTCTTACTTGATCATTGAATGTTGGAAGTTGAATGTTGAATGTTGAATGTTGAAATCTTCGGCGTGAGGAATGGTGTAGCCGCAGCTCTAACGGTTTAGCACCCAGACCAGAACCGGCGGGGCGGGTTGCGCGGAAAGTGTTGCGAACATTCATGAATTAGCCCCCCCGACCGACTCCTATCTGCGGACGGTGCGGAAGCCGGGGCCGTAGTAGGTGTTGCCCGGGCTGCTGTCGGTGCGGGAGGCGACGCGGCATGAGTTGGCGCGGGTGCCACAGGTCCCGCCGCGCAGCACGCGGTTCGGTCCGGCCGACCCGTGAGGGTCCGTCGTCAATGCCGCCGAGTTGCTATTTCCACAATCCCAACACCACTCCCACGCGTTGCCCGCCATATCGTAAAGCCCGTATCCATTCGGCGCGAAACTTCCCCCTGGCGACGTAAAGGGTGCTTCGCCCGTCTTATGGGCAGGATGATAACCGGTGGTTCCAGTCTGATAGGTCTCATTGCCCGAGTTGTCGAAGTTCGCCTCCTGGTGGCTGATCGTGTCGCCCCACGGAAACCGCTTGCCGACCAAGCCGCCGCGGGCCGCCTTTTCCCACTCCGCTTCGGTCGGCAGGCGGTAGCCGTTGGCCGTTCGCCAATCCACCATGGTGTTGTAGATGGGAGCGGTGCCGGTCTTGAGCACCGCTTTGTGCTTGGCATCCGTGAAATAGCAGGGAGTGAGCCCCTCCTTCTCGCTCCTCGCGTTGCACCACTTCACCGCATCGTACCAGGATACCATGAGGACCGGGTGGTCCGCCGCCTTGCCCGTGCCCTCGGCCAGATCCGCATAGCCGTGGCGCAGACCCCACGCCCGCACCTCGTCCCACTGCGCTTTGCTCACCTCTTTCCGCTGCATGTATAACGCACTCACGGTGACCTGGCGCGGTTTGAGCCATGCTTCCCCATCGCTCACATCGCCCATGGTGAATTCGCCGGCGGGAATCAGCGCGAAGTCCGCCCGGACCGCAGCCTTCAAATGGGGCGAGACCAGCGGCACCAGGGCCGCTTTCGTTGCCAGCGGCGGCGCGGGCGGGACCGGCTCGGTTAGGTTAGGTTGCGCCGGGCTGCGGGCAAGGCGAAAGCCCAAGTAGGCGGAGCTGTGGCCATCGCGGACGACGTATGGGACGAAGCCCATGCGGCTCGCGACGCGGCAAGCATCGGCGTCGCCGTCCCACGCGCCGCCCCGGAGCGCCCGGCGCGGATCCTCGCCAAGGCCCGACTCCGGGCCCCGAGGATCCGTTTGCAACGTCGCAGGATAAGGCTCAAACCAATCCCAGCACCATTCCCACACGTTGCCCGCCATATCGTATAGTCCATAGCCGTTGGCCGCGAAACTCCCGCCCGGTGACGTGTAGGGAGTGCCGCCCGTATGGAAGGCCGGCTGGAAGCGGGGGGTTCCCGTCTTATAGGATTCACCACCTGTTTGCATATAGTTCACTTGGGCATGACTGATCGTGTTGCCCTGCGGGTAACGTTTCCCGTTCAAGCCGCCCCGGGCCGCCTTCTCCCACTCCGCTTCCGTCGGCAAGCGGTAGCCATTGGCACTCCATTTCACCATCGTGTTGGAGAGGTCCGCTTCGCCGTTCCGATAGGGTTTCGTCTGTGCGGCATCCGTGTAATAGCAGGGAGTGAGCCCCTCCTTCTCGCTCTTCGCGTTGGACCACTTCACTGCGGCATACCAACTGAGGGTGTGGACCGGATGATTCGCCTCCTTGCCACCCGCGTTCGGCAGGTCGCGGTAACCATGTTGCAGGCCCCACGCCCGCACCGCCGTCCACTGCGCCCCGCTCACCTCCTTCTTTTGCAGATAGAACGCACTGACGTTCACCCGGTGCGGCAAGGCGTTCTCGTCGCCATCGAGCGCATCGCCCATGGTGAACTCGCCGGCGGGAATGAGCGCGAAGCCCGCCGGTGGCGGCGCTGGCAACACCGGAGGCGCGGGTGCCACCGGCTTGGTCAGGTTGCATTGGACGGCAGGGAGCACCAACGCGGCAAGCGCGGCGTAACAAATGAGGCAACGGAGTGGCTGTTTCATGGGATCGTTTCAACTGGTGGCCGTTGGCTGGCAAACGGCGTTCGTGGTCTTATGACTTTGCTCAAGATAGGCTTTGGAAGCATGAGGCCAAGGTCCAAATCGGTGAAGTCTGGCAGGCAGGCACCATCGGGGAGTCGCTGACCTCGGCTGTTCAGTTCCACACTCCCATCATCAGGAACCGGCCGGGCGGGTTGCGCGGAAAGTGTTGCGGAAAGTGTTGCGGAAAACCCAAACTCCGGCCATCAGGGTGGCCGGCCGTGGCGGATCCCGCGTAACCTTGCCGCCGGGTTCCGGATGATGATGACAGAGCAAACCACCGACAACCGCATATCTAACCGATGAAAACCCCGCCTCCGCAGCTTCTCGCCGCCCTGATCCTGCCAGCCGCACTGCTGCTGAGCCAGTGTGCGCCCACGGGCAGCACGCCGCCGCCGACCGTACCCGTCAGCCCCGCCCCGGCGGACAAGGAATCGGCCATCAAGGTGACCCTCCTGCCACCGCCACCCGTTCGTCTTGACCCAGCCCAAAGCAAGCAACTCGCGGCGGCGCGGCAACTCGCGGCGCGGCGGGTGGAACTGCTGGCAACCATGCGGCGGAACGGTCCGCGGGATCTCACGGGATTCCAACAACAGCAGCAGCTTGAGCGGGAGATCGCTCCCTACCGGAAGCTCAAGCAGGGAGTCAAACTCAGGATGAAGCTCACGAATACCGGCACCGAACCGGTGCTCATCCTGTACGGGCAGGACTCCAGTACCAATCGCCTGACAGTCCGGGGTCCCGGTGCCGTGGACCTCGCATACGGCGGTGCCATGCCCGCGGACTTGCGCCTGGGGCGGCCCGTCGCCATTGCTCCCGGCGGGTCCAGGGAGTTTGTCATTGCGGAGCTGAAACACGGCGAGCGTGACCTGGACCGCTGGCTCATCACCCGTCCCGGCGATTACCAGATCAGCCTCGCCTTCGGGGCCATGTTCAAGGTGGACAAAGGGCTTGACGAGTCGATCCGTGATGCGGATGGCAACGTGATTATCGACCTGTTCAAGGGCTATGAACCGTTCGCGGCCACCAGCAACCTCGTCACCTTGAAGGTCACGGCGGCGGGCAGCATGCCCGCGCCACGGTGGCCCGGGCATGCTGCCCGGAGCCTCACGCCGTGATCTGGCAACACGCTTGCAAGCTTCGGTCGCCATCGGGTTTCCTGCATCCTAATCCTTGATTTCACTGCCTCTGGTGGCCATTGCGCTTGCACGAGGCCAGGTGTTCTGAAGATCGCCACGTGTGGCGGTCGGCGGCGAGTGCAATGAAATTCACACACTCCATCCATTCACCTGCCCAGGCGCGAGCCAAAGTCTGGAGTGCGGTGGGAAGGGCGCAGCCCGCCACACCGCTGTGGCTAAACCGTTAGAGCTGCGGGGTTCCCATGAGGCACGCCGAAGATTTCAACATTCAACTTCCAACATTCAATGATCAAGTATGAGCAAGACATGACCCCGCATCGGCACGGCTGCCACCCGCAAACCCATGCGCGGATGATTCACGAATTCGTCTGAACCGCCAACCAGTGCCAACTCATTTTCCGCCGGGATCAGGACCTGTGAGGTTTCAATTTCCGATCCGATAAAGGTGGGTCTTGCCACGTAGGAACAAGGCGCCATCCACCGCTGCGGGCGAAGCGAAGCAGCCTTCGTCGAGTTGATTGACGGCGAGCGGCTTGGCGCTTGGGCCGGCGGCCAGCACGGTCGCCTTGCCGCGCTGGTCAAAACAGTATATCCGATCAGCCGACGTGACCGGCGAGGCGGCAAATTGCCCCCCAAGCCGCTGCTGCCAGACCACTTGCCCCGTGCTGGCATTGACGCAGGTCATGGTGCCGTCGTCTTGCAGGAGGTAAAGGCAGGTGCCTACCAGGACCGGCGAGGTTTTCCGAGGCACTCCTTCCGTTAGCTTCCATGCCACGTGCGTCTGCGTCACGTCGCCGTGACCGCCGGGCCGCAGCGCCCAGATCTCCTCCTGGCTGAATCCCGTGCTGAAAAACAAGAGGCCATGGCCAAACAGCGGGCGGGAGACCACCGAGTCGCCCGCGTGCAACACCTTCCATAGTTCTTCGCCGGTGGTCGGATCGTATGCGTAGGCGGCGTGGGAAGCGGGACTGAACAACAGGGGACGGCCAGCCACGTCAATGCTGAGCGGTGTGCAATGGCCCTTGCGCAACAACGGGCTGCCGAGGTGGCTCAAGTCCTCGGATCGATTCCGCAACCAGGCGGTCTTGCCCGTCGTCTTGTCCAGGGCGGCAAGGAATTGGACGTCGCCGCCGGCGAAGTCGAGGATCAGCAACTTGCCAACCAGGATGGGCGATGACGCAGGCCCTTGGATGTGCTTGCAATGAAGATCGGTGCGCTCCCAAAGCTGCTGTCCGTTGCTGGTATCGAGGCAAGCGGTGCCGTAGGTGCCGAAATGGACGTAGATGCGGCCCTCCTCGATCACAGCCGTGGGCGTCGCATAGGTGTTCAGCGAGTTGATGCTATCCGGCAGGTTCACCTCGAAGACCTGAACGTCGTGAACGATCCGGCCCGTGGCACGCTCGCAACAAACGGCGAAGAGGCGCTTACCGTCCTCGGTGGCCGTGGTCACCCACACCTGCTCGCCCCAGACCACCGGCGAGGAGTGGCCGAAGTCATGGATGCGGGTCTTCCAACGGATGTTTTCCTGCTCGCTCCACTTCAATGGCAAGTCACCACCCACCGCGCTGCCATCGGACGCAGGACCGCGAAATTGCGGCCAGTTGGCCGCCTGACTCAGGTCTGCAAGCAGCAGCGCCAATACGCACGCGCTGTGAATGATAGGTTGGATCGGCCTCACGGGCAACCGGATACCATCGCCTTGCGCTCTTGTAAAGGGATAGTGATGGCGGCCAGGAAATCAGTGGCAATGGGGTGCATGACAAAAATATCAACAGCCGTCGAAGTGTCGAAGAGTGGCGCTGGAATTGGAAATTTTGGACTTGTCATTCGGCGAATTCCGGCCATCCTACGCGTGCCGTGAACGAAAAAGCACCCTGGATTACCTATCGCCCCGAGCTGAAAGTGTTGGATTGCACGATCCGCGACGGGGGTTTGATCAACAATTCCCATTTCACCGACGAGCAGGTGCGAGCGGTCTATCGGGCCGCGCTGGCCTCTGGCATTGATTACATGGAGATCGGTTACAAGAACGCGCCGGCGCAGTTTCCGCGGGCGACCTACGGGCCGTGGCGGCATTGCGAGGAGGAGGACATGCGACGGGTGGTGGGCGACCATACCTTTGAAGCCACCGGGCTGAAATTGGCGGCCATGGCTGACGCCGGCGGCAAGAGCGACTGGCGGCACCAGATCATCGCGGCCAAGGACAGCGTGCTTGACGTGATCCGCGTGGCCTGCTACGTACACCAGGTTTCCGAAGCGGCCGATATGATCGAGTATTGCCACGCGCTGGGCTACGAAACCACCTTGAACATCATGGCCATCTCGACGGTGGGCGATGCGGAAATCGACCAAGCACTCGAAATCGGGGCCAAATCGTCCGCCGGCACCATCGTGGTGGTGGACAGCTACGGCAACCTGTTCCGCGAGCAAATCGACCATCTGGTGCGCAAATACATGGCGGCCGTGGCGGGCACCGGCAAGCACATCGGCATGCATGCCCACAACAACCTGCA
Source organism: Verrucomicrobiota bacterium (assembly GCA_026397725.1). Lineage (GTDB taxonomy): Bacteria > Verrucomicrobiota > Verrucomicrobiia > Verrucomicrobiales > Akkermansiaceae > Luteolibacter. Next base: position 26,944 of record JAPLUI010000499.1, on the reverse strand, counting down.
ACTGGCCTTCGCCAACACCGTCGAGGCGATCATTCTCGGTGCCAACCGGGTCGATGCCACCCTGATGGGCCTCGGCCGCGGCGCCGGCAATTGCCCGATGGAAATCCTGTTGGGTTTCCTGCGCAACCCGAAGTTCCGGCTGCGGCCGGTGATCGAGGCGATCCAACACACGATCCTGCCGATGCGGCAGCAGTTCGATTGGGGCCCGTCGCTCCCATACAACCTCACCGGCCAGATGAACCTCCATCCGAAAAGCGCGATGACGTGGCGGGAAGGCAAGACGCCCGACGACTACCTCGCGTTCTACGACAAGACGATGACCGAGGTGTGAAAGGATACCGTCAGACCAAGCCCCTGAATTGCAGTGAAACAATCGCAGGTGCTTGCACGTAACAACTGCCGAGTGGAAGTCCCGCAGTAGTCCGGGTGCCGCGGTTAGCCCGGTGCGCACCGCCCCGGCAATCGCAGGCCCCACGCCATGCACCCCACAGTTTCATCCAAGCCATCATGCAAACCAACAAACACTCCCGCCCTCGGCACCCACTCCGCTTGCTCCTGCTGGCCACCGCCATCGGGACCACCCTGCCCGTTGCGGCGGACGTGCGCCTGCCGAAAATTTTCACCGACAACATGATGTTGCAACGGGGGCAGCCGGTGCGAGTGTGGGGCTGGGCGGAGGCCGGCGAGGCGGTGAGCGTCGCCATGGCCGGGAAAACCGTCTCGACCAAGGCCGACGACAAGGGCCAGTGGTCGCTCGAATTGCCGGCCCCGAAAGCAGGCGAAACCCTGGACCTCGCGGTGAAGGGCAAGAACCGCCTCACCCTCAAGAACATCCTGGTCGGCGACCTCTGGGTTTGCTCCGGCCAATCCAACATGGAGATGGCCCTGAACCAGTGCCTCGGAGCTGCGGACGACATCAAAGCCGCGGATTTGCCGAAGATCCGCCGCCTCAAGATCAACCGGGTACAAGTCGCCAGGCCGGAAGCCGACGCGCCGGTCGCGACCCCGTGGCAAGTGTGCTCGCCGGCCACGGCGGGGGAATTCACCGCCGTGGGATTCTATTTCGCCCGTGAGGTCCACCAGAAAACCAAGGTCCCGATCGGCATCATTGATACCAACTGGGGCGGCACCCGGATTGAGCCGTGGGTGGCACCCGAGAACCCGGACGTGGAGGCCCAGTTGAACGGCGGCCTGAGCGGCATCTACAACGCGATGATCCATCCCTTGCTGCAGCTCCCGATCAAGGGCGCGCTGTGGTACCAGGGCGAGTCCAATGGCGAGGAGGGCGACTCCTATTTCGAGAAGATGCGTGCCCTGATCGGCGGTTGGCGCAAGCAGTGGAAGCAGGGGGATTTTCCCTTCTATTTCGTCCAGCTTGCCAGTTTCCAGGGCGTGTCGGAGGAGCCGGCGGGCGGCAATGGCTGGGCCAAACTTCGCGAGGCCCAAAGCAAGTCGCTAACCATTCCCAACACCGGCATGGCAGTCATCATCGATACCGTGCCACTCGCCGAGGCCGGCGACATTCACCCGAAGAACAAATACGACGTGGGCCTGCGCCTCGCCAGATGGGCTCTCGGACGGGACTATGGGCAACCCCAAGTGGTGGTTTCGGGGCCGCTGTTCAAGGTGCTCAAGATCGAGGGCAACAAGGCACGCCTGGCCTTCGATCACGTCGGCGGGGGCCTGATGGTTGGCAAGAAAGAGGGCCGGACGCCGGCCGTCGAGAACAAGCAGGAAAAACTCAAGCGCTTCGCCATCGCCGGGACCGACAAGAAATGGTTCTGGGCCGACGCCGTGATTGTGAACAACACCATCACGGTGACCTCTCCCGACGTGAAGGAACCGGTCGCCGTGCGCTATGCCTATCAGATGAATCCGGACGGAGCCAACCTCTACAATCGCGAGGGCCTCCCCGCCTCGCCGTTCCGCACTGATGCCTGGTGAGACCGGGCGACGGCCACTCCGATACGATCCATGCGCTTTTTTCTAATTGACCGGATCACGAAGTGGGAAGCGGGATCGTATGCCGAGGGGGTGAAGAACGTGGCCTTGAGCGAGGACTTCTTCGACGATCATTTTCCGCGGCGGCCGGTCATGCCCGGGGTGTTGATTCTCGAGGGGCTGGCCCAACTGGGCGGGCTGCTGCTAGAGGCCAGCCTGCAGCAGCAATACGCCAAGAGCGCGAAAGCAGTGTTGACCGTGCTGGAGCGCACCAAGTTCCGGACCATGATCAAGCCGGGGGACTCCTTGCTATACCGGACGGAGGTGATGGCCTTGAACGAGGCGGGCGGTAAAATCAAAGCCACCGCCCGGCGGGACGACCAGCCGGTCACTTCGACTCAAATGGTTTTCGCGTTCAAAGCGATGGATGACCCGCTCCTGGACACCAAACGCAAGCATCTGATGGATGTGTGGAGGCAGTAAGGACATGTCTGCGGCCGCTCCCAACCGCCCATCAACTGAAGCGCTCGTCATCACCGGCATCGGCATGGTCACGCCGCTGGGATGCAACCCGGCAGAAGTGTTAGAACGCCTCCGGGCCGGTGCCACCGCCATCGCGCCGCCCCGGCATTTCGATGCCAGTCCGTTTGCCTGTCCGGTGTGCGCGTCCATCGAGGATTTCCGCCCACAGGATTTCATTGCCGAGGCCAAGCTGATCCGGTTGATGAGCCGCGACGCCCAACTGGCCGTGGCCGCCGCCCATCTGGCGATGCAGGATGCGGCGCTGTGTTCCGGCGACTTCCACGCGCCTGAGGACATTGGCTTGTTCGGAGCCACCGGGATGGCCGGCCTGCCGGTTAGGGAAATCGGGCCTTTGCTCAAAGCCTCCACGGATGCGGCCGGGCGCTTCGATCTGGCAAAGTTCGGGGACGCCGGGCTGCGGGCGGTGAGTCCCGTGCTATCATTCAAGATCCTGAGCAACATGCCGGTGTGCTTTGTTTCGATCTGCGAGAACATCCAGGGGCCTAACGCGGTCTATACGCCCTGGGAGGGGCACGGCGCACGGGCCATTGAGGCCGGCATGCTCGCGTTGCAAGCCGGCGATGCCCGCTGTGTCTTGGTTGGTGCCTGCGATGTGAAAACCCACGAGCTGGCATTTCTCGCGCTGGAGCAACTCGGCCTGTTCCAATCATGGCGCCGTTCGGGAACCGGTCTGGCACCCGGCGAGGGCGCGGTTTTCATGGTGCTGGAAACCGCCGCGACCGCCCTGAGCCGTGGGGCGAAGATCCACGCTCGCATCGCGGGATCCAATTTCCAATGCCAGCAAGGACCGCCGCAGGCCGCAGTGTTCGAGGCTGTGCTCGACGGCCTTGCCGCTCCACCAGTCGGCGCGGTCATCGTCGCCGCCAGCTCCGACCCGGCGTTGGACCATGCCGAAGCCGAGGCGCTCGCCCGGCTGCGGATCGCCGCGCCGCTGGTGCTGTCGCCCAAGCGACAGTTGGGCGACCTTTTCGCCGCCGCCGCCCCGTTGCAGGTGGCGCTTGGGGCGCTGGCGGTGGCACAACTCGGCCAACCGGTAGTGGCCAATTGCTTCGGCCACGGCACCGAGCAGGCGGCTTTTTTGTTAGTCCCCCCATGAGCAACCGCGTCGCCATCACCGGCATCGTCCGCCGATGACTCGGCACTTCGTCCTTTCCGCGTTACTACTCAGGTATGGCAGAATCATTTATGGCAGAATCATTTCAGAATTGGAAAAAGTCATTGGATCAACCCCTGTCTGTGCATATCCGCACGCAGACAGGCCGACCAGTGATGAATCCCCCTCAAGACTCTTGAAAAATGATTCTGCCATAAATGATTCTGCCATGAATTCTTTGGAACCTGAGTAGTAACCTTTCCGCTTTCCAACTGCCGCCGGCAACTGCCGCGTCTCGCGGCAGGCCGTGTCGGCGGCGTCCCGCCGCCAGAATGCCGCCTCCAGTGCCCAGGCAGCGATCTCTTCCGACCAGTCCGACGGGCGCCGGCCCGCAGCACTTTGCCGCTCCATCCCTCGCCATCCCACGCCACCGCCGCCCCGCGCCTCACCGCTCACCCCATCAGCCAAGCAAGCCCGTCTCGCCCTCCCGTGCATCCCCTCTCTGCCACTTTCCCCGGCAAGCGCCTGCTCCAAGCTTCCGACCCGCTCAAATCCGCTCGTCAGCAGCGGCAACGACGAGTTTTCGACTACTCTTCAGCCCCTCCTGCGCACCAATCCCTCATGCTCACCAGCTACGAACGCAATTCCAGTCAGCGAAATCAACAGCTTGACAAAGACCTGCAATGCCAGTCTTCTTTGCCCCGAAGGCGCAGCGCTTTTCGAGCGCCATTCGCAGGACAGTTCAACCGCCGGTCCCAACCTCATCGGAAATTTCAAAAAATCGAAAATTTTTTGAAGTATTCATTTGAACATTTCACTTGACCTCTCTTGAAGAATCGTCAAGCTTTCCCCCGGGCCCGAGCATGAATCAAGAAGCTGAAAAAGTTCTCAATGAGCGTGGAAAAGTGATCAGGGATCCGGTTCATGGATTGATCCCGATTTGCGCGGATGAGGCTTACCTTCTCGATTTGATCGATACTCCTGAATTCCAGCGGCTTAGGAGAATTAGGCAGCTTGGAGTCAGCAATATCACGTATCCTGGAGCCGAGCACACTAGGTTTTCCCACAGTTTGGGCGTTTTGTGTTTCGCTGGCCGAATTCTCGACCACTTGATGCAGCGCTACCAGAATCACCAAGCGATTCTTGAACTCATCAATCTCCACGCGAAAACGATCAAGGCGGCGGCTCTCCTCCACGACACGGGCCACGGCCCGTTCTCGCACATGATCGAACGCTCCTTCAAATCCACTGCCAGCCATGAGCAGCGGACCGTGCTGATCATCACCGATCCCGCTTCAAAAGTATCCGAAGTTTTAAATAAACATCAAATCGACCCCGACCAAGTCCGCGCCGTCATTGACGGAACTTTCCCCGTCCATTTCCTTCGCGACATCGTCTCCAGTCAATTGGATGCCGATCGCATGGACTACCTGCTACGCGACGCCCTTATGACCGGAGTTGAATACGGGCGCTACGACGCGGAATGGATCATTCACGCGCTATGCCTCGGTCTTGACCCAATCCAGCCCCACGGCTCTCAGAATCCCAACCACCTTCGACTCTGTCTGGACCGATCCCGTGGCGTTCACGCCGCCGAACAGCTCATTGTCGCGCGGATGCACATGAGCTACCAGGTCTATTACCATCGGGTGACAAGGGGCTGGGAAGCCCACATGCTCTGCCTCTTCCGCCTTGCCCATGAGTTGGCCGGAGAAGGCAAGCTCCCTACGGGCACCCCGAGGGTCGTCTCCCTGTTTTTCGGTCAAAGTGGCGCCATCCCTCATGAAGACTTCCTTTCATTCGATGAGCCGCAAATGATTGCGGCACTCCATGCCTGGGCTGAGAACGATAGCACGGAAGCGAATGGCATTCGGTTACGCGACCTGTCCTCTGCCTTTCTCCAACGGAGGAAACTGTTCCACACCACGGACATTCCCGGAACGGATCCGATGCGAGCGTCCTTCCAGAAGATCCTCAGCCTCAAGGAACTCCATAAAGTCGAAGGAATCGACTTCCATCACGACGATTCGAGTTTCAAGGGCTACAAGGATTTCGGGAGTTCGGTCGTCCATGAAGGAACCGAAAGTGATCCCATGGAAGACGGATCAGAAGGCATTTTCCTAGCCGATGGAGAGCCGTTCTCGCATAGCACCATTCCCGTCGAAAGGGACAGCCGCGCCTTGATTACGCCCGCCCTGATCCAGCGTGGTCATTTTCCGCTGAACCGGGTTTTCGAACTTATCGCACCGAACTCAGGAATTGCTTCTTGAATCCATATTAAAAACCTAAACCATCCCTGCTCACCGCCATGATTGACCACCCCATCGTCCGAATCGGGCTTCTCCTGAAAAAAGTCGAGGCTATCGAAACGCGCAAAAAATTCCAGAAGATCGTCCACATCCTCCAAGTGATGGGCGCTCCATTTCCTGAAAGTTACGACTTCCACCACTACGGCGCCTACTCCGCTGAACTCCGCGGTGAGCTGGACGCCTTCAAGGCGGAGGACCTGATCATCGAGCCGGAAATCCCAGGTCCATACCCTTCGTTCACGGTCAAACCCACCGTGAAGCTCCTTGGATTGCTTGATAAGCTGCAAATCACGGAAGAAGCGGAGTGGCTGCGTTGGGCTGAGGACTTGAATCGCAAGAGCCCACGGGAACTCGAAGGCATCTCCACTCTGCTATACCTCTACCAGAGGCTCTGGCCGCAGGCCTCGTGGAGCGGCAAATTCACCGAACTCAAGCCCCACCTCGCCGAGAATTACGACCGCTTCGAATCCGAGTCGCTGCGCCTGCTGGAAACCGCGGCGAAATCGGCCGCCTGACTCCACCGCACGGCCGTGGCCCTCACGGAAAACGAACGCCGCACGCTTGCCCGCATGATCGAGGCGGGCGAGGAAATCCCGAGCGTGTGGCGCAGCCGACTCTTTCCCGAGGCCCCGCATAGCGTGGAAATCGGCAAGGAATACCGGCTCGAATACGCGGGAAAAATGAAACGCGAACAGGTGCTGGCGGAAACGCCCGCCGCCCCGTGGCAGCTCGTTAGATCGTTCAACTCCCAACGTCCCTTTGACGACGGCCGGAAGAACCTCCTCGTCTGGGGTGACAACCTGCTCGCCCTGCGCGGCCCTCTCGCCGACCAACAGGAACCGAACCGCTTCAGCACCAAGGACAAGATCAAGCTCATCTACATCGATCCTCCCTTCGCCACCAAACAGGATTTCAAGAATCTCGTGCTTAATGCTTCGTGCCCCCCCAGCGCACCGCAGGACCCCGGACCCGCCGGCTCGCTCACAAGTGCCGCCGGTAGCTGCCGCGTCTCGCGGCAGGCCGTGCCTGCGGCGTCTCGCCGCCAGAATGCCGCCTCCGGCACCTGGCAGCGACCGCTTTCCGACAGCTCCGGGCACCGGCCCGCCGCGCTTTGCCTCTCCATCACTCGCCATCCCACGCCACCGCCGCCCCGCGCCTCACCGCTCACCCCCTCAGCCAAGCCAGCCCGCCTCACCCTCCCGCGCCCCCCGCACCGCCCCTGTCCCCGCCGAGCGCCTGCCCCAAGCTCCCGACTATTTGTTAGTCCCATAGTTTACAACAGCGCCAGCTTCAGAGTTCCTGCTCCGTGCGGAAAATGACTTGGCACCTTTTCCCGCCAACGGCGTGCTGGTTGGTTTGGAATTTCGTGCTTGTTGCCTCTCCATCCCTCGCCATCCCACTCCACCGCCACCCCGCGCCTCACCGCTCACCCCATCAGCCAAGCCAGCCCGTCTGCCCCTCCCATGCAGCCCCTCTCTGCCACTGTCCCCGGCAAGCGCCTGCTCCAAGCTCCCGACCCGCTCAAATCCGCTCGTCAGCAGCGGCAACGACGAGTTTTCGACTACTCTTCAGCCCCTCCTGCGCACCAATCCCTCATGCTCACCAGCCACGAACGCAATTCCAGTCAGCGAAATCAACAGCTTGACAAAGACCTGCAATGCCAGTCTTCTTTGCCCCGAAGGCGCAGCGCTTTTCGAGCGCCATTCGCAGGACAGTTCAACCGCCGGTTCCAACCTCATCGGAAATTTCAAAAAATCGGAAAATATAGTATTCATTTGAACATTTTACTTGACCTCTCTTGAAGAATCGGCGTTACTACTCAGGTATGGCCGAATCATTCATGGCAGAATCATTTCAGAATTGGAAAAAGTCATTGGATCAACCCCTGTCTATGCGCATCCGCACGCAAACAGGCCGACCAGTGATGAATCCCCCTCGAGACTCTTGAAAAATGATTCTGCCATAAATGATTCTGCCATAAATGATTCTGCCATGAATGATTCTGCCATGAATGATTCTGCCATGAATTCTTTGGAACCTGAGTAGTAACGAATCGGCAAGCTTTCCCCCGGCCCCGAGCATGAATCAAGAAGCTGAAAAGTTCTCAATGAGCGTGGAAAAGTGATCAGGGATCCGGTTCACAGCTTGTGAAAGTCCTCTTCTCCCACGCCCGCTCGCAAAACTGCCTGCCCGCCGAGCAGATGACGGCCCCCGAACAGCTCAAGAAGGTGAAGGTCACCCATGACGACGTGGCGGTCTTCAGCCCCGAGGACATGCGGTCAATTCTCCACGCGGCCCCCATGCACCTGATTCCGATCCTGGCCATCGGTGCCTTTGCCGGCATCCGCATGGCCGAACTCAACCGGTTGCACTGGTCGGCCTTTGATCTGGAGCGCGGGTTGATCGAACTGCGGGCCGGTCAGGCCAAGACCGCGTCCCGGTGCATCATCCCGATCACCGACAACCTGCGGGCGTGGATCGAACCGCTCCCGCGCGAGGGCAAGGTGGTGCCGGTGAAACAACTGCACCGCGAAGTTACCGCCCTGGCCAGATCGTTGAAAATCAGCCTCACGGTGCGCCTAACCAACGCGGATGGCGCATGAGAGGGTCGGCCATACTGCCATACCTTGTGCGGCCGGCACGTGCCCACACGCCTGATTACGCGGCAAATCCGTGGCCTGGAGCAAAGCCTCCACACCCCGGATTTGTGACGGCCGAAAAATGGTGTCCGTTCAGTAGAAGAGTTAACACCTCTCAGTGTCCCGGCCGCAAACGGCACACGATCAGAACCGAAACCAACAACAGACACGCCCATGGAAACAAGGGGGTGGTCCGGTTTGCCCACGTGGGGACGTTCACCAACGCGGCCTCCGCCAGCAGGGAGTCAGGTGGATTCATGGAATCCCTCTTGGCGGGCAGGTGCGGGAGGCTGCCTAACATCCGGCCGAGGGGATCGAAGTGGGCGGTGATTCCGTTGGTGGTGCAGCGCAGCATGTCGCGGCGGTTCTCGATGGCGCGGAACGAGGCGAGCGCGAGGTGTTGTTCGGCTGCGGCCGGGCCTGAGAACCACGCGTCGTTGGCAAGCGATACCAAGAGGTTGCAGCCTCGCGACGCGACGGCGGCGGCATGTTGCGGATCCAGTTCCTCGGAACAGAGCAATGGGGCAATCCTGAAATCCCCGCTCGCCAGGATGCGGGACTCCCGCCCTTGTTCGATCTTTGGCCAATCTGGAAGGCGCTCCCGGATCCGCTTCGCGGTTTCGGGCATCCGGGCTTCAAAGGGAAACCGCTCGGCGAACGGCACGAGCTGCAACTTGTCGTAAGGGAGTTCCAGCCCGCCATCGGAGCGGAGCAACAGCGCGCTGTTATAGATGTCGCCGGTGGCGTGATCGTCAGTCAAGCTGCCGAAAAGGACTTGCGCCTTGATCCCATTGCGGATCCGCCACGGATGACCTGCGGGAAAATCGCCCCTGCGGCTGCGGTCGATGGGAAAGGGCCACGCGGATTCCGGCCAAAGCACCAGTTCGGCACCCTGCGCGTCAAGTTGTCGGGTCAGCCCCACCAGGCAATCTACCACGCGCTGGCCGTGACGTTCCCTCATCTTTGGTGAGAGCGGCCCGAAGTTCGGTTGGACCAGCCCGGTTTTCGTCTTGTGCGAGCGGTGGCGGACGTCCTCCACGAACCGCGCGCGCGCCCAGGCACCGCCGATTGTCAGCAGGACCACGATGACACCCACCGTCGGCCCGCGCCAAGAGCGACTGCGGGTGGCCAATCTCACAACAGCTTCGGCAATGATGACATTGATCAGAACCAGTAACCCGGTCACTGCCGCCGGTCCACCGATCTCCGCTGCCTGAGTCAGGGGCCACACACGCCAGACGATGATTGCGAAATGTGCCTTGAACGGAAAAGGAAACCAGCTTTCAGCCATTGCGAAGCATAACGGTGCCGCGACGAGAACACTCAGGCGGACCTTTGATTCCAGCATTCGGGTCGCTGCTCCAGCGAAAAGATAGGGCAATGCCTGCCACACTGCGATCAGGATGGCCAACGCCACTGCATAGATCCGGTCGAGGCTGCCAAAGTCTTCCAGCAGAGGAACCCACCATCGTGTCACGGCTAGGATCGCGGCCCAGAATGCCAATCCCCAGCACAGTCCGGTAGTTAGGAAGCCAGTATTTCGGCTCATCACGAACACCGGCACCAAGGCGACCAAGCCCAGCGGCCAAAGATTCACGGGCGGAGTTGCCAAGAACATCAGGGCCGCGCTGACTAAGGCACCAACTACGGATAACAACCTAGACGCCCGGCGATTTCTTGGATCACGGACTCCAGATAGACCGTTAGTTTCGGGCTTCCCGCTGGTCATCGCGGCAGTTCCTTCGCATCGGCATCCTCGGCATTGTTTGGTACTTCTGGCACCGGCATCCGGCGCGGGTCCACTTTCAACGGAGGTTCTGCTTGAGGATTCGGTGGAATCGGATTGGGTGATGGCTTGGCGATGGTCTCAGTCCACTGGGGTGATCTAGTCAAATCCCTCATGTCGGGGGGGGCTTTGGCAGTGTTGGCTCGATCCGAAGCGGCGTCCCTTGCCGCCTGATCGGCTTGCGCCAGGATCTCGTTCTGCCGCTTCTCTCTGGTGACCGGTTGCCGGGGAGGGCGTGGCGTGGGCTGCTCACTGCTGGAGGTATGAGCCACAGCCGTTTTCCGATCACTCGGGTGTGGACGCTGGAGGATTCCCATGATGCCAACCGCTCCCACCACCACCGTGATCAAAGCGATCCCCGCTGGCACCATCAGGCTGAACCTCTCGTTGCTTCTTTTGGCTGGGCTCATGGTGATTTAGGTTCAGAACTCATCGAGCCCAGGGATGTCACACGTCCGGTCCCCGAATGAACCGCCTTACCCGAATCGAAGACACCCGATTCATAGCTAAAGCCGGCGAAGGTCCTGCTTCCGGCACCTGCCGACACGGTCACTTCCCCAAACCAGACCTCAACCGCAGGCAGCGTTGTATCCGGGACGAAGGAGCCATTGTGCACCCAGCCCGCACCGAGACTGAGTCCTTTCCCACCTGCCAGCGACGAGCGAGCATACGTGAAAACCACAGCCGAGAAATCCTGATTGAACCCGCCAAAGACCGCTCGCGCCTCCTCGGCAAAATGCCTGATGCGGTATATCGCTGTTGTAACTGGCCCAGGCGGTTCCGAAACCGCGAAAACTCGGGCCTTCACCACGAAAATCCCGCTGGTCGGGGTGTCGATGGTCGCACCCGCTTGATATTCGCGGTCACCGGTTTGCGGGTCGTTCCCATCGGTGGTGTAGCGGACCACGCCGAACGGATTCGGGTTCTCAATCTGAATCATCTGGCTGCCAACGTAGGTTCCGCCCGGCGGGTCCATGCGTGGGGCCAGCAGGTTGTCGAAGACATGGGGATTCGTGCCGTCACGGTATTCGGCGAGGTTGGAGCGCCCGTCGCCGTCCGGGTCCTGCCCGGCATCGGCGGCGTTGCGGGGATTCAGGCCCAGCGCGATTTCCGCCGCGTCGGGAATTTCGTCTCCATCCGTGTCAGCGGAAAGCGGATTGATTAGACGCGCGAATTCATCACTGCTGACCAACCCGTCGCTGTCGGGGTCTGAGGAGGCATCAGCTCCCGAAAGCGGGTCCAGCCCGTTCGCAACTTCCCACCCGTCGGGCAGCCCGTCTCCATCGGTATCGGCCGATCTTGGGTCGGTGCCGTTGCGGTATTCCTCCAGGTTCGTGAGTCCGTCGGCTCCTCCGTTGGTATCGTTATCGTCGCCGGCTTGCGGTGCCAAGGACCCGAAATATCGGATTTCCCAAGCGTCGGCCAAGCCGTCACCATCGGTATCCACAAACTCGTCGGCTCCAATGTCAGTGGTCGAGGCACCGTTAGGCACTGCGGGATGATCCCAGCGCGCCTCGTTCTCGGCGTCGAGGGCCGTGCGCGTGCCTCCCGCAGCGTCGATGCATGGCGAACCGGCCTGCAACAGCCAAGCCCGTGTCAGGAGCGGATCGGCAGTCTTATTTCCGCTGCCAGCCCAGCCGCCTTGAATCACGGAATAGGCGACCATGACGGGACTGCTCGGCTGAAGCTGGTTGGGCTGATTACCCCACAGGATCGAGGCCGAAAGCTGCGGCGGCGTGGCCGTGGATTCGGCCCAGATCCCACCGCCCTCAGCGGCCTGGTTGCCTGCCAGCGTGCAGTTGACGAGCACCGGGGCCGAGGTGGCATCGGCGAATAAGCCGCCGCCTTTGCCACCCGCCGTGTTCGCGGCTAACGTGCAGTTTTCCAATTGCGGCGATGAAGCGTCGGTGCATGACACCGCGCCTCCGTCGCCCCACGCCTTGCCACCAATGAAACGGCAATCCTGGATGGTCGGCGACGCACCCACGCACTCGGCGGCGCTACCGGAGGTGGCCTGCGCGGCGAAAACGGTGAAACCGCGAACAATGGTCAGCGCACCTTCCTGCCGGTGAAAGACGAATCCCCGGCCGGTTCTGCCTCCGTCGATGATCGTGCGCCATGCGCCGCTTGGAGCCAGCAGGGCCACCCGTTTGCCAGCGAAGTCCAGGCTCGTGTTGCGTGGACCGGCGTAGGTTCCGGCCGCAACTGAAATCACGTCGTAAGGATTGGCAGCGTCGAGCGCGTCTTGGATCGCCTGGAACGGACGGGAAACACTGCCATCGCCGCCAACAGTCGCAGCCGCATCCACCAACAAGTTTGCGGCTGGCACGGAAGTCGCGACGCGCGGGTCGGTTCCACGGCGATACTCGTAGCCGTTCGGGAAACGGTCATTGTCGTTGTCGGCGAAGACATCGGTCGGGTCGCTGGAACTCAGCCCGTTCGCGCTCTCCCAGGCATCGTCCATTCCATCGCCGTCGGCATCGGTGATCATGGTGAAGGAATTGGCGTCGGCGGGCGACCACGGGCCGATCTTGCCTGCCGAATCCGCGAACCGGATGCGCCACCAATAGGTCGTGCCGGGCACCAGTGCCGGGCCGGTGTAGGCGATGTCCTTCGAGCGGATGCCGTCGGGCAGCGGTTGCAGCGGCAAGAGCGGCGGATCGCCCGTCAAGCCGGCCGGACTGGTGGCCACCTGGATCGAGTAGGATTTGGCGGCGTCTCCGTCGCTATGGTGGTAGATGGCGCTGAACTTCGGCGTGCTGCTGGAAATCACTGGGTTGTGCCCGCCAGTCTGCGCCTCCGTGTTCCCGCCGAAAAGCGCCGTGGGCAGGAACCGGTCCAGATCCCATGCGAGGTTCGTGACATTCGCCTCCACCCGCACCGGATTGTCGGGATAATTGGCCCACGGCTCCCAGGGATCGCGCTGATTGTCGTTGTCAAGGTCGAGATAGGCGCTGAGCCAGTAGTTGGCCAGCGTAGCCACGCCGGCGAATTCAAACGCCACCGTTGCCGAAGCGGGCGACGAGGTCACGCGGTCCGTTCCCGTCGCGGGCGAAAGGGAAACCCGGAGTGTGCCGCTGGGCGTCCCGCTGAAACGCACCAATCCGGCGACCGTCACCAGACGCGATGCCGCCGAGGTCGGATCGAGTCCGTTCGCCTTCTCGAACCCATCAGAATGCCCGTCGCCGTCGGTGTCCGCCACGGTCGGGTTCGTCCCCGTCCCGTTGCGTTCCTCCCAATCGGCCAGCAGATCGCCGTCGGTGTCGGTGAACTCGTCCGCTCCGATGTCCGCCAACGACGACACGTCTGGATGCCCCGGATGGTCGAACCACCGTTCGCCGTCCATGTCGAACACGCGCCGTTCTCCCGCAGCCCCGGCGTCGATGCAGGGCGAAGCTCCGGAAAGGTGATAGCTGCCGCTGAAGAAGAGCGGATCGCCGGTGATCACGCCGCTGCCGCCCGCGAATCCGCCTTGGATGCAGCAGGCATTGACCGACGCAGTCCCGCCGCTGATCTGGCCGCCCGTGTTGCCCCACAAGATCGTGTTGCTCACGGCCGGGGCGCAGGTTCCGGCGGCGCAGCGGATTCCCGGTCCCTCGTTGTCCGCGATGGTGCATCCGGCCACTTTCGGCGAGGCGTTCTCCAGCGCCACGCCCGCCCCGTGGTTGGCCACGATCAGGCAGCCTTCGATGATTGGGCTCGCACCCGCACAGCGGATGCCTCCGTCCGAGACCTGCGAACCACCCCGGATCGTGAACCCGCGCAGCAGCGTGCGGTTGTCCTCGCCATTCTGGAAATGGAAACCGCGGGCCAGCGACTCGCAGTCGATCACGCAGCCGTCGGCCCCGCCTGCCGAGATGACCATCACCGGCTTGCCGAGTAGGCCGATGTCGCGGTTGCCGATGCCGAGGTAGGTGCCCGCCGCCACCACGACGATGTCGTAGTCCTTGGCCGCGTCGATAGCCGCCTGGATCGTGCCGAACGGCCGTGCCGCCGTACCATCACCGCCACGCGAGCCCGCCACCACGCGCAGGAAGCGATCCGGTTTCGAGGCGGGATCGTCCGGCACGCTGCGCCAGAAGAACTCGTAGAGGTTTGGGAAGCCGTCCAGATCCTTGTCGCCCATCGCGTCGGCGGCATCGTTCAGGTTCAACCCGTGCGCCGACTCCCAATCATCGGGCATCCGGTCGCTGTCGGTGTCGGTCCATGCCGCCACCGTGAGGATCACCGTTTCCTCCTCGATTCCCTCGCCGCCACGCGTCACCACCGAGTAGGTGAAAGTATCCGTGCCGGTGTATCCATCGTCCGGCGTGTAGAGCAGGCGGCCATCCACGATCTCGACCCGACCGTGGCCGGGCTGTCCCACCGCGATGATGCGCAACTCGTCGCGGCCCTCGGGCGAGCCGTCGTTGCCCAGCGCATCAAGCGTCAGCGTGCGGCCCGAGTAGGCGGTGGCGGTGTCGGGAGTCGTCACCGGATCATCGGCCTGCGGATCGACCTTCACCGTGACCGTGGCCGTGCGGCTGCCGCCGCGTCCGTCGCCGACCGTGTAGGTGAAACTGTCCGTGCCGGCGAAGTCGACCGACGGGGTGTAGGTGATGCGCCCATCCGTCCCGGCGCTAACCGTCCCGTATCCGGCATTGCCGATGGAAATGATCCGCAGTGAGTCGAAGTCAGCGTCGAAGTCGTTGCCCAGCACATCGATCACCAGCGGCCTGTCCTCGCCGGTGGTCACCTGGTCGTCCACCGCGTCTGGCGTGCGGTTTATCTCCACCCCCATGCGGAGGAACTGGCCGGGCGACGACCCCACCGGGTTGGTGTCGCGATACAGGCTCTCGGCGAAACTGGTTCCCTTGGCAATGCTGTCCACCGTGCGGATGTGGGCCGGTCCCTGGTTCCATCCTGCCAGATCCGGCGAGGCCTGCGGGATGAATGACAGCGCGGGATCGTCGCGCCGCTGGCGCACCCGCATCCCGAAGTAGTCCAGCCCGCCCAGGCGGATCATCTCGGGGGTGACCAGCGCCCCGTCCGGGGTCAGCGGATCGAGCCCGAAAGCGTATTCGATCAGGTTGGATTTGCCGTCGCCATCCGGGTCGACCGACCAACCCCAGACGGTGGATTCCAAGGCCGGATTGTTCAATTGCGAGGCCCCGAAACGTTCCTGCTGCCAGAGTCCGCCCGCGTCACCGGTCACCACAACGGCGACGCTGTCGTTAACCACCAGCCCGCCCGGTGCGGACAGGCTGGCCGCGATGGCGTCGGTGCCGGTGAAATTCAGGTCGCTGCGATAAAACAAACCGTTCACATCGGACAAGGTGCGGTTGATCTCGGCCGACCGTCCGATCATCACGAGCCGGCCGGTGCCATTGCCCGTCACTTGCCCGCCGGAAAGCCCGCCCGTCACATTGGTGGCGGCAAAGAGCGCACCATGGGTGACGCTCAGCGTGAGCGTGTAGCTTCCCTGCGGCGAGTATTCCTCGGAAACCGCCAACCGGTTTACCCGCGCCGGCACCGCCCGTTTGGTGGCCAACCCGCCGGTGGTCACGATCAGGACCGGATCGAGCGTGGCCGCCGCCACATAGCCAAGCGTGCCCATCACCGTGCCGCTCGTCACCACACCGCCCTCCGCGCTGCCCGCCCCGGCCAGACGCAGCGTGCTGGCGAACGAAGACGCCGGCGAACCGGAGCAGGTCGAGGCCAGCAGCCGCCCTTGCGCGGTCAATCCCGGCGCAACCACATTCACTGGAATGCTTTCGTTGAGGATCTGCTGCCCGTCCTGCTCAAGCACCACGCCCAACGCGTCCGCACCGGAAAAACCGCTCCCGCCGCGATAAGTCACGCCCGCCGGATCGCCCAGCGTCGCCAGGATCGCGTCGGCGCTGCCGGTGAGCACGACCTCGCCGCTGTCGTTGCCGCTGATGCCCGAGGCGGCGAGCCCACCCGCCACATCCGTGGCCACCCGCACCGATCCCTCGCCTGCGGTGAGCCGCAGCGTCCAGTTCGTCCCGGCCGGCACCCCGCCTCCGGCGAAAAACCGCGAGAGGTCCGCATGGGTGCGGATCTCCGCCACCACCGAGCCGCCGAGAACCTGGAAGACTGCATCGTCCGACCGCCAGTGGATCGGCCCGGCGTCCAGAACCGCCGTCGTGCCGGTGCTCCTGCCGCCCGACAGGGAAGTGGAGGCCACCGGCACGGCACGGAATGAGGTCGAGGCCGCGTTGCCCGTGGCCACCTCGTTGCTGAAGGCTTCCAGGCGGAAGTTGCTGCTCGACGGGACGGCGCGGGCTGCGGGAATCGCCAGTAGCCCGGATGCCGCCAGCACCCACAGGCGGCGGATCAGGAAACAGGCAGCGCTGGATGCGGCGGAGTTCACGGAATCAGTATTTGATGATGTAGCTCACGACACCGTAGGGCTGAAGGTTGTTGTGAGACTGGCCACCTCCCTTGCTATCTGTATTTGCCGTTGATGGCCATCTCGCGCCTGATTGATCGATGCTGCTTGCGCTGCCATTCGCGACCAACGAGTTTCGGTGTGCATGGCTATGTGCCGGCATCTCTGCCTCCGTCAAGGTATGCGTCTTCGCCCCGCCCGTCTTCCCGATCACATTGAACTCCGACTGCCCTCCATCCCTCCCGCAAATCGTCCGGCCTTTCAGATCCGGCACGCGGAAGTCCTTGGTGTGGCCTTGAGGATCGAGTGTGCCGTCGCCGACGCCCCAGGAATTGGCGATGACCGCGAAAAGCTGGGGATAGGTGTTGCTGGAAAGGCTGCTCCCGTCGCAGAGCAGGAAGCCATCGGGAACAACCACTCCGCCAAAGGGCAGGATGGTTCCCGTCGGCATCACCATCGGCGTGGTCAGGCTGTCGGCCGTGGTGGCGTGGGTGGCCGTGTCCGCCTGCGTGGCCTGTCCCGCCCGGATCGCATACGGAGCACTGGTCAGGCGCTGGCGCGGCGACATCTCACCGTCGGTCCCGACCTCGATGGACACCCAATAAGCGGTGTCGAAGGGTAGGTTGAGCGGAGTCGCAACCCCGAGCGGCACGGCAAAGATGCCTTTGGTAACAGGGGTCGAGTTATGCACCTCCTGCCACAAGACCCCGCCTCCGGTCTCCTGATTGTAGATTCGGAAGGTTAGTTTGTAGCTTCCATCCAGCACATGCCCCTGCGGGTCCGTCAGCTTGCCCTGGAAGGTCATCACCCGCGGCACATCCCCCTTGCTCAGAAACGGCGGGATGATGCAGGCGAGGGCGATCAGGAACAGGATGAGATAGGGTTTCTTGGCCAGGGCTTTCATGGTGGGAGCGAGGGATGAGGTTGGGATGGTCGCGGATCGGGGCGTGGGATGGGTGGATCAATACTTGATGATGTAGTTCACGACGCCGAAGGGCGGAAGGTTGTTGTGGGGTTGGCCGCCACCAACTGAAGATGATCGGCCTGCGTTTGCGGGGGAAGCTATGCCGGATAGGTAGGCCGCCTCGTCGCCGCCACGCGTCGTATGCATAGCCAACGCATTACTGCTAGATACTTCGGCTCCACTTCCTTCATTCCTTAAGACAAAATGATAATGTGATGGGATTTCTGCATCCACTAGCGTATGCGTCTTCGCCCCGCCTGTTTTCCCAATGGCATTGAACTCGCTTTGGCTTCCGTCGCGTCCGGCGGGCATCCGCCCCCTGAGATCAGGCAGGCGGAAGTCCTTGGTGTGACCTTGCGTATCGAGGGTTCCATCACCGATGCCCCAACTGCTGCCAAGGACGGTGAAAAGTTCGGGATAGGTGAGGCTGGAGAGGCTGCTGCCGTCGCAAAGCAAGAATCCGTTTGGCACATTCACTCCGGCGAAGGTCAGGACCGTTCCCGTTGGAAGGGTCAGCGGCGTGGTGAGACTGTCCGCCGTGGTGGCGTGCGTGGCCGTGTCCGCCTGCGTTGCTTGTCCCGCCCGGATGGCATACGGAGCGCTGGTCAGCCGCTGGCGCGGCGACATCTCGCCGTCCGTGCCCACCTCGATGGACACCCAGTAGGCCGTGTCGAAGGGCAGGTTCAGCGGCGTCGAGGCCCCAAGCGGCACGGCGAAAATGCCTTTGGTGACAGGAGTCGCATTGTGAACCTCCTGCCACAACACCCCGCCGCCGGTTTCCTGATTGTAGATGCGGAAGGTGAGCTTGTGATTCCCGTCCAGCACATGACCTTGCGGGTCCGTGAGCTTGCCCTGGAAGGTCATCACCCGTGGCACATCACCTTTACTAAGAAACGGCGGAATGATGCAAGCGAGGGCGATCAGGAACAGGATGAGATAGGGTTTCTTGGCTAGCGTGTTCATAGTCGGTGGTGGGGATGAGTGGGGAAGAATTCAAGAGGCTGCCATCAGGCTCGCAAGGTTCAGTGTTTAATTATGTGGTTCACGACGGCGTAAGGCTGAAGGACGTTAAATGCAGTGCCGCTTCCCACGCTACCCGTGGTGCCGCTATCATTGATTCGGTGAGCATTGCCATAAGTTCCCTCCAACTCTCCGCTTCCCGAACCATTAGGTCCAAGGTTCGCAGCCAAGGAATGGTTATGGGCAGGCAGTTCTGCCACCGTCAGCGTGTGCGCCTTCTCCCCACCAGTCTTGCCGATGTCGTTGAACTCGGTCTGGGTTCCATCGCGCCCGGCCGCCACCTTTCCGCGAAAGTCGGGTAGGCGAAAATCCTTCGTGTGACCTTGGGCATCAAGGGTGCCGTCACCGATCCCCCATGCGTTGCCGAGAGCGGCGAAGAGTTCCGGGTAAGTGAGGCTGGAGACGCTGCTGCCGTCGCAAAGCAGGAAGCCGCTCGGCACATTCACACCGGCAAATGTCAGGACTGTGCCGGTGGGAAGGACCAATGGGGTTGTCAGACTATCAGCCCTCGTGGCGTGGGTAGCCGTGTCCGCCTGCGTGGCCTGGCCCGCCCGAATCGCATACGGGGCGCTGGTGAGGCGCTGCCTCGGCGACATCTCGCCGTCCGTGCCCACTTCGATGGACACCCAATATGGGGCGTCAAAGGGCAGGTTGAGCGGTGTCGTCACTCCCAACGGCACCGCGAAGATCCCTTTGGTCACCGCCGTCGCATCGTGAACCTCCTGCCACAACACCCCGCCGCCGGTCTCCTGGTTGTAGATGCGGAAAGTGAGCTTGTGGTTCCCGTCCAGCACATGCCCCTGCGGGTCCGTGAGCTTGCCCTGGAAGGTCATCACGCGGGGGACGTCGGCGAGGGAGGTCAAGGCAAGTGCAAGGAACGCACACATGCCGAGGATCGCGCTTCGTGATGGGTTCTGATTCGTTTTCATAAATTGTATTGGATCGGATTGAGCTAAGTTCCCAAAAATATAATTGTCATTCCACACCGTATCCATATTTGAGACCGTGATATTTGAGAAGACCGCCGCTCATGGACGCTGCAGCGCTCCGACTCTGATCAACGCGATTGGCGAAAGGGCTGAAGATCATCCCGAATGATCCGCCGTTCACAAGGTCCCGGGAGCCAAGGTTTGCCTGGACACCGGGCGCTTGCGCGCGTCCGAATGGGAGCGAAAAGACTGTCGCTGAACTCGCATAGCCGAGAGCTACGAGGTTATTCGCATCGGCAGCCCCCAAACTATGGCCCGTGACGTGAAGCGGCCTCCCGCTATCCATTGCGTAGGCGGCGGCGGAACCAGTAAGCATTCCTTGGTAGGCGAGGGCGATGTCGACCACGTCAAAAACTCCTCCGATTGCATCCCGATGGCCTACGCCGACGATGTTCACCCCATCCTTCCCCTCCCTACTGTAGCGGCTCCAGCCAGGGATAATGGTTCCAGCCACCGATGCCACCGTAAGCACATCATTGAGCATGCCGCTCTTGATGCCTGCCTTTCGTTCGATTGCGCTCACCCCAGCCCTTGCTGCTTCGGTGGTGGCGATGTAAAGCGAATGCTCCACGGCAGCCTCCATACTGTTGATTTTCCCGAAACCGCTGTAAGCCCAGCCGATCGCTTGTTTGGTGCCGGGGTCCAACGGACTCAAAGGCGACGTGGAGGCAGCCACACTGCCGCCCAATATCCCACCACCAAAAAGAGCTCCACTGGTCGCTCCGGCAGGTGCAGTGGCCCAGCCTCCCGCGAAACCCAGCATCACGGCTCCGACAGAGGACAATATCGGATCCTTGGCAAAGTAGCCGGCTACACTGAGTCCCGCCCCAACCCAAGCGGTGACGGCAACCCAGGTTGCAATGGCTGGTGTGGATGAAACCATCGCAGCGGAGATGACTGCCACCACAACCGGCGCATGTCCGGTGGGATCGGTGTTGTTGAGCGGATCATTGTAAACGTAAGAATAGCGGTTGAGCGCCTGCGGGTTCTCGGGATCGGGAACGATGCTGTCCGGGGAGACGAACTGGCAGGTGGAGGGGTCGTAGTAGCGAGCCCCCATGAAGAGGAGACCGGTATCGGCGTCCCGGCGGTGGCCGGTGAAACCACGGTCATTGGCGGCTATATCGCTCGCGCCCCTAGTCTGACCGAAGGGTGAATACCCGTAGTTCCTGACCACGGATCCCGAGGCGTCGGTCATGGCCCGGACGGAACCCAGGCGGTCGGCGTGATACCAGACGGGACCGTTCTCGTCACGCCGGGTGATCAGCATTGATCCGACATAGACATACTTCACCCGCTTGCCATCAACTCGTTCGACCAAAGGGCCGAATGAAAGCGTTTCGCCGGACGCCCCGGATCGCCGCACCCTGCTTCCCGTGTGGTCGTACGCGAACGAGGTCGTTTGTCCGTCCCGGGAGGCGGCGGCCAGTTGGTTCTCGGCGTTCCATGTGTAGGATCGCGACCCATCATTCAGGCGGTTGCCGTTGGCATCGTAGCTCAGGGAGTCGCGGCCGGCCTGGACCACGCTGTGGGGACGGGAAC
This sequence comes from Verrucomicrobiota bacterium, assembly GCA_026397725.1. Lineage (GTDB taxonomy): Bacteria > Verrucomicrobiota > Verrucomicrobiia > Verrucomicrobiales > Akkermansiaceae > Luteolibacter. The sequence continues at coordinate 5,727 of JAPLUI010000499.1, read as the reverse complement.
GGTCGGGATACGAGTAGGTGCCCAACTCCGAGTTGAAGATGAGATTGCCGAGAGTATCATACCCGAAGCTCTGGGTCTGTCCTCCTTCGACCGAGAGCAGGCGGTTCAGATCGTCGTAGGTGGTTGTGTAGTTGAGTGATGGGTCAGAGGCGGAGGCTGCGCTGAAGACCGCACCCGCCGCATTATAGGTGTAAGCGGCATCGTGGATCAGCCCATGAGGGCCGGTGACCCGCGAACGGTCGAGCCATTGGCGGTCAGGATCGTAGTCGAATGTCGAGACGGTGCCGTTGGCATAGGTCATCGACTGCAACTGCCCGCCGGAGGTCCACTGCATGTCGGTGACATAGCCGGAAACCGACCGCATCCGGCTCTGCGAGTCGTAGCTGTAGGTGACCACCTCCCCATCGGGATAGATCATGCGGGTGAGGCGGCCGATGGCATCGAGTTCCGAACGGACGGCTTCGGTGACGCCCGCCACGGTTCGCGAAACCGAGGTGACGCGACCGCGCAGATCATGGAAGGCCGTTTCTGAACCACTGGGATAATCCACGCGGCAAAGCCGCCCGATGGAGGCACCGTAGCCCGGCGCATCGTATAGCCAGCGGGTTTCCTTGCCGTCGGCATCCATTTTCGTCACCTGCCGACCCACCGGATCGTGGGTGAACCGCGTGGTCATCCCACGGGCATCGGTCTGGGAAACTGCGAGGCCCCCGTCGTCATACGCATACAACCATTCCCCCATGCCCGGGGTCGCCACTGAGATCTTACGTCCCAGGCTGTCGAAGTGGAAGCGGGAGACATTGCCGGCGGCATCGATCACTGCGGCGAGGCGGCCGACAGCATCATGGGCGTAGGTCGTGAAAGCGTGCCGACCGCTAACAGTTTCGCGCACTTGGCTGAGCCTGCCGTATGCGTCGTTCCAAGTGACCTTCTCGCGTCCAAGTTCATCATAGTTGGCGATGTAGGGACGGCCCTCGGAATCAATGCCATAGACTACCTCGGCGGTCGTCCCGTCCGACAGCCGAGTCAGGCGCAAACGGCCGGCTCCGTCGAAGTCGTGGGTGATCCATTTGACGGGATCGCCCGGTCCATAGGGCAGGCTTTCTGCCGAGATGTTCTCCGAGGTTGACCGGTATTGCTTTTCGGTGGTGACCCCGCCCTCGATGACCGTTTTGTAAACTCGCCCCAGGCCGTCCTGATAGCTCTCGGCCCACAACCCATCCGGTGTACCGTCAGGCACAATCGTGCGCACGCGCTGGCTGATTGGGTTGCCCCAGTCGAGGTATTCGCTCCGCGAGATGCTGCCGTCCGGCATGCGGATGCTGGTTACGCGCCCAAACATGTCGTGATAGTAGTCGTTCGCGGCCCCGTTGGGGTCCAGTTCCGAGGTTCTCAACTCTGACACTGGATCCCAGGTTGTCCGCGCCACTTGATTGAGTGGATTGCGATTCTCCACGACGAAGATGTGGTATGCAGGATCGAAGACCGTGCGCCACTCCTGCCCCCGTGGATCAATGCGGCGGACGACGTTTCCGAAACGGTCGTATTCTGCCTTTCCGACGATATATCGCCCCTTGTAGTCGTCCCACTCGCGTTTCTCGGTGAGGTCGCCGCGCAGGGGCATGGCGCGGTGGTCGGTGTTGCCGTCGTAGAGCGAGAGGGCGCGCTGGAGCAACCTCCTCCGGTCGCCGATGCCTTCATAGACGTTCTCGTAGGCGGGCAGGCCGACGATGTATTTCGTGTGGTTGGGGAAGTAGCCGCGCAGGGTGGTTTTCTCGTCGCCGGGGCGGTCGTAGTCGCCGTGTTCGTAGCTGGCGACGACGTTGGCGTAGCGGTCGTAGGCGAACTGGACGAGGGTGCGGCGACCCCGGTCCGTGAGATACATCTCGTAGTCCCAGCGTTCGGTGAGGAGCGAGGTGTAGGGCGGGGCGAGGTTCTCGGTATAGCGATAGGCGGAGTAGTTGTAGATCTTGCCGTCGGGGTTCTTGAAGTAGGTGTATTCCGGCTTGCTGATCGAGCCGACGCGCTGGAAGTAGTAGGTCTCGGTGTAGTTGCCCTCGGGGTCGATGACGGCGGAGACGCGGCGGAAGCCGAGGAAGCGGCGGTCGTCGATGGACCAGAGGCCGCCGGCGTAGATGTAGTTGGTGGAGGCGGAGGTGCCGCGGCCATCGGCGGTGGTGAGCGTCTCGACGGTCTGGAGGATCATCCCGCGGGGCAGGTAGGTGTTTTCCCAGCGGGAAGATGGTTGGTAGTCGATCTGGGTGGCGCCGCCGATGCCGTTGGCCATCGAGACGATCAGGTCCGGATGCGGGCCGTTGGCGAGGCAGACGGCGGTGTCGTCGTCATCGAGCCAGACGATGTCGCCCTTGCCGTCGCCATCCACGTCGGCGAGGGTGCGGGTGTGGCCGGAGGCGATGGCGGTGCCGGGCGAGCTGTCGATGCGGGCGCGGAAGGTGCCGTCGCCCACGCCGGGGAAGACGGTGATGGCGTCGTCCTTGAGGAACAGGAGGTCGGGTTTGCCGTCGCCGTTGGCGTCGTCGAGGTAGCGGTCGTAGCCGGCGAGGGTGGCTCCGAGGGCGTGGACGATCTCGGGGCCGAAGCTCCCGTCGCCCTTGCTGAGGAAAGTGGAGACGGCGGAGTCGCCGATGTAGAGCAGGTCGGTCTTGTTGTCGCCGTTGAGGTCGGCATTGCGGCGGGCGCGGCCGGTGAAGCTGGCCCCGCCGGTGGAGCCGACGATGGCGGCGGCGAAGGTGCCGTCGCCCTTGCTGCGCAGGACCTTGAAGGCGGCGTCCTCGACGATCATGAGGTCGCTGCGCCCGTCGCCGTCCACATCGGCCAGCAGGCGGTTGTCCTCGGCGGCGCCGAGTCCACTGGCGGTGGTGACGATTTCCGTGCCGAAGCCGCCATTTCCCTGGCCGGGCAGGACGGTGATGCGGGTGGCTGAAATGTAGAGGATGTCGGTGCGTTGGTCACCATTCACATCGGCCATGGAGCGGGTCTCGCCGGAATGGCCGCCGGGCGCCTGGGTGAGCACGCGGTCGGAGAAGGTGCCGTTGCCGACGCCAAGGAAAACCTGGATGTCGGAATCGCCGATGAAGATCAGGTCGGCCTTGCCGTCGTTGTTGAAGTCGCCGGTGGCGCGGGTGTGGGAGGGCAGGTTCTGACCGATGTCGTCGGAGACGCGGGCGCCGAAGTTGCCGAAGCCCTCGCTGAGGTAGCAGTGGGCGGACGAGGCGCTGAGGTAGATGATGTCGGCTTTCCCGTCGCCGTTCACGTCGTCGAGCAGGCGGGCGGTGCCGGTGTGGTTGGCTCCGTCGGTGAGGTCATTGACGCGGGCGGCGTAGGTGGCATTCGACCCACTTGACCAGCCGAACTGCATCGGGGGCAGGGAACTGCCGCCGGTGATGGTGCCGTTCGGGGCGAGGCTGGCGTCGCGGCCGTATTGGGTGACGCCGGTGAGGATCGAGCGGAACGAATCCGGGCTGGTGCCGTAGGCGAGCCCGTAGGCGCGGGCACGCTGGCCGCCCACGGTGACATCGATGGATTTCAGCCGGTAGCGGGTGGTGCGGAAGCCTTTCCCGTCGGCGAAAAGCATCGTGTCGGGGCGGATATCCCAGTTCATGGTGACCGCCGCGCCGTTGTATTCGACGGTGCGCGGGTAGCAGTCGTCGGTGCCGTCCTGGAAGTAGGTGAAGGTGACGGTGTTGTCGTGGGGATCGACGATGCTGGTGAGCAGCCAGCGGAAGGTGCCCTCGGGGCGGGTGAGCTTGGGTTCATAGGTGGCGCGGTTGCCGTTGGTGCCGGTGACGACCCAGCGGTCGTTGGCGGCGTCACGCTCGATGCGGGCGTAGTTCTGGACCTTGGTGCAGTGAGTGCCGCCCTGGATGTCGGACGGGAGCAACTCCATGCCGTCCATGAAGAAGGCGTCGGTCGAGTCGTAAGCCGGGGTGCCGCCACCGGGCCGGCCGCGCTCGATCACGGACGAGCCTGCGGAGAGGCTCCAGCCCAACCCGGCGAGGGAATTCCCGCCGCTGGAGTTGTAGGTGAGCTTGACGGCCGGTTCGAGGCCCCGGAAACCGGGAATGGCGATGGGCACCTCGGTGGCGAAGGAACCGTAGTAGGGGCTCACGCTGCCGCCGCCGGAGGTTCCACTGCCCTGCCCGAGCAGGGCTGGAGCGGCAAGAAGGCCAAGCACAAGCAGCGGCAGCATCGCACGCACGCCAATATCCATTCGGGATGGCCAGTGGCGAATGCGACCAAAGGGGCAACTCGGGATCGGCTCAGGATGCAATCCCGCCCGGTCAAACTGGCGACGACCTCCTTGCACGGAACCCGATAGGGATTCCATGACTGCCGGAAAACTGCTCGTGGGATGACCGTGCATGAGAACGGTGCAGCTCGGGGACTGGGCGGAAGGGGGGCGGTTGTTTCAGTGGGTGGGTGGGGAAAAAGGAAGTGTCGGGGAAAAAGGAAGTTGCGAATTTGATTGGGGATGTTCTTGCGGGGAGAATACCCACCCGCTTCGCAAAGCCAAGGACTTTTTTGGGAATCTTTTTCTAGTTCCCGTTCAGAGTGCGGCTTGTGAGTTCGCGTCAGTTATGGGAAGGCGGTGCTTTCGGTGGGGCGGCAAGAGGAAGAAGAAGGGCGATACGCTAACGCACCTTGTGGGCGGCTGGAAGCGGAGAAGCCCCAAGACTGCAAGATGGCGCTGACCCAGACAAAGCACTGTATCCTAAGCCTTGAAACCTACAAGAGCCAGGACCGCGTGGCAATGGATGTCCCCCGCCGCCAGTCGGTGAAGCTTTAGAAAAATGGCGTTCAAAACTGCTTTCACGGCGTGTGCCAAACCGCTATTCTAGCAAACGATGAGTTACCACTTACACACCACGCGCGGCTACCCCTTCCCGGCGGTGTCCAGCGCGATGCAGAAGGCGATCCGGCGCGGCGACGCAAAGCTGGCCGGATATTGGGCACTTGAACTGTGGGCCAGCGGATTCGGCCAGTATGTCTGGCACCGGCTGCTCACCGTGAGCGCGGAGGATTGCCAGCGCCCCCCGGCGCTGCCCTTCGGGTGAACCTTCGGTTCAGCTATCTCGAAAAGCCGGGTGGAATGTTGATCGCATCACCAAACACCTCGTCTCCAACCCCGCCGATTACGGCACCGGCCTGTGCTACGACGGCATCCGCCCGATGGTTGACGGCGAGTTGGATGACATGAACCGCGCCGCCCGCAAGGCCAACGCCGAGATTCGCGCCTGCCGCGCCGCCGCCCGTGAGATTGCCCGCGAAGTGGCCCGCAACTCGAAAGACCCCTTGGTGCGCGAGATCGTCGCCACGCATTTCCGCATCACTCTCTAACCTTCCCGCCATGAACACGATCACCAAGCCCATGCTCGCCTCCAAGTGCGAGCGCCCCGACCTGCTGCCATTCCCGGTCCTTGCCACGCCCAAGCTCGACGGCATCCGCTGTCTCAAGCTCGGCGGCAGGGCGCTGACCCGCTCGTTCAAACCCATCTCCAACCGCTTCGCCCGCGAGTGGATCGAAGCCAACCTGCCTCAGAACTACGGGACCGACTAATAATCGAAAACTCCAGATCTCTGGACATAGGCCCCGCGGCCGGAGGCCGCTGAATTCGGAATCCGTTGATTTTCCAACGATTCTGCCGGTTCGAAATATATTTCATGTGCGCAATAAATAATTCTTGACTCGCACGCGCGCACGCGCAT
>JAPLUI010000086.1 GCA_026397725.1 Verrucomicrobiota bacterium | reverse complement strand
CGTCATCGAAGGCCCCAGCTACCGCATGAAAGACCGTATCGAAAACTGATCCCCCCCCGGGCAAACGCCCGATCTAACCGTGCCTAACCATCCGATTTTCAAACCGCCCGTTCCATCCGACGTTCACGCCGCCGCCCACAAAAATACCACCGTTAAGATATGGAACACGTCCGAGGAACTTCTCAATGGCAGCCGTGCGCGGTTTTGACCCCAGGCCATTGTGAAAGAGTTCCAAGAGAAAGTGCCGGTAGAACCGGTAGAACTTGTCCTCCCCCTGTTCATTCTTGACGCGGTTAAGTCTTGTCCGGAGGTAGTCGTGGTCGCCGTCGAGGAAACCTTTGCGCTGGATGAAATAGACGAACATCAGGCGGTTGAGCATGACGGACGCATACCATTCATGGTCCGGGTCGAACTTCTTCTTGCCTTCGACTTTCGTAGGTGGCGGAAACCCATCAATGAGGCCAAGGAAAGCAGTGTGTTGCTTCTTGAAGTCCTCGTAAAATTTCTTGGTGACGCGCTCAACATCAAAAGCCGCCTTGACGCGAATAGGCGTGGTCAGGGTGTTAACATCCCCACGCTCCTCTTCTTCGAGCGAGACGTAGAGGATTTGGAGCTTTTGGAGGAGCGAGTCTCCAGGTTGGCCGCAGTGATACTCGTGGGTGCGGGCGGCGAGCGGTTTCCCCTGTGCGCGGCGAACCCACATCCAGGACTGGTTGGCGCGGTCGCCGGTGACGAAGACGATGAGATGCTCGAAGCTGGTCTCGGAGAGTTTGCGGTCGAGCTTGAGACGGGTGGCGTGGTCGGGCAGGCCGCCGGTGGGCGATTCGCAGAGCCAGGCGGTGAAGCCGCGTTTTTCGGCGATGGCGGTGAAGGCGTAAACGGTTTCCCCGGCGCGAAGGGTGAGCTTTTGGCGGGCCGGCTCCCAGCCGAGTTCTTCGATGAAGAGCTTGGGCAGATTGCAGCTTTGCAGTAGCGGACGTGCGCGTGGGAAGTCGAGTGGCATCTTTGGGAAAGGATGAAGGATGAATTATGAAGGATGAAAGCCGATCTGTCGCTTGGGTGGTGACGGTGGAGGGCTCAGGAGCGGCTGCAACTCGCTCCAGATGAGCCGCAGCACGTCATCGTGCTGGAGGAGTTTGGCATCCATCTGGGCCAGGCGCTTGAGTACGTCGGCTTGGGCGAGCAGGATTTCACGCTGTTTGATGAAGGCCCGCACGACATAGACGCTCATTTTCACGGCCTGCGGGCTGTTGAGAACATTGGCCGCCATGAGGGCGCCATGCTCGGTGAAAGCGTAGGGCAGAAAGCGCGGGTCCCGGTGTCGCTGGGAACCGGTCGCAATTTGCGACCGGTTCGGCAATTCTGCGTCCGCACATGAAATCGCCATTTGCGACTTCAAATCGAGCCGCTCTTCCAAGGTCAATTGGAACATGAAATCCTTGGGAAACCGGTCAGCATTGCGTTTGACCTGCTCGTTCAGGCGCTTGGTCGGCACGCCGTAGAGTCCGGCAAGGTCGGAGTCGAGAATGACCTTCTGCTGGCGCAGGCTGAGAATGAGCGATTCAAGGGGCGGGTTGGGTTTCATGGGGTGGCGGGATCTTGGGCAATACCGAGAGAGCAGATGATTTTGGGTTCGCGGGCCTCGACATCGTCCTGCGGGACGCAAAGGCGGTCTTCCTCGTGAAGCGAGAGGACGAGTTCGACAAGCTTTTCGATATCAATGCCGGACTTCATTTCACGGTTGAGGAGATCGCGAGCGGCCTCGGTGAGCGGGGTCTCGTAGATGGCGTCGATGGCCTTATGGAGCGGCTTGATGTCGAAAAGGCTGTCCTTCACTTGTGCGGCGTAGTCCTTGAGGCGTTCGTAAACGCGACGGCGGGCGCTGGCGGGTTTGCCAAGCTGACCGCCGGTGGTGGCGTGTTCCTTATGAATCCCGGTGACGGTCTGCTGCACAAGCGCATGATGGCCAGCCAGACGCGGGAGCGCGGGCGTGGCGGGTTCGCACGCGGCGGCACGGAGGATTTCATGCTGGCTTTCGGTGACGGTGCGGCCCTGTTCATCCACCCAGGCGAGGGCGTCGTTGCCGTCGGCGGTGCGGACATAAACCATGACGCCGGCGTCGGGCTTCGCTCCGCCCGCCCCGGCGGGCTTGGGCGGCACGGTGGAGAGGGCCTTGGTGGAGAAGACCACGTTGGCCATGTCGGGGATGGTTTTCTTGAGGGACGGGTCGATGTCGCAGGCGTTCTTCCAGATTTGATAGGCGAGCGAGGCGAGGTCCACTTCGTTGTCTTCGGGGTCATCGAGGATGCCGGACTTCTCGGTGAACAGGTCGCGGATGAGACCGTCGTGCTTCTCGTCCTCGAAGAATGTCTCGTCCGTGCCGACGACTTCGGCGTTTTCCTGGAGGCGCTGGCGGACGCGGGCACGCAGCCGGATGAGGCGTTCGACGCCATCGGCAGGAACGAAGGAATAGCAGAGGATTTCCTCCGACTTCTGGCCGATACGGTCCACGCGGCCAGCGCGTTGGATGAGGCGGATGATGGCCCACGGCAGGTCGTAATTCACGACGATGGCGGCGTCCTGAAGGTTCTGGCCTTCGCTGAGGACATCGGTGGCGACGAGGACGCGGAGTTCGTCGGAGGCGGAAACCTTGTCTCGCGCTTTGTTGGATTCCGGGCTGAATCGGCGTGCGAATTCGGATGGGTCTTCGCTGTCGCCGGTGACGGCGGCGAATTTCTTGAGGCCGCGTGAACGCAGTTGTTCGTTGAGGTAGCTGACGGTGTCGGCGAACTGCGAGAAGAGGAGCACCTTTTCCTTGGGATGCTTCTTGGTGAGGAGTTTTTCGAGTTCGGCGAGTTTTTCGTCCTTTGCCGGCTGCCAGTCACCGGCGAGTTGCAGGATGGAAAACAGGCGCTCGGCATCCTGGCGCAAGTGCTTCGCGAGGTCATCAACGAAAAGGTCGGGGCGCAGCCACTCGAAATTGCTGCCGTGTTCGGCTTTCAGGATGGCGTATCCGCCAGCTCCCGCCCTGGCGAAATCGGCGAGAGATTGCGCGGTGATTTCCGTAGGTTCCTTGGCCTTCTTTTCCTCGTCGCCAAACAGGGTGCTATCGCTGTCGTGGTCATCGCTGCGGGTGTCGAAGAGCGAGGAGTCCTGCGTCCCTACCGGCACGGGCAGGCCCTTGTCGAGCGCGTGGAGGAATATGAAGTTGCGCAGGATGTGGCGGCGGACGGAGAGGAGGAACGAGTGGCCACTGCTTTCGAGTCGTTTGAAAAGATTCGTGCGACAGAACCCGATGAGCCGCTTTCCGGCGCGGGAGAGGTTTTTCATGACCTCGGATTCGGCGAAAGACGGCGGCACGTCGAGCGTGGCCTTGAGGTAGTTGGCCAGGCCATAACGCGGGAGATGCAGCACGCGCACGGTATCCACGACGATGTCCGAGTAGAGTTTGGCGTATTGGTCGTCGGGGTGTTTGTCGCGGATGCGGAAATGGAGCGACTTGGGCAGGCGTTTTGGAAAATGGAAACGGATACCACCTTCCAAGACGAGGAATCGGCGGTCGGTATTGATCTTGGCGCGGGCGCAGTTAGGACATGCTTCCTGGGTGGCCGTCACAATGGTCTGGCAAGTTGGGCACTCAGTCAAAGCGTAGTTGCGCTCCACGAAGCTGCGTGTGCGGCGGACCATGAAGAGACGCATCATCTCGCGCCAGTCGTCGGCATGCTCGCTTTTCTCAAAGGCGGACAGGCAATTCAGCGGGCACTGGTGACGGCGGGTAAACTCGTCGGGACGGCCATCGCAGTCGCGGCGCAGATATTCCTCGGGGCGGATACCGACGACATCCTCGGGTTCAAGGAATAACCGGAGCTGGTTAGCGAGGTCGAGGTAAGCCTTGTTGTAGGGCGTGGCGGAAAGGAGGATGCACTTACTGGCGTTACGAAAGATATAGTCGCGTACCACGGCCCAGCGGCGACCCTCGCGGTTTCGCAAGTTGTGGCTTTCGTCAATGATGACGACGCGAAAGCGGCGGAGGTCGGGTAAGACATTCTGTGCCTGGGTCACCGAGACGACTTCGGCGAGCAGGCGGTAGCGGTAGGCGTAGTCTTTCCACATGCCAACGAGATTCTTCGGGCAGAGGATAAGCGTTTCGAGGGAGCGCGGCGGATCTTGGAAGACGCGGGCCAGCGCGGTGGCCATGAGCGTTTTACCAAGTCCGACGACATCGCCGAGGATGACGCCGCCGCGCTTTTCCAGATGCCGCGCGGCAATGCGAACCGCCGCCGACTGGAACTCAAGCAAGACACCTCGCATATCCGCCGGAATGGTGAACTCGGAAAGACCTGCCCGCGCTTCTTCGGCGAGATGGTAGGCCATCTTGACGTAAATCTGATAGGGCGGCGGGCATTCGGCTCGCGCCCAGCTTTCGTCGATGACTTGAATGAGTTCCTTGGTGATGTCGATGCACCACTTGTCGGCCCAGCGGTCGTTGAACCACTTGGAAAGCTTCTCGGTGGCGTCGTGGTCGAGCACATCCACATTGAGTTCGCCTTGTTTGGAGAGGCCGGAGAGAGTGAGATTGCTAGAGCCAAGAAAGCCGGTGATAGGATTGTTAGGGTCGGGACGGAAGCAAAGGTAGAGCTTGGCATGGAGCGTGTGCCGAAGATGAAGCTTCACGACCACCTTGCCCGCCTTGAGTTGCGCGGAAAGCCGACGCAAGCCCGTCTCGTCGTCATCGGTCGGAGCGCCAATCGTGAGTTGCGCACGGAACTCCTCGGCCAACCGGCGCTTCAACCGGATGACGGCCTGATTGCTGATTTGGTCTTCTTGCGGAAGGAGGCTGTAGGCTTCGCGGAGTTCGTCCTGTGGCAGCCGTTGCATCCCGACAAGAAGGCGACATTGCTGGCCTTCCCCGCCCACCCACTTTTCAACCAGCGCATCAATGGATTTCCAGCCGCGCAAATTGAAGTAGCCCACGCAGAAATCAGAGCGCTGGGAAATCTCCAGCGTTTCCCGCAGTGCGGGCAGGAGGTCGAGGGCGATGTTGTCAAAGATGCGCGGCATGGCTGATTTGTTTGAGGACGCCCTTCTAACCCGCAGATGGCCGTCCTAGCAACAGCAATCTTCCGCACCCTCGCCAACTGGACCTTGAGGATACCGCTATCCGCACGCCTAAAGGACCACTGGCGGGAAGTGGCCTGCCACTCGGCGGAGGCGGATTTCTGTCGGCGCAGGACATTGCAGACCTGGTGGATGAAGAGCAGGGCGGTGCGGAGTTCGGCGCGGCCATGCTCGGCCAGTATTTGGGGTCGTGTCCTTCAAAATCACAATTTTATTTGTTAGGAATCATTGCTTCCGGGATAGGTCGCCCAGCCCAAGGCCGCCCGCCGCACCCACTGATCCAGATGAGCGCAATGAAAGCATCTTGAACAACGGCTTCATGATATCTCCGTTGCCAATGGGCATGGAACCATTACAGTCCATGCCGGCGAGTTTGCCTTGCTTTATGGCCTCTCTGGTTCGGGCGACGGCCGAGTTGTAAAGCGGTCCGCCGGCTTTCCACTGATCGAGGCTGGTGCCGCCGACGGCGCAGGGGATGAGCCCGATGGTGGCGTTCGGATCGACCTTGAGGATCTCACGCGCGAACTCCGAGCCCGGGCCTACGCCCGCTACCCCCGGCTTGTCGAAGTGCAACGGGTCCTTGGCGGGCACCCATTTCAGATCTTTGGTGAGCATGAAGATATGTGGATTCACCACTTGGTCTTGCGGCTCGACTTTGCCGCGTCCGGCCATGTTCGACTGTCCGATCAGCAGGAAAAGCTTCATCTGTGCGGGTGCGGGATCTTCAGCGAAAGCCGCGGTGGCCCAGCCGCCGCACACTGCGATCGCCAGCAACCCCGCCTTTACGATCCTTCGATTGGATATTCTCATTAATTGGTTCCTTATCTTGGTTTTGTTCATCGTGTTTACTCAGTTGCTTTGGGATCGGAAACTGCGGTTTTGGGAAACTTCGGTTCAAGCCCGAGTTTGCGGCAGTCGGCATCCACATCGGCGCTCCAGGTTTCGTAAAGTTTCTTCAACTCGGCCAGTTTGCCGGGGTTTTCGGCCGCGAGGTCGTGCTGTTCGCTGAGGTCCTGGGCGAGATTGAACAGCCTGTCCGTAACCGGTCCGGGCGGCTCGCCGTATTCGGCCGAGTGGACCAGTTTCCAGTCGCCTTGCCGGGCGGCAAAATGGTTGCCGCGCAGCCGGTCGCGCCAGAACAGCGCCGCGTGAGGCGCGCCTGTTTGCTGGGCGGCGAGGAACGGGAGGAGGTTCACGCCGTCGCACGCCGTCATGTCGGCTTTGCCAACTGCCAAAGCTGTGGCGCTGATGTCGAAAGTGATGGGAGCGTCGTATCCACTTTTGTCATAGGGGCGGATGATGTAATGGTGTCCGCCACCCAGGAATCCGAAGCATTCATCGAAACCACGATCCATCGGCGTGAGGCCTTCGCCCTCGCCCAGATGCCATTTTCCCATCATACCGGTGGTGTAACCGGCTCTTTTGAGTCGCAACGGTAACGGATTAGCCTGCGGCGGCAAAACACAGGTCTCACCCTTGTCAGATTTTCCACAGAGATCTTCCACGCCGTAGCGGTGCTGATACCGTCCACTCAACAAGGCGGCGCGAGTCGGAGTGCAGACCGAGCCATTGGCATACGCGTCGGTGAAACGGACGCCGTCTTTCCCGAGGCTGTCGATGTGCGGCGTCGGGACATCCTTGCCGCCATAGACGCAGAGGTCGGCGTAGCCCATGTCGTCCGACAGGATGACGATGATGTTAGGCCGCGCCGGGGCGGCCGCGAATGAGGAACTGAAGACGAGGGTTGACGCGATCAGGGTGAGGAGTGTTTTCATCTGTTCGGTTCTATTTGAGGGGAGAGTCATCGCAATGCAGGTCGCCCAAGGCGTATTGGATTCCGTCCAGATAGAACCGGAGCATGCACTCGGTTTCGTAGCTTTGGGCCAGCGACGCCGTGGCCGACAATAGAAGTGCGATCCATGTTTTTTTCATATTGCTGTTGTATTGTTAGAATGTTTCCGACATGCATATCTTTGTTTCGCCATTCACCCGCACTGTCACCTCGCGCGGCTCTTTCGAGCGGATGCGGTAGTGGGTCACCTTGCCGTCCTGCCACGCGATGTCCACCTCGAAGCCGCCGCGGGCACGCACACCTTTGACGCTGCCGGTGGGCCAGGCTTTGGGCAGGGCTGGCAGCAGGACGATTTCGCCCTCGTGCGACTGCATGAGCATCTCACAGATGCCGGCGGTGATGCCGAAGCTGCCGTCGAGTTGCACCGTTTTCGGTGGCATCAGGCCGAAGAGGTTGATGCTGGTGAACTGGTCGGAAAAGAACTGTTGCACCATGGTGTGCGCGCTTTCAGTATCGTGCAATCTGGCGTAGAGAGCCGAGCGCCAGGCCAACGACCACTCGGTCGCACCGCCGGAAATTCCGCGCGCGTCGATCGAGACTTTGGCGGCCTTGGCCAAATCCGGCGACTTGCCCACGCTGATCTGCGTGCCGGGATAGACGGCAAACAGATGCGACGTGTGACGGTGATTATCCTTGGGGTCATCGCGGTCGGTCATCCACTCCTGGAGCTGCCCCCAACTGCCGGCTTTGGGCGCCACCAGGCGGTCGCGCATGCCGGCGATTTTGTCACGATACTCCTTGTCCACGCCGAGGGCATCGGCGGCTTGCGCATAATTGTTGAAGAGGTCCCAGACAATCTGCTGGTTGTAACTGACGCCGTCCTCGTCCGGGCCGTGCTCCGGCGACCAACCGTTAGGCACCACCAGCTTGCCATCGGGCATGGGTTTGAGGTGGTCTTCCCAGAATTCGCAGGTCTCCTTGAGGACCGGATAGGCCGTCTCACGCAAGTATTTCTTGTCGAGTCCGAACGCGTAATGTTCCCAGAAATGCTGGCCATACCAGGCGTTGGCCGTCTTGTCCCATTTCCAGCCCATGCCGCCGGTGATGTTGTGCGAGGTGCGGATGACGAATCCGCGTTGCGCCGGATTGCCGTCCGCCAGAACAAACTCTTTCACCGCCGCGGTCGCCTTGCGCCAGTCGGGAAGTTGGCTCACGACCAGGTCGAAAAACGGTGTGTGGCATTCGGCGAGATTGGCTGGCTCGGCGAGCCAGTAATTCATCTGGACGTTGATGTTCGAGTGGTAGTCCGCATGCCACGGCGGGTCGTTGTTGTCATTCCAGAGTCCCTGCAAGTTGGCCGGCAGGCTGCCCGGGCGCGAACAGGAGATCAGCAGGTAACGGCCGAACTGGAACAGCAGCGCTTCAAGTACGGGATCAACCGTTGCCACCGCCGCGACCTTGCGGCGGTCGGTCGGCAATGCGAGTTGCGCGGCGGAGGACGCTCCGAAATCCACGCTCACGCGGTTGAATAGCGATTGATAATCCTTGATGTGCGCGGCCTTCAGTTCGGCATATTCCTGTTTCGATGCCGCCGCGAGCTGCGCGGTGAGGCGCGCGTGCGGATCTTCACCGCGGTAGCCCTTGGCGTGATCAAAGGCATAATCCGTTCCCGCCACAGCGAGCAGCGTGAGGCTATCGCAATCCTTGAAGACCAGGCGAGTGGCGGTGGCGTCCGTTGTCACCGCGACCGAACCGCCCTGATTCAAAACAAGCAATTGCCACTCGAATTTCAGGCCGTTTTCGAGCGTGCCGGAAGCCGTGAGCCGGTTGCCGTCCGCGGTGATTTTGGCGGAGTGCGCGTCGGCCAGTTCGATCCTGCCGGTGTAGGCCGCCGGCTTGTCCGCGGTGAAACGTGCCGCCATGACCTGCGCCGGTTGGCTGCAGAAAACCTCGCGCCGGAACTTCACGCTGTTAGCCGTGTAACTCACCTGCGCCAGCGCGTCGCCGATATGCAATTCGCGCCGGTAATCCGCCGCATCCGTGTGCGCCGGCAGATCCACGAACACATTGCCGAGCACCTGATAGGCCCCCATGCCTTTCGAATGATAGTCACCGTCCGGATTGTCATTCCCGGTCCACAGGCTGTCCTCATTGAGGCTGAGCCGCTCGCGCTGCGGCGAGCCGAAGACCAGCGCGCCGAGCCGTCCGTTGCCGATGGGCAGCGCCTCGTTCATCGGCTTGTCGTCGGCGGCCGGTTGCTGATACCACAGGGTTAGCGCTTGGGCAGGCGGTGCGTTTTGCGCGTCCGCGGTTGCGGAGGCCATCACTCCCAATGCCACGAGGGCGCCGAGTATTCCAGTTTTCATGGTGTTATGTTTCATGAATATATTTTGGATGTTGAGATTGCATTGTTTAGGGAGAAAGCCAGGGATTTTGCGTATGCTTGCCAGAAAAATTCATTGTCCGTTGAAAACTGCTGGGAAGGCTCATGTGTGGACCGGAGGACGGGGAAACGGGTTTTACTCGAGGACCATTTCCAATGGATTCGTATGGGTGCGGGTAGGTGGTGGTCCAGACTTCCGGCTTGAGCGCGGGGTCGCAGCCGGCGAGGCCTAGGACAACCACCTCGAGGCTCCGGCCGTGCATCTGCGGAGTGATAGGGAAGAAATAGGTGATGTTAGAGGACGGGCCCGCCGGGGGGGGTACCCGAAGGCGAGCGCCGGGTAGGATACCGCGCGCTGCGGGGCACCGAGCCATTGTCCGTCCATCCGCAGGGCGGCGTAGGCTCCGTTCTTTCCGTGCTCGCCGTTGAGGGCGACGCACAAGTGACTGTTCGGGGCCGGTTGGGCTGGAAGGGAAATTTTCGCCTGCCAGGCGAGTTGGGCCCCGGCTTTGTCGTAGGGAGCGAACAGCGCGGTGGCACGGGACGAAGCCGGGATTTCCAACCGCTTGCCCTGCCTCCAAAGTTCAACCTCGGTCGTGCGGTCTGGTGCCGGGGCGAGGCGCAGGTAACGGCAGGTCATGCCACCGGGAACCTTTGCTTCCCAAACACGCAGGTGTTGATCGTGCAACTCGTGCTGGCCTCCGTCTTTCGTGATATCGGCCACGGCGATCCTCTGGTTGGTGGGCGGCTCGACTGGTTTGAAAACCACAGGGTGCCACTTATCAAAAGTGGTGCCGATCCCGGCTGCCATCACGGCCGGGATCGGCTTTCCTGTAAGTGGGTCGTGCAGCGTCTTGATCCGGATCGTATCCGGTTTGAGAGTCGTGCCGAAATCGACGCGGAGGCAGCCGCCCGCATGACTGGAGATTCCCGCCAGCAGGCCGCCAACTGCGGCGATCATCAGACACTTCATCATACTCTGTCCTGTTGTTCTCATGTGAGTGTTGCAGTTTGTAGCGATGTGAATTGCAGGCGCTTGGTCTCTGCCTTCCACTCGCCATCACTCTTCGATCAGCACCAGCACCTCGCCAGGCTTGGTATCGAGCATGACCAACCCGTCCTTGTTGATCTCCACTGGCCGCCCATTGACCTGCATCGTCTTCCAGGGACTCAGCAACACCAGTTGCTTGTGGGCCACACTCTCGATGGTCGCTGACTCGACCCGCCCGTCTTTGAAGGAGGCCGAAACCATAAAGCCGCCCTGCGCCCGCATCCGGCTGAACGCAGCATCCTGGTCTGCCGGCCAGCACGGGAAGAGGCGGATCTTGTTATCCACGCTTTGCAGCAGGTATTCGTTGATCAAGCCGGCAATGCCGATCATTTCCCCCATGAACGTGCCATGACCATGTCCCACCCAGACAAACAGGCCATTGGGCAATTCCCGTGAGGCGAACCACCGCCTTCCCTCCATGTAGCCTTCCAGCATCGAGAGGCGGGCCCGGGCGATGTTGAACATCACATGGGCATTGGCATCGCGGAATCGCGTCTGCTGAATGGTTTGCTGGAAGAGTTTCTTCTGTGCCTCATCCGAGAACCATGTCACCTGGTCCGCGGGAAACACGGGCGCAGCAGGCACGGTGATGTTGTGCTCCGCGATATAGTCGCCGCCAACCCAGTCGACTGCGATCTCCTCACCATTGCGAACCGTGGTCGGGTAGTCCGGCAGCAGCTTCTTGAATTCCCGGCACTTCCCTGCAAGTTCGCCGTCGTCCTGCAAAATCGCCGCCGCTTCGATCAGGGCATCGAAGGTGTAGTGGACATAGGCGATATCAAAGGGACAGTTGAAGATCCCCATGGGAGGATGCTCAGGGCTGAAGGACGGTCCGAGGAGAACCTTGCCCTTGGCATCCCGCTGGCACTTCTCCATCAACGCAATGTAGAAAGTGGCCACCTCCCTGAGGAACGGATAGATCTTCGCTTTCATGTAGGCCACATCCTGATCGCACAGGTATTTCTGCCACATGTTCTGCAGTGTCATCGCCTGCAGACCGATGGTCAGGCCCCAAGGGTTCATAGACATCTGCCGCTGGTTCTTGCTCTTGCAATTCGCCGGATCAGGCTCGTGCAGGAAGGAGGAGATCGGCACATGGATTCCCTCCAGACCATAAGTGACCTTGGCAAGATTCTTGTAGCGCGGGATCATGCCCAGATTGTAGGAAATCCAGGGATCGGCCAACTCGGGATGGTTGACGGCAGGCAGCGCCCAGTAGGCCTGCCAGGTATTGTAGTTGTGATGGAAATCCGCATGCCACGGCGTGTCGTCGGTGGCCAGCGGCGGCAGGATCGGAACCGGTGCGGTGCCGGGACGGCAGACGGTCCCAGCAAAATAGAGCATGCGATACCACCAGCGCTCAACCGTCTTATCCGCCAGCGCCACACCGCTGCGGGCCCAGTAGTCATGCCATGCCTGCTCGTGCTTGGCGATCAAGCCCTGCTCCTGTCCAGCTGCAGCCTTCTGTGCCATTGCGATAGCCCGTGTCAGCACATCCCCTGCTCCAGGATCGAACGACGTGACCAACGCAACCGCCTTCACATCGCCGTTGGTGGCGACAGCCACCGCGTAGTCCATGCCCTTGTAGTCGAGATCCCCCGGCATGTTCATCAGCAGCCAGGACACCCCATCGGTCTCGCCGAGTTTCGCCGCAGGCAATGTCGTGGCCTTGATTTCCTCCAGCACCACCGGTTGTGGCCCGTGGATCAACAGCACGTTCTGTTGCTGAAGAATGCGCAGGTCCGTATGCGCTTGTTCCCCTGACTTGATCGTCACGAAGGCCTTCTCGAGATTCAGGTGGCCGCTCATCTTCTCCGGGACTGGTCCCAGCCGCAAGGCCACGGCACAGCGCGGCTGCGGATAGGGCAAGCTATAACTTGGCGGCGCACCCTCAGGGCCGGTGATGTCGCGGGTTACCGGATCGACATGCGGTAGTTCACCATCCTTGGAGGTATCCACCCGCGCATCCCAAATATCATTTTTCGTGATCCGCATGAAGAGGCCGTTGTCTTTCTCCCAGACGATCCCGTAGAGGTCGCCATTGCCAAGGAGCAGGCTCTCACGCTGGCCATTCTTCATCGTGGCCACCTCTACCTCGGCCTGCCGCAAGGATTCGGGAAAAGGGATCGCGTCCGCCGGCTTGCCAGGCACGGGAATGGTGGGCGTGGACTGGTCCTCCGCCGCCGAGACGGTGGCGAAGGGCGACAGGGCGAGCGCGGTAAGCACGATGGCTGTGAGTGCAAACACTCCGCAAGTGATGGGGTGCTGTTTCATTGTTGTGATTGCTTGGTTTCGTTGGTTTTGTTGCTCGCCGCAGCTTTTTCGATGAACTCCTGCAGGCTTACCAGAGTCGGTGATTCCGTGGACTTCTCGATCGCCTCCACTTGTGGCCCCCAGCGCTTTTTTATCATCTCCAGATTCTTTAACTTGGGCAGCACCTCCTTGGCATGCACGCCGTAGCGGAGGAAACAGTCCAGACAGGTCGGAATGACATCGCCACCCCAGCGATCCCCATTCAGCGCATCCTCCATCATTGACAGACCTTCGCGGATGTGGTGCTTGGACAGCAGGTCGAAGGCCGGCAGGCGGTGGGCATCGGCAAACATCTCATTGCTCGGCGCCTGATCTGGGGCCGCCTTGATGATGGCCGGCAATAACTCCGCCAGGTCGCGGTCGCTCAATACACCGTAAATGACACCCGGCCCGCCGCGGGCGACGGAGTCGTCGTTTTCCAACAGCGAACGGATGGCCGGATAGAGCAATTTCCGGTCAACGCCCTCGAGGGAATTGTTGAAGATGGTCGGCGTGTTGCTGCCGGGATATGGCGAGAACAAGGCGATGGATGCGGCACGGTGCGTCATCCCCCGCGGGTCGTCGGCATTCTTGCGTGCCAGCAGTGCCATGAGGTCGTTCTGGCTGGCCTTGCGGGCCTCCGGGCCGAGACGCGGCAGGGCATTGCACGCCAGGCTCCGCAGCCACGGGTCGGGATCCTTGAGCAGGGCGCGCAATTGCGACGCGGCCGCGTCGCCCCGCGATTCCAGATTGCCCAGCGCCTCACAGGCACCGTAGCGGGCATAGCGGTCAGGACTGGCCAGCAACTTCAGAAGCTGAGGCACGAAATCGCCTTCGCGTTTGCCCAGGGTCTGGGCTGAGCGCTTGCGCACGGCCGGCGACCAGCTTGACAGACCAGCCAGCAACTGCTCGGTGGTGCGCCCATCGTAGGTGACGCCATGCCTGCCGGTCGGAGAGAGGTAATCCCGGCCAGCGGCAATGACATCCGTCACATCCTTGGCGTTGAGTGGCTCCACCGAGCATGGTTTCCTGCCTGTTAGATAAAGGCTCTTCAGCGGCAAGGCATAAGCCAGGAGGTAGGCACCCGTGCAGTCCCACTCGGTGTACTGGTTAAATTCCTCCGCACCCACCGGCGACCCCTGGTAACCAAAACCGCCTTGCCAATTCCGGGCCAGGTCATAGTACCACGCCTCTTCCTTCAGGTAGGCACCCGTGGCCAAGGGACCGCAGCGGGATACGCCGGGCAGCGCCCACTGGACATTGAAGAAATTCCCGGTGTGTCCACGTTCCCGCTCCTCGTAGGCTGCCGTGGACATGCGGGCGAAGAACGCCGCTGCCTCGCTGTCGCCCAGCAGATCGAACAGCACGGCCCCGAGGGAACATTTCCCATTGTCCTCATGACCAGGCCATGGCTGGTGATCACCATAGGGGAAGGCGCCTTTGTTGACGTAGTAGCGCAGGAACCTTGCCGACTTGCCGATCGCCTGGTTCAGCGCAGGGTCCTTCACGCCCGCCTGCCGGGCCAGCACCAGTCCGGTGGTCTGCAATAGCCCCGGCAGGTTCATGCAACCATAGCCGTTCAGATTGCCGCTTGGCTTGGTCGCATACTCGTGGCCCCAGGTGCCGACGCCGCTCTGCCCGACGATGGCTTCCTTGGTGGTGCGTTTGAGCTCAGCCAGGATGGCCTGGTCGCCGGTGGCCAGGACATACTCGGCCAGAAATATGTTGCCATAACCGTAATACCACGTCCAGGTGCCGGGGCGCAGCGATGCCGCCACCTTTTTGGCATACTCGGCAAGCATGGGATGATACTCCTTGTTGCCGCTGGCTAACAATACCAACGCGTTGAGGTCGATGGGGATGTCGGCATTATTCAGACCGTTCTTCGCGATGAGCCGACAGCCTTGTTCGAAAATCTTCTTCGATTTCGGACAGTCATACGGCGCCGTATTGCTGTACTTGCCTAACACGGGAAGTTTCAGTCCCACATTTTCGCTCTTTCCCTCGCGCCAGCGGATCAGCCGCAGCTCCCCGGACTTTTCCTCGGCCGCGGTGAGGGCACGGGCTAACAGGATGCGGGCGTCGCCCGCGAACGGCTTGCCGTTCACGCCCAGAATCACGTCCTTGACGCGCAGGATGCCGTCCGCCGGCGACCCGGCGTCAACCGCAGTCACCAGGATCTGACGCGCGTCGGCGGTCTGGCCCTTCGAGCCAAAGATCCAGCCACGCACCCCGGTGGGCCCCAGCGTCCAATCGTGATTGGCATCTTTCTTACCGCCATGGGTGAAGTCGGGAATGGGGGCCACTTCCGCTGCGTTCAGTGGTGAGAGGAAGCCGGTTAAGATTACGGCGAGGAATAGTGTGTATTTCATTGAGATGTTTTTGGGAAAGTATGCAAGGTGTCATTTTTTCATCATCTTGAGATTGGCCTCTGCAAACGCCTTGCCCATCTGTGCGAAGATCTTCGCGCTGCCAAAATAGTGGTAATCGCCATTGGAGGTTCCTTTCATCGCCTCTTTGTCTTTGGGCGGAAGGACTTTCTCCAAGGCGAGGTCGAGCTTCTCCTTGTCGGCTTTGGTGATGCCTTCAATCCGCATGTCGATCGCGCCATAGCGATCTGGAGATTTTAGATCAAATTGGTCATTGGCATAGACCGCCAATACGTTCTTCCCCTTCTTCAACAATTTTATCTGTTCATTTTCCAGGACGATGCAGCCGTAAACCGGCTTGTCCTGCCACCAACCGTAGCTGTGAATATTTTGGCCGTTCAAATAAACATGGAATCCTTGTCTCGCCAAGTTCGCGATGCGAAACGATTCGAAGTTGAGGTCTTCGATTTCAAACGTTGTGCGCATCAGCAGGAATTCGCCATCACCCCATTGGGAGGGGAATTTGTCCAAGGTGATTCCGCTGTCTTTCCAGACGCCCTTTCCGATGGGTGCCTTGCCTTCCGTCCATTTGCTGTCATCGAAGTCGGGCATGAACCACTTCTCCATCCTGGCTGGCATGGTGATGTCACGAAATCTCCTGGCGTCATATTTTTCCGGTTTGTCCTTCTGCTCTGTGGGATTGATCGTAGTGAAACGCCATAGCCGTTCCTCTGGCAGAGGTTTGCCAACCGGCTTCCAGTAATTCTCCCATTTCCAATCCTTGTCGATAGTGCCATCTACTTTCAATGTGTGCGACGTGCCGACGATACTGTTATACTCGTTCTGTTTGGGTTTTGCGGCAACGATGTCAAGATCCCAGAAAGGGGCGGTATCCACAGCGATCACATTGCCCTTGAACTCGGGCATATCGGCCGGTGCGGCCATGGCCTTCCGGAAATCCGCATGTTGATAACCGTCAACACCTAACACGCCGATCACGAAGGGCATCTTCGGGGCGGAGAGATCTTTGCGCACATCCCGGATGAAGTGGGCGAGTAGGCGCGAGTATTCGTCGTATCTTGCCGGTTGGTCGGAACCGGGATAGGTAGTGTCATCGACCAGGTCGTTAAAACCCTGGAGCCAGACAAAGCCTGCTATTTCAAAGCCAGCCTTCTCGTCATATTCCGGACAAACGCGCTTGGGATCTGCCAGCACCTTTTTGACATGGTCGATCATCATTCGGTAAAACACACCCGAGGCGGCATCCTTATCCTCCTGCCATTTTTTACGGTCCGGAGCCCGGGGATTCCTGTCCCACTCTGCCTGGGTCTCCTTTGGCAGCTTGTATTGCCCGGCACTTGGCGGACGGAATTCGGTGTTGAGTGATCTGCCGCCCCAAGCGGTCTTGATAATCAGAATGGGCTCCTTCAGCTCTTTCTCCATATAGATTCCGAAGGTGAACTCGGGGCCAATCTTGCCACCTAACTTAGTGGGTTGATCGTCACGTGCACCAAAGCCAGCGGTCAACTTGCCCAGACCCTCGCCATTTGCACTGCCATCATACGGGCCGGTCAGATAGGACATCCAGACCTTGTCACATACCCGTGGAGTCCCATCGGGATTGCGCATCTCCTTGAGCATGGGTGCCGTCAGCGGATCCTTGCCGATGTAGTCAAAGGTGCTGATCGCCGCATGTCCCTCCATGTTGGATTGGCCAGCCATGATGAAGACCTTGAGCGGCTTGGCGAAGGAATTCAGAGTGGAGACGCACAGCAGGGCTGCGGTGAGTATTACTTTTGTTTTCATGGTGTTTTAATTGTTAGAAGGATTTTCCGCGGCACATTTTACTTCAAGTCGGTTAGTTTCAGACCTTCGATAAAGCAGTCCATCTGGCCGAACAGTTGTTTCGTTTTCTGATCATATTCCGCATTTCCATAGATCGCCAAAACATTGGTGCCTTTTTTCAAGTGTCGGGTGACGTCAATCTCCCAAGGTGAGTAGAATTGACCATCAAACCACCACCCGTAATCTGCAATTCCTTGACCATTCAGGTAAAACTTGAAGCCTTGCACGGTCAGGATACTCAATCGGTAGAAATCGAAGTCAACGGCATCCAACTCGAAGCTGGTGCGCATGACGATGAATTCCCCTTTGCCCCAGTCGGATTGATTAGCAAACTTGGGAGCATTTCCATTGTATAGAGCGGTGCCTACGGGCGCGCGTCCAGAATTCCACTTGCTGTCGTCATATTCAGGCTTGAACCAGTCTTTCAAATCATCCGTCAATTGAATGTCACGCATGCGTCTTTTCTCATGGATGACAAGTTGGTCTTTTTCCACGATGGGATCGAAGGACTTGAATCGCCAGACACGCTCGGACGGTGGCAATTTGCCGATGGACTTCCATCCTGCCGTGGGATTCTTGAGTTTTACGAGGTCGATGAGGGTATTCAACAGTTCTGGACTATGCTTGACTCGGTATCGTTTGAGGAGTTCAGGGCGGTAGATATTGAAAAGAATCGTCTTGAGTTCGTCTTGTTGCTTTGGTTCGAGTTTATTCATTATGCTGAAAAACCCTGTAGGTTGCCCAGCGGGCCATGCGCCTGGAGCTGCCACGAGGCGGATCATATCGCTCGTATCAAGGCCGCCGAAACGCGGTTGTAGAAGCATTGCGAGCGCTGCGGCATTTTCTGGACTCGATTCTAGGCAAATCCTCACGGATTCCAATACATTGAAGGCACCCTCGCGGGAACGTACACCGCTCTTCATCTCGCTCGTGGTCACGGCTCTTTGCAGACCTGCAACGATGAGTTTGCCCACCTCGCTTTCCGGTTTCTTATCACGCAGGACGGCGTTGAGGTGATTCATCATCCGCTCGCGGGGCATGGTGTGGTATTCGCTGGTCGCGATTTTCAGCAGTGTGGGAAGGATTTTGAAGTATAGGGCATCATCTTTTTGAAGTCCTGAGAGCGCCATGAAGGCTGCCTCGCGCAGCCACCAGTCCGAGTGCTTGGTCCATGGCTCGATGAGCTTGTAGTTCTGCTGGATGTCCTTGGCCGGAGCGAACTTGAGCGCCAGCAGCGCACCGTCGACCACCCACCACGCCTCCTTGGGATCGGAGAGCATTTTCGTGATGCTTTTCACCATCGCGGGAGTGAACTTTTCGGCGGGGATGGGGTTATCTCCGATGCCAAACCAGTAGTTGTAATCGATCATACCGTCCAGTGCGGCGCGGCGCGCGCGCGGGTCGGTGTCTTGCAGGAGTTTTTCGAGCTCATCGAAGGCATCAACTGCCCGGAGAGCCTTGCCCGCCTGAGTGCGGAACATGTCGTTCCGTTGATAGATGTTCTTGAGAAACACTTCACGAGGCAGGGTTTTGAGATCCTTCTCCGGTTGGTGATACTGGCCGCCCAAAGCATAATAGGGAACATGAGCGGGATCCTCTGGGCCGTATGTCAAGTATTTGGGGTTGTGTTCGAGGGAGAGGAATGCCAGGTCGGCCTTGGTGCCCCAAAGGTTTTCAGGCAGGGTAAATTTCTGGGAAAACTTTGTTCTCGGTGCGCCGGTGATGCGCAGCGTGCGCAAGGGCGCGGTGAAGGACAGCCCCATGCCGGGACCGGATGAGCCGACTGCGCCACCGGAGAAGTCGAGCGTCGCGATACCGATGCTGCCGCCCGGTTCGCGGCTCAGATCGTGCCACCAGGTGAGACGGTCCATTGACTGACGAAAAAGGGCTGGCTTTGTATCCATCAGATAAGAGGTGGTGATACCGCGCCAGATGCCGTCGCCGCGCCCCTCGTCGCCATGACCGCATATCATCGACTGGTAGCTTTCGATCGTCGATAAGGCCAGATATTGGCTGGCTTTTTGATAGATGGTGGTATCTCCGCTGGCACCTGCGGCGATCTGCATAGCGGCGGCCAGCATGCCGTCCTTGCCGTTGGAACCGAGGCCGCCCTCACCACGGTGATCACCATAGGGGACTGTGCCGTGGCCGACGAAGCGGTAGAAGTGGCGGAGCGCTCCGAGCAAGGTCTGCTCATCGACATTCACACCGCATTCCTTGCCGAGCAGCAGCGTGGTAAGCACCTGCACCCCTGCCGCGTGGACCAATCCACCCGCCACATAATAGGGACTGACGTCATTGCCCCAATGCGTCCACCCGCAGCCGAATTTCTGGCGGGCCTTCGCGTCGTCGCAGTAAAACTGTATAATGGGCAACACTGACTTATCGCCGGTGCGCAAATAGTATTCACCGCAGGCGATGCCGTTGTAGCCGTTGTGCCAGGTGTGATCGCCGATGGCTTTTACATCTTTAGGAAAAGCATCAAAGTAGGCTTTTACTGGCGGTAAGTATTTGTCATCTCCAGTGGAAAGAAGGAAGAGGCAGGTGAGAGCGCCCGGAATGCCGCCCTGACTGAATTTCTTCGGATCGGAATAAAAGGCGGCGGCCTCCTCGATGATGCGTTTTGATTTCGCGCAATCTAGCGGCCATGTCTTGCTGTAAGCGCCAAGCACGGGAATCGTGATGGTTTCCTTGCGCTGGGTCTTGTCGTCGGTGGAGGTCACATCGAAAACCATCCGCCCGTCCGTGGCTTCGGCCTTGGTGAGGGCGTTGCCCATCGCGACGAACGGGTCGAGCCCTTTCAAAGTCGTTCCATTGATGCCTGTTAGAATTTCGCCCTTGGCGAATTTACCCTCGCACGGAGAGCCGGGCATCATTTCCTCCACTTTGATTACCACGCCCGGATAGACCCGCGCCTTAATCCCAGTGGTGCCGATGACGCCGAAAAACCTCTCGCGAGTCGGATTCGGGCGGGTCTGGTATTTGAGTTCTTCGGTGTAATAGTCTTTCTCAGTTTGGGCTCCAACATGGAGCTGGGAATTGATCAGGAAAAGGCCGAGTAATATTGTGGATGATCGTTTCATGGGATTGATTGGGATGGAAACAAATAAAGCCGGCCCCGGAATGGGTCCGGCTTTATGAACGAAATGATGTTTTCCGCTGATCTTGGTTTGAGTGGGATCAGGGAGTCGGCGTGACGAGCAGGCGGACGAACTTCTTGCCCTCGCCAGGGGTCAGGGTGTAGGAGACCGAGCCGCCGGTGTTGCTGAGATTCACATCGTCACTGAGAACATCCGTCCAAGTCACGAGATCAGGCGAGGTTTGGACGACAAACTGGGTGCCATAACCAGCAGCGGGGATGTTGCCGCCATTGGGCCAGCTCACGGTGTTGTCGGTGATGCCCGGATTGGTGATGAGACCGGTATTATTCATGAAGTAGGCGATGCCGTTTTGCAGCCCGTCATTGTTCGAATCGCCATTGACTCCGCCGGTCACAGGTGGCACTTGGGCGGCGGCCCAGCCGGTGAAACCGCCGCCAGAGGCAGCGGGGCCGCCGAAGTTGGGGCCAATCAGGAAGGCCCATTCACCGGTCGGCATCAAGGGCCATGCGTAGCCGTAAATACCCTTGACCATGGTGATCCCGTTCTCGGTAAATCCGGTGGTCGAGGCGATTTCGTGCATTCGATCATAACCCGTCCCGTAGCCGGCGATGGTGTAGGTCGTGCCCGCAGTCAAGGTAATCGGGGCGATGCCGGAGCCGCGGAAAGAACCAGACATTGCAGTCCCGACGACGCCGGCATCGAGGGTTGCCTGCGCCAGCAGAACCCCGTTGCTGGTCTGCCATAGTCCGATTTGGATTTTGGCGTTGAAGCCGTCACCGATGGAGCCCCCGCCGCCGTTCGCCGCGTCGTACCATCCCAACCAACTCACCGTGATATCCGAAGCACCAACCGTGAATCTGTAACCGTCCAATTCATCCGCTCTATACCAGTAGAGGGCTTCCGTGGGGGCGTCTCCCGTCAGCGCCATGAAGGCGGGTGGCGGCCCGTCCACAATGACCGAGACGGCGTATTCTTTGGTGGCGCCGCTTTCGGCGGTGACGGTGTAGGTCACCGGCGTGGTGGTGCTCAAGGGCGGCGTGGGAATGCCGGGGTTGGGCTGCGTCGTGCAGGTGGCAAACGGGGACAACGTGAAGCCGGGCGCGAGGTCCGCCACTTGGGCTCCCGTCGTGCCAGTCGGAACAATCACGGTCACGGTGCTGCCAGTGGCGGCAGGCAGGGTGGTGATGGAGGCGTTGCTTCCGGCGAGGTTGGCATTGAAGCTCAGCATGTTACAGGCCGGGGTCGGGTTGACCTCTTGCGAAATCGAGGATGCGGTGGTGCTGGGTTCGTAGGTCTGGTAACCGTTGTATTGCGCCGTGATGACATGGGTTCCCGCGCCCAGCGTGGTGGTGCTGTAGGTTGCCTCACCCGTGGTGGTATCGACCGTCGCCGGGCTGCCCATGGGAATGCCACCGTCGGAGAACTGAACCGTGCCGCCCGTGGGTGGCGGCGCGACCGTAGCAGTGAAGGTCACATTTTCCCCATGGGTCGTGGGAGGACCTGCCGCAGCTAACACAGTGGTGGTCAGGATGCCGGGTGCCACCGTGAAGGTGCGGGTCGCGGAGGTGGCCGTGCCGGGAGGACTATCGTTGTTGGCGACCGTGGCATAAATCTCGTAGGTCCCGGCGTCCAATGCCCCCAAATCAGCCGAAAACGGCGAACTCGTGTTGGCCGAAACCGTATCGACCGGCGTGCCAGCCGGAAGGATAGGCGTCGTGTGGAACGTGACGGTGTCGTTGAAAACACCAGGTTCCTCCACGGTGGCGGTGGCCGTGATGGATGTGCCGGACAGGAACCCCTGGGTGTCGGCAGGAGTGTCGAGGTTCACCCGCAGAATGGTGGATTGCTGCGAGAACTTGATATTGTTAATCCCGCTATTACTCGGATCATTAGTGCCGAAGACAATCGTCAATTGGGTGTCGGTCAGGGTGGGCCAAGCAAAGCTCGCCATCGTGCCGTTTACCACATTCGAGACGGTGGCCAATGTAGCGCCGGTATGGTCAAGCACCGTGAAATTTGAACGACCTGTACCGGGGTTCCATTGGTTGAAGTTGAAGTTCTGAAGCGTCACAGAGTAGCCCGGATCGGCCGTGAGCGTGAACCGGGTGTCGCTGCCGAAATACAAAGTGCCACCGTAGGGGTCAAAGCGCCCGCTCCAGCTTCCGCTGACTTTGGGCGTGAATCCTTCAGCTCCGGCTCTGTAGTATGCGTTTGCCGGGCCGGGATAATAGCCGGATAGGTTGGCTTGGGACCCAAAGTTATAGAGTTCGGTTGCCCGCGCCGTGCCGGACGATGCGATGAGCGCCACCGCGAGCGCGAGGGCGGAGTGTTTTAGAGCAACCCGCAGGTGGTTGCCGATTGGGGTGGGATTCGGTGTTTTCATGGTGGAGTTTTTCATGGTGCTATTGGTTTGTGTCTGGTCACGCGCTCAATGTGACACTTCTGGAAGGTTCCGGCTATCGCATGTTTGGGGGGGGAGTTGACCGGGCAACCGCTCACCGGGAGTCCATCCCAAGCTTGGTTGGCTGGGGCTCCGAAGAAATAAGATGGTTCACAGATCGGCAAAGGAGGCCGGAGCAGGATGGCCACCGCCAGACACCGCCTCAACGCCCGAGGTATTTCACCACCGCTTCGGTACGCGAGCTGACGTGCAGTTTGCCATAAATGCTGCGCACATACTCGCGTACGGTATCGAGGCTTATGCCCAGGTGCTCGGCGATTTCCTTGTACCGATGCCCTTCGGCCAGTTGGGCCAGCGTCGCCTTTTCGCGCGGCGTCAGATGCTGCACATCGCTCATGGCCGTGCCGAGCCCGTGGAAGTAATTCGCTACCTTGCCGGCCATCTGGCGCGTCATGGGCATGCCGCCCAGTCGCGCCTCGGTGATCGCCTCCAGAATCTTCGAAGAAGGCGCGCGCTTAAGCAGGTAGCCGCACGCGCCGGCCTTGAGCGAATCCAGCAGATGGTTGGCTTCGTCATATACCGTCAACATGACAACACAGACATTCGGAAGCCGCTTCTTAAGGATGCGCACGCATTCAATGCCGGACATGCCCGGCAGGTTGATGTCCATGAGCACCACATCGGGACGGCACTGGGGGATTCCCGCCACGGCCGACT
This sequence comes from Verrucomicrobiota bacterium, assembly GCA_026397725.1. GTDB lineage: Bacteria > Verrucomicrobiota > Verrucomicrobiia > Verrucomicrobiales > Akkermansiaceae > Luteolibacter. The sequence continues at coordinate 28,195 of JAPLUI010000086.1, read as the reverse complement.
CGGCATCCGGATAAACTCCCGAAATGGCGAATCCCTCCACCCGGCCGATAAGCAGGGATAGGCTCTCCCGAATGCGCTCGTCATCTTCGACAATGGCGACCGTGGTTGATTTCAGTTGGCTGGCGGACATGCGGGATCAGATTTCTTGGTGGTCTCGTACTCTCACAGATCGGGGCATGGTTGCTTACGGCTCATACTCGCATAATGCGGTCCATCCTACAACGCTGCCTGGGCAAGTGCCATCGCATGTTTGGGGGGGGCTGTGCGGCAGGCTTGGATGGCGAAAGACGGATGAGCATGCTCTTATGGTTGCTGCGTTGCTTGCAGGGTAATTTCCATTTTCACCTTCGTCCCGGTGCCGGGCTGGCTGGAGATCGCACAGTGCCCGCCAATATCCGCCAACCGCTGGCTCAGGTTGGTCAGCCCGTTGCGGCCCGGACGGACCAACGCCGGATCGAAGCCTTTGCCGTTGTCCACAATCACAATGCGCAGGCGCGGCAGATCGATGGCCAGGTCAATACTGACTTCGGTGGCTTGCGCATGCTTGCCTATGTTGCTGAGGGCCTCCCGGAAAGCCAGGAAAAGGTTGTGGCGCACCTCCGCCGACACCTCACACGCTGGCACCGGGCGCGACAGGTTCTGCCGACAAAGGACACGCGTGTTCTCGAAGAACTCGTCCGCCGCGCGGCCCATATAGTCCACCAGGCTCTCCAGTGTGTCGTTCTGCGGACGCACTGCCCACACGATTTCGTCCAGCGCCTCGGCCATCCCACGCGTGGTCTCGGCCATCTTGCGAGTATGAGTGAACACCCCGGCCACGGTGTCCTCGCCCTCGACCAATTCGCCAAGTAGCTTGATGTGTGTCAGGCTGGCGCCGAGGTCATCATGGATGTCCTTGGCGATGCGCACCCGCTCGCGCTCGATGACTTGCTGGCGTTCGAGGGTTTCCAGTTTGCGCCGCAGCCTACGCCGTTCCATCTGGCGAGCGGTGCCTCCGGCGGCGCCCAGCGCCGTCAGTGCTGCCAGGCCGATGAACCATCCCGTCTGCCAAAAGTAGGGCAGCACGGTGATGGCCAGCGACGCTCCGGCGTCGTTCCAGACCCCGTCGTTGTTGCAAGCCATCACCTTGAATCGGTAGTCCCCAGGCACCAGGTGGCTGTAATAAGCGACTCGCCGCGAGCCGGCCTCCACCCAATCGCTGTCCAATCCTTCCAGCCGGTACTTGAACGCAACGTTGTGCGGCGACACGAAACTCAAACCCGTGTATTCCAGCTCCATCTGGCGCACGCCGGGCGGCAGGCGCAGGCGCTCCCCAGACTGACGTAACTCGATCGGCGTGGCTGAGTTCGGCCCCTCCGCTTGCTCGCCGGCTTCATAGGCCGCCACCGTCCGGCCATCCACCGTCAGTCGCTCAATTACCACGGCTGGCGGCTCCCGATTTTCCGTCAACTTGTCCGGGGCCACCGCCGCCACCCCGCTCGCCATGGACATCCACAAGCGACCATCGACACTCCGCCATTCACCCGACCAGTCGTGTCTGACGGGATGCGAGATTGGCAGGCCTTCGTCCCGCCCATAGACCACCGGATGCACTCGCCTCTTCCGACCCTCGGCCAGCGACTCGAATTCCTGCACCGCGACGCAAAACAACCCCCGGTTTGCGGCAAACCAAAGCCGGCCACGTCCGTCCGCCAGGACACCATTGATGAAGTCGTCCAGGAGCCCTTGCTCATGGTCGAACCGGGTGAAGCGCCCCTGCTTGAGCCGCCCCACTCCCCGGCCGCGATAGCCGATCCAGAGGCTGCCGTCGGGTGTGGCACAGAGCGAGCTGATCGGGTGGACGACGCCCAAGGTGTTGGTGGTTTCGTCCGCCAGCGTCGTGCCGTCAACCCGCGCGAGCACGCCGCCCTCGGTGGCGGCCCAGACCTGGCCGGCTGCATCCACCGCCAGGCTGCCGAAAGGACCCAGGATCTGGGGCAGCATGAAGGTCTGGATCTGGCCGGCCCGCAGCCGTTGGACCGCTTGCATGCCAACTGTCCCGACCCAGACATCACCCGAGGGGGTGGTCAGCAGGACACTCACGGCACTGCCCGCCAGACCGTTTGAGGTGGTGATCGAGCGCTCCACCCCCTCGCGCCAACCGTGCAGGCCTTCACTTTCGGTGCCCACCCAGACGCCGCCCTCCGGCGCCGGTGTCACGCAGGTAGCCGGCGGGCCGGACCAGCCGTCTTGGGCGGAGAGGACCCGCCAGAGCGACCCTTTTTTTTGCGCCAACCGGCCGCTGAGCGTGACGGCCCAGAGCGTCCCGCCGGCGTCCTGACACACCGACCGCATCCCATCCGGGGAGTCGGAACTCAGCACCTCCAAATTGAAGGCGCGGGGTTTGACCCGGACCAAGCCGCCGCCATCGGTGCCTGCCCAGAGATTACTCTCCCGGTCTTCCGCCAGACTAAGAATCTCATGAGACGGCCGGTCCACCAATTGGAAACCTGAACCGTTGTAAAGGAACAATCCAGTCTTGCCCGTTCCCACCCAAAGCCAGCCCCGCCGGTCTTCACAAACGATGTTGGGCTTCACCTCGGGCCGATTGGGCGCCAGCACGCCGAGATCCTGCGGTTCACCATCGCCGGTGTACTTCAACACGCGCGTTCCCACGCAAATCCAAATGCCGCCGGACTTCGCTCCACTCAGGGCTGTGTGCGACTCACCCAAGGTCAGGAGCGTGCGAAACGCCCCTTCGCGATATACCCCCACACGGCGCTGCTCCGCGAACCATAACCGCCCGCGACCGTCCATGGCCAGGTGAGGAGGCCCGGATCCGGTCAAACCCGCCTTGCCGGCAAAGGAGCGGATGCGCCCTTGTTGGATGCGGCAGACACCGTCGGGGGAGGTGGCCCATACTGCGCCCTCGCCGTCTTCCATTAGCCCCAGCACTGGCGAGTCAATCAGTCCGTCGTCATGGGTAAAGAGCCGGGTCCGGCCCGCCTCCACGCAGACCACCGCCCCTCCGGCGGTGCTGGTCAGCTTGCCCAGCCAGAGGCGGCCACGACTATCCGCCAAGAACCCCAGTATCCTGCTGCCCGAGGGGGCGATGACGCCGGCCGAAGCGGCTTCCCGGAACTGCACCCCATCAAAGCGGGCCAGGCCGCTTTCGGTGGCCACCCGTACAAACCCGTCGGGCGTCTGGGCTACACCCACAACCCTATTGCCCGGCAGCCCATCGTCGGACTGCCACGCACGGCTGATCCAGGCCGAGTTGGTCGAGGGCGCCGGCGAAGGCGAAGGACCGGAGGGACCGGCCGAGGCGGCGGCAGGTTCTTCCGCACGGACGCCCGCCGACGCAAAGAGCGTCAGCAGCAGGGGGACACCTGTTAGGGCGGTCATTGTCATGGCTTATTCAATTCGTTGGAGAACGCTCCGTATCTGAAGAGTATGGTGTAAGCACGCACAAGGGTAGTCCGCCATGCCATTGGCGGCATTGCCTGGTATGGCACCGGGGTTCCATCTCACTGAACATGGGCGGAGGATAATGGCATCCCCGCCGGTCACGCAACCGCCATCACGAGGCGATTGGCTCAATTTTCGTCGGAATATCCCAGCGCGAAATGGAGATGAATGTGCAGCGGGTCGCGCGTTTGATGGCCGGGACCGACGCTGGCGCGTGGATCGTTAGCGCGGGGTCGCACGATGTGCTGGAGTGGTTCGCGGCGCAACCGGTGCCAACCTTCGCGCTGTTCGGGAGGCGGGGAAACGTGCCGCTCGCGGGTGTCGGACCGGACCACCTGTCGGCCCATCTCGCCGCAGTGCGCCGGCTCCTCGAACTCGGCCACCGGCGCATCGAACATCTTTAGGAGGACATTGCATGCGCGGCCACAGAAACCGTCCCAAAGCAGTCTTAAATAAGGGCATTCGTGGTTGACCCGAGAGACCAGAGAAGTCGTTGCAAGTCCCTTCCCACACAGGATTTGAACTACCGGGTGAGGCCGAGCTCTTTCTTCTTGAGGCCTTCGAGAGAGAGGTCCATCTGCCCGACAGGATGATACTTCATGGTCTGCGCGTCCTGTTCGTACCGCACGTTGCAATAGACGGCCAACGTGTTGGCGCCTTTCTTCAGATGACTGATCGCCTCCTTGCCGAGCATGATCTGGACATACTTCGGGAAGTGTTCGAGCCAGGGGAATGAGTGGATCTTGTGGCCGTTCAGGTAGATGTGATACCCTTGGTCTGCCAGGATGTTGAGACGATAGTAGTCATTGTCCAGGTCCGTCACATCGATGGTCGTACGCATCAGGAGAAATTCGCCATCCCCCCAGTCGGAGTTGTTCTTGAAGGGATCTTTTTCTGCTCGGGGGGGAGCGTTGCAAGCGCCGGGTACAACCCGACGAAGCGGTCACTCACGTCACCATCCTGGTTCTTCACGATCTTCATGAGACTCGTGGTATCCATGACCCCCAATTGGCCGCCAGCGGCGAGCAACTCCGCAAGTCCTGCGGCGGACTCGGGCGCTTGCCTGATCAATGCCAAAGCCGATTCGACCATGTTGGTCGCTCCCTCGCGGGAACGCGGGAGCGCGCCCACATCCGGCAGAACCTTGCTCTCCTTGGTCGCTCGTGCAAAGCCGGCAATAATCAGCTTGCCCACCGGACTGTCGTTCTTCCACTTTTTCGATGCCATCCTGAGTTGTTGGATCATCTGGAAATGCGGGTTGTAGTTATACTCTTTGGCCATGATACCGGTCAGGGTCGGCAGGTATTTCGTGAAGAGTGCCTCATCCTCCTGCAGCCCCATCAAGGCCATGAAAGCGGACTCACGCAGCCACCAGTCCTCGTGGGTTGCCCATGGCAGGATGTGGGGGATGTTTTTCTTAATCAACTCGACCGGGGCATGGTGCAGTGCCTGCAGCGCGCCATCCGTGACATACCACGCCTCCTTGGGATCCCTCAGGATTTCGGTGATCGCCTCATTCATGGCAGGAGTGTACTCCCCGGCCTTCAGAGCTTGCCTACCCACCGCAGGTTCGAGGAACCACGAGTGGTAGTCGTTGATGCCATCCAGCGCCGCGCGGCGGAGGCGCGGATCAGGATCGCGCAGCAGTTCTTCCAACTCGCTGAAGCGTTGGTTCAGGCACAGGGCTTTGGCGGCAGCCGTGCGAACTTCGTAGCGTGCATGCCGCACGTTCTTGAGCATCATGTCGAGAGGCAGCCCTTTCACATTCTGTGGGCCATACTGCAGCCCGACGGGTAGCTGCCAGAACGGAACTTGGATTTCGTCTTCCTTGCCATACTTGTAGAAGTCCTTGTTGGGCTTGGCAGACAGAAACGCCAGGTCCGCTTCCGTGCCCCAGAGATGCTCGGGCAGGGTGAAGTCCTTGGCATACTTCGAGCGCGGGGCACCGGTCAGGTGCAGGGTCTTGAGTGGCGCGGTGAAGGCCAGCGCCAGCGAGATGCCCGCGTCGGTCGCATTCAGGGATTCGTGGCCTGGCTGAAACCAAAAGGCCCCCGACGCCTGCCGGTACAGATCATACGACCAGCGAAACCGCTGCTGCGTCTGATAGTACATATCCGGGTTGTATTCGAGCATGTATGGGCTGGCCAGACTGTCCCAGATGACCTCCCAGTTGTATTCCCGGGACGGCCAACTGGTGAGCGCGGTCATGGAGAAATATTCATTGGCCCGCTTGTAAATGGTGGCGTTCCCCTTCGCTCCGCTGGCGACATGCATCACCGCAGCGGTGGCGCCGTCGCGGCCGCCGGATCGGAAGACGTGCCAGGGGCGGTTGTCGGCAACGGGGATGGTGCCATGGCCGGCAAAGCGGTACCAGTGTTTGAGCGCACCCAGCAGGGTCTTTTCATCAACATTGACTCCGCACGCCTTGCACATCACCAGGGTCAGCAACACCTGGTTGCCGGCGGAATGAATCATGCCACCGCCAGCCTCATAACTGGGACTGAATCCATAATCCCAATGACCCCAGCCAATGTTGTTCTTGCTATATGCTCCCAGCACCGGGATCGTGATGGTCACCTGTTTGGGCGCGCCGTCTTTGCCCGGCTTGATGTCAAAGGCCAGCATTCCGTCGGTGGCCTCGGCCTGCGTCAGCGCCGTGCCAAGCACTACCAGCGGGTTCTTCCCTTCGAGCATCGCGCCGTTGATGCCGAGAACGACGTCACCCTTGCTCAACTTGCCGTAGGCCGGGGTGTTCGGCTGAATGTTCTCCACGGTGACCTTTACACCAGGGTAGATACGCGCCTCGATCCCGGTAGCCCCGATGGGTCCCATCTCGGTCTCCGCGTTGGGATTCGGACGCATGCCATAGAGCGGCGGCTCCGTATAGTATTCCGGTGCTCCCGGCGCAACCGCAGGGACCAGCGCCATGACGCATGCCAGGGACACTGACCTCCACGGCGCCGCGCCGCGTACGTTACCGTTGTTTTTCCGGGTATTCATGTTCTGTTTCTTTCCTTGATTCTTGGTTCTCGTTTGGCTTGAGCGTTTCGATCAGTTAGGCTGGGTGACCTTGAGGCGGACGAAACCGTTGGTGCCAGGATTGGGAAGGTTGACCTTGACGTGATCCGAGGGTGTTCCGGGAGTGATCGCGACAACAGGTCCGGCGCCGGTCAGCGGGATGGTGACGGACGTCCATCCTGATAGATCGTTGCCATATTGCACTTCCTGGGTGGTGGCTGGCGGTTGCGAGAGGTCGCTGCGGTCATACTCATAGAACCATGAGCCGCCGGTGTGGGTCAGCTTGGGCAGGATGGTTTGCGATGGCACCATCGGCGTGCCGCCTAACACAAACTCCAGCACGTTGGTGATGCCGTCGCGGTCGGGATCGCCCAAGGGGCCGGCGTTCACCCCGGCGGTGAGTCCCTGCGCGGGGTTGGCTGCCCAGGCGCCATAGGGTGTGTTAGGTGTGGCGCCGGCCTGGTTGGAGTCGGAACTCTCGCCGGCGGTGTTGCTGGCTGAAACCACATAGTAATAGGTGGTGCCGTTGGTTGCCGTCGAATCGGTATAACTTGCGGTGCCCGTCGTGGTGCCGATCACCGCGTAGGGACCGCCACTGGTGGTTGAGCGTTTGATGTTATAGCCGGTGGCGCCGGCCGCCGCGGTCCACGTAAGGGCCACCTGGCTGGCGCCCGGGGTGGCGCCCAGTCCGGTTGGGGTTGGTGGGGTGAGCGGGACATCGGCGAAGGTGAGGGCAGCGATGCCGTTGCTGCCGTAGAGCAGGTTGCCCTGGACGCTATCCCAGGCGCTGCCCTGCACATAAGTGATGGCTTTGGCAGTGGAAGCGGCGGTGAGGGTGAGTTTGACGACCTTGCCCGATACGCTGCCCGAGGACACCTTGCCGGCGACGCCATCCAGATAGAACAGTCCCTTGGTGGCGGCTATCCACGGGGCGATGTTCTGGTCGAACTCCAGGGTGATTTCGGTGCGTGCGGTGGTGCTATAGTAAGCCTTTTTCAGGTTCGGCGCGCTGAACACGGTGCCGGGCGCGTAGCCGTAGAAGTCCTGTTCCACCAGCGGGCTGATCAGGTCGGAGAATTTCTGATAGCCCTCCAGCACATAATGGCAGCCCGAACCGGGGACGATGCCCAGGGTGCTCATGATGCGCATGTTGGAATACAGAAATGGCAGGGTCCGCTGTACCTCGCGCAGTTGATCGTTCCTCGATGTGTCGCCGCAGGCGGCCGGCCAGATCTGGAAGATATAGTATTTCCGGATGTTGGGGAAATCCTGTTTCCACGCGGCGGACATGTCCACGAAGTATTGCTGATAGAACTTGTAATCATAATCGCCGTCAGGTCCGCCGGACCCCTGGTCCTGTTCACCCTGGTGCCACAGCACGGCGCGGATGCCGTGGGTGAGTTTGGCCGCCACAATCCGGTTGTAGAGGGTGGCATAGATCGAATACAGGCTGCCCGGCAGCGAATGGCCCGCGGGATTGGGCTGATGCTGGTCGATGCGGGTGCCGCCCACCGCGCCATTGATGATGCAGATGGGCATGCTGTAGGTGGCTGACATGTGTTTGGCCCAGATCCAGCCCCAGACGCCGAGTTGCAATTCCGAGTCCTTGTTGGTCGCATAGCCCCAGCCGAGCGTGCTGCCATAGGAACGGATCCACGGACTGGTGGCGGTGTCGGCTGGCACGTCGTTGTTGGTGGCCTCGGCGTTGGACTGGCCCTCAATGAGGTAGGCATCGCCGCAGACCAGATCGGTCACGGTATTGGTTGGCTTGTCGGTTGAGCCGGAGGTCGTGCCAAACTCGACCTTGTAAGTCACCAGGCCTGCGGCGATCGGCAACGCAAAGGCATAAGCGCCTGCCAGGGGTGTTTGGCGGAAGGTTTGCCCGTATTGCGCCTCGGTTCCTCCGTTGGGTTTGGCATAGACTTTCAGATAGACCGGGGTGGTCCCGGCACCCGTGCCATTGTAATAGATCGTGCCGTTGTTGGTATCCGGGTCACGCGCGAAGAATTGTTTGCTCACCGGTTTTTCGGTGGCGCCCGGCGTGCGTTGCACCCAGGCATCGCTCGCGGGTTCCTGGACGGTGATGGTTTTGGTGTTAGATACCAGAGCGCCGCCGTTGTCCAGCACCAGCGTCACGGTCAGCGGGCCGCTGCCTTGGGCGCGCGTCAGCGTCAACACGCCGGGCACGGTGGGCGTGCCTGCGGTGATCGTCTTGGCCACGGCGACGCCCGCCACACTCCATTTGTAAGTCAGGTTGGCCACCCCGGCCGCCTGCAAGGCCGCCAGGTTGGAAATGACCGGCGTGACGGTCATCGTCTGCCGGCCATCCCACTGGCTGGTCGAGGCGCTCAGGGTGAACACCGGGTCGGGAATGGTATCAGTAACCGTGACGGGAATGTCCACCGTCTGGTTTACCGGCGGATAGATCCCCTTGAAGCGGATGACGAACGATTGGTTGCCGGTGACCCGGCCGGCACTCACCGTATAAGTGAACTGGTCGGTGGCGAGTATGGTTTCCACGCCATTCCGCACGAGGCTCCAATAGACCTTCTGGGCACCGCCGGCCTGACCGCTCAGGGTGGTGGTGGTGCCTTCGTTCATGGTCACCGACGGCGGAGTGGCGGAAAACGTCGAACCGGCCTGCACCACATTGCCTAACAACGTTTGCAGGGGCTTCTGATTTTCATACTCCATCTTCACCCAGTTGGCGGAACGCACCACACTGGAAACGCGCGCCTCATCCACGTCCAGGTCATCGCCCCCTAAATACATGGCTTGAGGATTCGTGATGGATATCGTGCCCCCTGACGCAGTGGCGTCAAGCGCGCCATTGACATAAAGTTTCCCGGTCCCATTTGATGAGGTATAAACCACATGATACCATTGCTGCGCTGCGAGTGCGGTGGCGCCGGAAGCCGATGCAGGCCCCCGGCAGGTGAGAGGAGCCGGCAAAACAGTTGGGCTACCCCAAAAGCCAATCTGCATGATCCACGTATTCCAGCCATACGCATTCTGGTTTCCCCAAGCCAGCGGCATGCTCCAACCGCTGTTGATTTGCCTTGCCCTGATCCAGACTTCGCCTGAGGAGGAGGGGTTGTCGCCCGACGGAAAATTGGTGATGCTCGACGCATTGATGCTGCTGTTGTGCAGATTCCAGGTCGTACTGCCGATTACCGCCGTCGTCGGGGTGGCACCGTTATTGACCGGCGAGGTTGAGCCGGTTGCATCCAGAACATTTCCATTCATGTGCATGACCGAACAATAGCCGTTGGTGGAATTGAAAACAGATGGGCCGTTCGATTCGCTGACCGCATCGGCCTTGCCCCAGTACATCTTGATTTCCTGCCGCGCGTTGCCTGTAATAGCAGGTATGCGCACCCAGATGGCAGCGGTTTTGGCTGCCGCATCCCACTGCTCAATCTCGTAGGCCAGCGGCATGCCTGTGGTTGTGGCAAAGCGGAGATCAGCGCCACCGGTCTTGACCTGGCTGAAATCTAACGAATCCTTGGTGAGCCGCACCAGCAACGGGAAGTTGGTTTCCGAGGCACCGGCGGGGATGTTGGCGCCGTCCGGGGTGGTCAGGATGAACAACGAGCCGGAGTAGGTCCATGCCTGATAGGTCAGCGCCTTCACGGTGTAGGTCTTTTGGGTGGTGCCGTTCTGGGCGGTGACCGTGTAGGTCTGCGGGCTGGTGAAATTCAGGGTGGTGCCGGAAGGCGGGGAACACGTGGCGGACGGGGACAGCGTATAAGTGGGAGCGAGGCTGCTCACGCCCGGACTCCCCGGCACGGTCCAAGTGATGGTTTTCGCGACCTGATCGATGAACCCGGGATTACCCGGCAGACCGAAGGTGAGGATGTCGCAGGCCGTGCTGGCCGGCGCGACGGTGACGGTCACGGTGTAATCGGTGGTGGTGCCGGAGGTGGCAAAATCCGAGGCCTTGACGATATAATGCACCGGACTGGTGAAGTTCTGGGTGGAACCGGATGCCTTGGTGCAGGTCGCCCCGGGGGACATCGTGAAGGTCGGTGAGAGGTTCGTCACATTGGTTCCAAAGGGCACGGTCCATGAAATGGCGGCCGCGTTGGTTACCACGGGGCCAATCGTGGCTCCCGGGCCAAAGGCGAGGATCTTCGCTTGAGGGATGGTGGAAAACCACTTGTTCATCAAGTAGAACTCGACGGACAGGCGCTCCGCGTCATTAAGCTGGCGGTCGTAGATGATGACTTCGGCCTGGTATTGATTGCCCGCATGGTAGGTGCGGTCCTTGTTGAAGGAATCGGCTTGCACAGTGCCGGTGGTGAGGACTTCCACCAGGTTGAATCCGTTGTGGAGGCTCGTCGGCATGGCGTCGCTGGTGCCGTTTACCAAGGTTCCGTTCACATAGGTGGTGCCGTTCGTGATATTGGCGCTCGTCCAATTGTTTGGGGCGCCAACCCATAACGGGTCGGCCGGAGTGTCGTCCCCGGGGCGATGGAAATCATAAGCCGCGGCATCGGTCAGCAGGAAGCTGTTGCCCTTGAAGACGGAAAAGACGGTGCGAATGGCGCTGTCTCTGGTGAACCTCAGGGCAGCGCTGTCGCCGGCACCACCATTCTTGGCGAAATAGACGGCGGGCAGTCCGGTCTCGGTGCCCGCGTTGGCCACATAGACCGGCGCGGCATTGCCACCCGGCACCGTGGCGTGGGCGGCATTGCCGCTCAGGTCGTTCCAGGTGGTGACGGAATTGCCGTCCGCCTTGCCGGTGATTTGCGATGCGTCAAACCAGCGGCTGTATCCGCTCACTGGCGGAGCCGCGGTGGCGGCAAGGCCCGCGCCAAGAAACATGGCCATGCCGAGCGCCGGGGCAAGGGAGCGGCGCGACCTCGATCGCGCAAGTTCTGAAGTTTTCATAATGGTTTGTGGATTGTGGAGGCGACAACACTGTTTCTATCTTCTATCATCGATCTTTGATTCACGATCTCTTCAATCTCACTCCGCCCTGACGCGCAGGAACAGTTCGGAATTTTCGAGCAGACCGGATGGCACCTCGACGGTGACCTCCTCGACCGTGGCGCTGATACTTGCAACGGTCGGAGGGACAGTCGCCGGAGAAAAGTCAACCCACGGATCGCCGAGAGTGGTGGACGACAGATAAATATAGGTCAGGCCGGAACCCTTGGTCCGGGTGTATTTGAAAACCCCTGAGATCTTGTCGAACTGCTGGGTGATCGGATTGACCGACGAACCGGTGGTGGGATCGAGGGCGAAGGCGAATTCCTGCTGGTTGGTCATGCCGTCGCCGTCCGGATCATGCGCGGGATCCTTGTCGGACAAGGTGGCTCCATTGGCGAAGGTGCCATTGGCCCAGGTGCTGTAGTCCGCGGTCGTCCCGCCCGTCACCGAGCGGACCTGGATGGCATTGACGATGCCTTGGTCACCGCCACCGAAGGTAATGACTTGGGTGGTGGCATTCGCAATGAAGGTGCCGATGGCAAATTGGCCAAGGCCCTTGCTGTTAGTGCCGAGGTTGCCATCGCTGATGGTATCAAGAGCAAGACTTGGCCCTCCACTGATCGTGGTGACGTGACCCGTGTTATAGCGGGCATCCTGTGCCCACACTTGAACCTGGTATTGCACACCGTTGGTCAAGCCATTCAGCGTTGTGGTGCCTGCACCCCACCAAGGAGCACCGAGGATTTTCTGATAGTCGGCATCCGTCACCGAACCGGCGCCAATGGAGACATTGACGACCCCGCTGGAGATTGTGATATCCCCAGCCGGGATGCTCTGTTTCGTAAAGGTAACGCCATTGACAACGGTTGTGGCAGGTGCTGCAGTCACGCCACTGAAATATATCGCGTAGAGTAACGTTCCGGTGGTCGAGACGTCGGTGGACGATGATAGGGTCGTGGCTGAACCCCAAACGATGCCCCCCCCCAACCCCGCCACGGAAAACGCGTTGCTGACCGCCACGCCAGGGATGGTGGTCACCGTGTTGCCCATGGCTGTTAGGGTGTAACCCGCGCCGGGCTTGTCAATGCTCAACCCGCTGAAGGTCGCCCTGCCGGTGGCTGTGTTCACCGCCACCGTCTTGGTTCCGCCCAAGACACCGCCCGGACCCGCGTTGTTCCGGATCGCCAATGTCACGTTCTGCGCGGTGCCCGGCTTGGTGTTGCCGTTGGCATCCTGCAAAGTCACCACCGGTTGGGTTGTCCAAGCGATTCCGCTCTGCCCGCCACCGGGCTGGGTGGTGAAGGCCAGCTTGTTGGCGGGACCCGCCGCAACGGTGACGCTCGAACTGGTCACGCCAGTTAGACCGGAGATGACGGGGGTGATCGTCGTGGCTGCGGCGTTGACTAGCGTGACGGTGACACCCGTGGCCTGACCGTTGACGAAGGTCACGGACGTGGTGTAGGTGGGGTTCGTTCCTCCAGGGGCGTTGGCCGGCCCGGTATAGCTCACAGTCTTGGCACCGGTATAGGTCGTCACAAGGTTGTTGGCGGCATCCACGGCGGAGAGGGTGATGTTGAACGCAGTCCCGGCAGTCTGACCGGTCACGGTGCCAGTGTTGCCGCTGCCTGAGGTAAATGTCTGACCCGGCAAGGTGAGGAGCAGGCGGGACGCTACAGGGTCGGGGTCACCGGAGGTGAGGATGGTTCCCTGATTGATGAGACTGGCTGGGAGGGTGCCCGTCCAAGGGCGGATATCAATGGTTGCCTGGTTGATGAAGCTGCCAGTGATATTCAATTGCGCGTTGCCGCTGAGGGTCAGTGTTCCCTGAGAGTGGGTGAAGCCCGGGCCGAGATCCAGCACGGCTCCGGCTGCAACATCGGCTCCAGCCAGTGCGGCGCTGGCAGGGGCTGTGCCGGCGAACCATTTGTGGCGCAGATAGGTCTCGACATTCTGGCGCTCGGCTCGATCGAGCGCGCGGTTGTAGAGGATCACCTCGGCGATTTGCTGGCCACCGAAGCGGTAAACGCGATCCGCACAGAGTGTGTCGGCTTCGACGTTGCCGGTGGTGACGAGGCTGACGGGATTGAAAGCGTTGGCCAGCGCGGTGGTGGTGCCGTTGACCGGGATGCCATTGAGGAAAGTCTGGCCACCACGCACATTGGCATGCGCATACTGCAAGTCCCAGATGGCGGAGGTATTGTTATCACCACCACGGTGGAAATGATAGGAGGAGGTGCTGGTGAGCAAGTGGTTGCTGCCCTGCATGACCCAGAACGCCGTGCGGATGGTGGTGAGGTCGAGGTCCGTGCCTTGGGCGGACTTGAATGCCATGGAGCGGCCTGAATCGGAGGATGAAAAGGGCCCGAAGTCCATGACCGGGCGGCCGTTTTGAGCGGCAGCAAGAATGACCGGTGATTTGCCGGGGGTGGCTTGCTCCGCATACAAGCCGTTGCCATCGGCATCCAACCAGCGGCTAATCACACTGCCGGAGGGAACCAGGCTGGCCGCGGCGGAAGCATCGAGCCGCAGGATGAGTCCGTTTTTCACCGGAGGGCTAATGGTCTGGTCCAACTTCAGGGTGCCGGCGGCGATGACGGTTCCGGCGGGGGATGTCATGCCACCCGCCACGATGGCGGTACCGTCACCCGTTTTTGCTAGACTTCCCGTGGCAACCAGAGGGACCGTGATGGTGCCTCCCCGCACCTCGATATTTCTTGCGGTGATGGTTCCCATACCATTGGCCAGACCACCGAGGAGCATGAAGGAATCGACGCTGATGCCTGCTTCCGGAACCGTCATCACTCCGGACTCCAGGGCAAGCGTGGCCGCTTGTGAAAGCGAGGCGGCGGGAACAACGATATCGAGCGGTGCCTGGCTACGGACGATGCCGAAGGTGACATCCCCGGTGGCGGCAAAGAGGGCGGTAACCATTTCCTCCACGGTGGCAACCTCAGTGCCGTTGATGGAGACGATGAGGTCTGTTTCGAGGAGGCCCGTGGCAGCGGCGGCGGACCCGAGGTAAGCGCCCTTGAAGAAAACTCCGCCAGCGACAGGATTCGTCCCGAAGGCGGATGCTTCTTCGATGGTGGTGACTGATTTGACCTGGGAACCGAGCCAGCGGAAGACCCCCGATGATCTCACTGGCGGGGCGGAGTTGATGAGCGACGGAATCCGGACGGTGATGCTCTTGGAATTGACCGTGAAGGGGCGCGTGGTGACGCCGAACTGATTCATCGGAAAATTCACAAACCCCAGCGTGAGCGCGGGCGAACCGGCGGCAACCTGATAGTTGCCGATGGAAGGAGCGATGAAGCTGGGGCTGCCGGAAAACGAATGGGCGTCGCAGCCCTTTGCGGCGTAGGCGGTGCGCATCTCTTCCGTGGGAAAGAGATTGTAATCGAGCCGCTCGCCCCAGGTGGTGAGGCTGTCGGACATGACTGCCGGCTGATAGGCATCACTGACGATGTTTTTCTCGAACACATCGCCGCTGTCAGGGAACCAGACGTGAGGGTGGAGGGAACTGTTGAGGATGACGTTGTTGCGACCGGTGCGATAGAATCCTTCCCGCCACTTGAGGCCGCCGTTGAGAAGGAGGTTGTTCTCGATGAGGTAGTTCGAGGAGCCATCGTCGAGATCGATATCCCAACCGTGATTGCACTGCCAGCGGGAGTTCCGCAGGATGCTCTGCTGATAGGAATCGAGCAGGGAAACGGCCTTGAGCTGGGCATTGGTGGCACCGCCCAAGTTCCAGTAACGATCGCGGCCCCAGGAGTTGAAGGAGCCGTGGTCGCTGGTTTCGAGCACCGTGTCAAAGGTGTCGCAAAACTCGATGATGTGGCCACCCCAGCAGCCATCGCCGATGTTGATGCCGGCGCGGGCGCAATCGTAGATGGAGCAGTGGCGCACGGTGATGCGGGAGGCCATGCTGATCTGCACACCTGCGGGCTGTTTCTCGACCCGGCCGATGCCGGTGATCAGGCAGTTGTCCACGACGCAATCGGCCGGATAGTTGTCGTTGCTCGGGCCTGCGTTGGCATGATCGATGGATGAGTAGGAGTTCCCCGGTGAGGAGTAGTTGAAGAGAGGACTACGGACGGCGGAAGGATCGCCGACGAAACAAACACCGCTGGCACCGATGTCATGGAAATAGGATCCGGTGATGGAACTACGACGGTTGTAGTTGCTGAAAAAGGCGGCGTTGCCTCCGAGTTGGTCGAATTCGCAACCGGAAATCGCGCAGTCCTCGGTTCCGGCGAGCAGGACTGCGGCTCCGCGATAGATCGTCCAGTCGCTGCGCAGGAGCGGTTCGTAGGTTTCCGTGAAGGTGCGTGCCGCGTGGCGAAAAACGAACCCGGACAAATTCACATATTTCACCGGCGCGGCCTGGGTGCCATCGAACTGCACCAAATGCTTGAGACGGCCTGCGGTTTCCATCACCGCCGTGGACGGATCAACCCCGGCTGGGGGATAAAAATAGAGCGTGTGGGTGGCGGCATTGTAAAACCACTCGCCCGGGACGGTCAGTTCCTCGAAAATGTTTTCCACGAAGCGGTAGGTTTCGTTAGGAGCCGAGGCGCGGTTGTTTTGTTGTCCTCCGGTGTAGCTGATGACGTTCGATCCGTCTTTTCCGGTGATCCGGTAGTGGAAACCGCCCCACCCGCCGTTGTGCAGGGCATGGAGGAATCCGCCGCTGGGATTTGCCCAGGTTGCGGCGCGGGTGGTGGAGATGCAATCGACGGCATAGCCATTGAAGATCGTGGTGGCGGCATCGTAGTCCGGGTAGCGGGCGAGGTTCTGCTTCACCTCGTCCGCGAACAACTGGTCGATGAGCATGCCAGCCGGAACTGTGGTTTTCCTGATAGCGCCCGCATGGGTGGTCCACGGCAGGCCCGCCAGCGTGTTGCCGCCGGAAAGCGCGACCGTTTCGCCTGCGGCGGCGCGGTAGGTCACGGGATTCGCCGCCGTGCCGGAATCGGCAGCGGTGAAATGAATGGTATCCGCGAGGTAGTAGGTGCCGGCATGAAAGGTGACATCCAGCGGTTCCAGCCCGGCCCGGGTTCTGGCCATCGCCTGCGCCGCGGCGAAGGTGGCCAGGGGTTGTGTCGGGCTGCCGGGATTCGCATCATTGCCCGTGACGGCGACATGAATCTCCCCCGCCCCGCCCATCGCGACGGGAAGGACAGCAAGAACAACAGATAACAGATTTCTCAAATGGGATCGGTGGTGGCGCATGAGGAAGCGGGACCCGCGGAGCGGGCAATAGGGATGCATGAGATGATGTCTTGGATATCTGCTAATGTGATTAGGTAGGGCGGCCCGGCCCCGGGCCGCCGACTTGTCCGCCGTGAGGCGGTGATGAAGCATCGCTTGGGCTGTCAATGACATCCCGCCCTCAGGGGCAGTGTGGGACCAGCGGGGCCGCTGGTCCCTACCTGATCTCACTGCGCCTTGACGCGCAGGAACAAAGTGGAATTGTTTTCTAACCAGACTGCCGGCACCGTGACAGTGACCTCCTCGACCGTGGCGCTGATGCTTGTGGCGGGCGGGTCGATCACCGGGGTGAAGACATCCCAAGGTTCGCTGAGCGTGGCGGACCATTGATAGACATAGGCCAGGCCGGAATTCTTGGTGCGGGTGTATTTGAAGACCCCGGTGGCCTTGTCGAGCGGCACGGTGATCGGATTGACTGACGCACCGGTGGTGGGATCGAGGCCGAAGGCGAATTCCTGTTGGTTGGTCATGCCGTCGCCGTCCGGATCATGGGCGGGGTCCTTGTCGGACAAGGTGGCGCCATTGGCGAAGGGCCCCTGGGCCCAGGTGTCATAAGGGGTGGTGCCGCTGGTTGCGGTGCCGAGCACGTCGATCTCACGGAACACGGTGCCGCTGCCCACATTACCAATGTCAATCATCACGAAGCGGAGAGCGGCCACTCCGGTCAGGATGTTGGCGCCCGTGGTATCATAGGTGCGGGTGAGCAATGAACCGCCCGTGTCACGCAACGCCAAAACCGTGCCGAACACGGTGAAGGTGGACGGCGAGGCTGCCGTCGCATACTCGATGCGGTAGGACTGGCCGGTGCGGAATTCATCCCACCCGCTGAACAGGCGGATCTCCTTGATATCATAACCAACCGGACTGGCCGTTAGATCGAGGTTGTAAATCACGTCGTGCAGGCCCACACTCGCCGGGTTCTGGGTTGATTCTTCCTTGGCCGTGCCGGTGGTGCCGTTGCGGACTTTCTGGTTGTCGACTTCGCCGGTGACACTGGCCACGCTGGTTTCCAACAGGTCGCCGCTCACCGCGATGATGGGTGAGGGTAGCACGTCGCCCGGGCTGAACTGCTGCCCGCCGATGACCAGTGTCGTGAATGTCACGGTGGCCGTCGATGGCGAAATCACCAGGTTGTCGTCGGTGACATCCGTGGCCGTATAGACCGACGTGCCCGGCGTCGAGGACGACACCGTAAAGGCCACCACCCCGCTGGCATCGGAGTCACCCGAGGTCGGCGAAATCGTGTCGGCAGTGGTCCGGTCGGAAGCCAGGGTCACGGTTTTGCCCGCGACCGGGTTGTTGTTCGCATCCTTCAAGGTGACGGTGATCGTGGAGGTGCTGACGCCATCGATGATCACGGAACTTGGCGACGAAGTGACCGTCGAGGCGGTCGAACTCACCGCCCCCGCCGTGAAGGTGACGGTGGCCGTTTGAGCGACCATAACGCTGTCCTCGGTGTCGGTGGCCGAAAAGACATCCGCGCCGGCGGTGGTGGATGTGACCGTAAAGGTCGCGACGCCAAAGTCGTCGGTCGTTGCGGACGCGGGGTCGATGACCGGGGTTCCCGGACCGGAGGTCTTGGCGAGCGTGACGCTCTTGCCGACCAGGGGATTGCCAGTGCCGTTCCTCAAGGTTACGGTGATCGTGGAGGTGGCGGAACCGTCGGCCTGTACCGAGGTCGGGCTTGCCGTCACCGCCGACATGGCGGCGCTCACCGTATCTGACGTAAAGGTCACGGTGGCGGTTGATGGAGCAATCACGAGGTTGTCGTCGGTGACATCCGTGGCCGTAAAGACCGATGTGCCCGGCGTCGATGAGGTCACCGTGAAGGTCACCACCCCGGCTCCTGAGGAGAGCCCCGAGGCCGCCGAAATCGTGTCGGCAGCGCCACGGTCGGATGCCAGTGTCACGGTCTTGCTGAAGCACGGGATGCTGTCGGCGCTTCGCAATGTCACGGTGACGGTGGTCGGGGTGACGCCGTCACTCGCGACGCTTGTGGGAGTGGCCGTCACGGTGGAATTGGCGGCAGCGGCGGGTCTGGGCGTCACATCGCGGACCTGGATGGCATTGACAACGCTTGCTCCGGAGAAGGCAATGTTTTGGGTGGAGGCATTCGCCGTGAAGGTGCCGATGGCAAATTGGCCAAAGCCCTTGCTGTTAACACCCTGATTGCCATCGGTGATGGAATCAATCAAAAGACCCGGCCCACCGGTGATATTGGTGTAGTTGCCTGTGTTATAGCGGGCATCCTGTGCCCATACTTGAACCTGGTATTGCATCCCGCTCGTCAAGCCATTCAGCGTGACGGTGCCTGCATTATACCAAGGAGCGATGAGGATTTTCTGGTAGTCGGGATCCGTCACCGAACCGGCACCCACGGAACTCGTGCCGACCATGGCGCCGGCAGACATGGCAATCTCCGCAGTCGAGGCGCCCTGTTTCGCAAAGGTAACGCCATTGACAACGGTAATGGCAGGCGCCCCAGCGATGGCACTGAAATACTTCGCGTAGAGTAACGTTCCGACGGTCGAGACGTCGGTGGACGACGATAGGGTCGTGGCACTCCCCCAGGCGATGGCCACCGGAGGCATGGTATAGATCACGGTGGCGGTCTGGTTGATTCCGACGTTGGAATCGGCGGTGGCCGTATAGGTGGTTCCTGATGCATCGTAGGTGAAAAGAACCGTGCCGCCTGATCCATCCAAACGCTCCACTTTATAGCCGGTGGCCCCGGTTGATGCCGTCCAGTCCAAACGGATACTGGCGGGCAATGGGGTGGCCACCAACCCGGTTGGTGGCAGCGGCGGTTGAGGAGTGAGCCACTTTAGATACAAGTAATCCTCAACGGCCACGCGCTCCGTTTCGTTAAGCACGCGGTCGTAGATGATCACCTCGGCCTGGTACTGGTTGCCGGCATGATAGGTGCGGTCCTTGTTGAAGGATTCGGCGGCCACGGCATTCCCGTCCGTGAGGATTTCCACGAGGTTGAAACCGTTGTGGAGGCTCGTCGGCATGGCGGTGGTTTTAGGGGCCGTCACGAGGACTTTGTTCACATACGTCTTGCCATTCACGATGGCAGCGGAGGCATCATTATTGATGATCGGAGCGGCCGGATCGGTGTCACTCGCGCGATGGAAATTATACGCACCACCGTCTGTCAGCATGAAGCTGTTGCCTTTGAAGACGGAAAAGACGGTGCGAATGGCGCTGTCTCTGGTGAAACGCAGGGCCATGCTTCCGTTGGCCCCGCCGGCACCGTCGAAATAGACCGCGCCAAGATGGGTTTCCGTGCCCGCATCGGCGACATAAACCGGGGTTCTGTTGCTGCCCGGCACTGTGGCGTTGCCACCACTGCTGCCGCCGTCAGGCCACGCGGTGACACCGGCACCATCCGCCAAGGGGAGCGTTGACGCGTCGAACCAGTGGACATATCCGCTCACCGGCGGGGCCGCGTTGGCGACCGGCGCGGTGCCAAAAAGCCGGCACCCAGCGCGGCAGCAAGGGCGAGGGCGGTGGGAAGCCGGACCGGAAGTCCGGCACGGATGGATTTGAATCGGATGGGATTCATGGTGTTATGGTGTTGGTTGTGTTGGTTGTGTTGTCTTTGTCAGAGGGACAAGGGGATAGCTACATGATTCCGGATGGCGGCGCTATCGCATGAGCATGTGATATTGGGGGGCTCCGCCTGTTCCACCTCGGGACCAGCCGGAGGGACTTTTTGGAAAGATTCCGGGCTTGTCCGTGATCGGGTATTGCCGGGAGGCGGCGGCGTTGACGGCGCCTCACGTGGTGGGTAGTATTTCCGGCCCCGATGGTTTTGCAGGAAAAACAACTCACGATCCTGGCGCTGGTTTTCGCGCTGATGGCGCTCACGCTTTCCGCACGGCCAGGGACCACCGTCGTATTCCGTGAGGTGATGGCGACCTACTACGCGGGAACCGACGAGGACTTGAAACGCACCATTGATGGCTGGGAGGCTTCGCCCAAGGGCTGGAGCCTGGAACCGCAGTATGAGCAAGCGCAGGCGGCGATCTTTATCGCGGAGAAACCCATCGAGGCGGATTTGCTGAATGTGACGATGTTTTTCATGTCCGGCCGGCCGAACACGTCGTTCGCGGATTTTTCCATCAGCTACACGACCGATGCCCACCCGGGTTTTCAGGGCGCGTGGCATGACCTGCCGATGCTCAATTTCGGCGCGGTCGCGTCCGATTTGCGGAGGGGGCCGGGAAATCATCTGATCGCAGACGAGAAACTCCAAGTTCTTACCGGCAAGATTCCTGACGACCTGTATTGGATCTCCGCACGCACCCGGGGCCAGTCGATCACAGGATTCCGGATCGAGGTGTTTCCGGTATGGCTCAGTGCGGAAGCTGTTCCTGAGCCGCGGATGTCCTGGTCGATGGATAAGGATTTCGTGCTCACCGAGTTCCGGGCCGAAGTGATTTCCACGACGACGAACGTGGCGCTCGGCGCTCCGGTCACGGCAACTCATCGGCTGTGGGACGAGCATGGTCTGATGACGGCCGACGCGCTCACCGATGGCTGGCCATCGACGATCGCCCACCCGGGCGACGATATGACGGGCAAGGATTTCCACTTTGAAATCGATCTCGGCAAGGAATTCGCCATCGACCATCTCTTGCTGCGTCAACGCGGGGACAACTACAGTTTGGACCGCTTCGGCAAGATGAGGATCCGACTCTACGACCAGGATCCCAAGGAAGGCGCGACTCCCACCTGGCAGGTGCTCAACCGACGGGACGGTTCTTATCCCGCGCAGGGTGAGGCGGACGATTTACGGGCGGCGGACGGGCAGGGGGAATTTCATGGCCGCTATCTCCGGATTTCCAGCGAGAGTACGGTACTGCTCTCGCCGATGCTGGCCGAGGTGGAGGTGTATGAAACCCGCAGCGCCCGGTTAGTGTCCGTGAAGGCGGATGGTCAACAGCTTGCTGGCGGCCCCGGGGTACGGATCCCTCCGGGAGTCCAGCGTCTCGCGTTCCAATGGGAGATTCCCCAATCCGGCCAACCGCATGACTGGCTTTACCGTTGGAGAGTGGTGGGAGTGAGCAACGATTGGCAGACATCGGACACACTTCTGTTGGAAATCCCGTGTCCGAGCCCCGGTGATTTCCAGTTGGAACTTCAGGCAGCTCACAGCGACGGTGCCTGGGATGCATCGGTGACCCGGCTTGCTTTCACGGTGGATGCGAGGTTCACTCAGACGCCCGCGTTTTTGTGGCTGCTGGCCAGCGGCACGCTGCTCTCCGGCTTACTTGTAGCCCGGCATTTTTTCCGCAAGCGCATCACCGCACTCCAGGCCGAGACCGCGCTGACGGCGGAGCGCTCGCGCATCGCCCGCAACATGCACGACGATGTGGGCGCACGCATCGCCCAGCTCGCGGTGCTGCAGGAAATTTTCGCACGCGAACACCCCATGTCACTTGAAGCAAAGTCGGATCTCTCGGCGCTGACAACCTGCGCCCAAGAGGCGATGGAATCCCTCGATGAGGCGGTCTGGACCGTCAACCCGCGCAATGACACGCTCACGGCCCTTGCTGCGTTCCTCGTCCAGCACGCCGATCACAACCTCACCCCTCTCGGCATCCCCTGCCGGATCGATGGGCCTAACACCTGGCCGGAAATCGTGCTGCGGGCGGGCACCCGCCACGAGGTGGCGCTCGCCTTCAAGGAGGCGCTGCAAAACATCGTCAAACACGCCGCCGCCACCGAAGTGGAGCTGACCTTGCGTCATGAAACCGGACTCTTCAGCATCCGCCTCGCTGACAACGGCCACGGCCTTCCTGCGGGTGCCAGCGGCCCTGGCAAGGACGGGCTCCTCAACATGCGCCAGCGACTCGAATCCATCGGCGGCACCTGCGACTGGTTGCCTGGCGAAAACGGCGGCACGCTCGTCGAAATGAAACTACCTCTCTCATGAACCCATCACCCATTCCCATTGTCCTGATCGAAGACAACGAACCCTATGCCATGGCGCTGAGAAAATTCTTCGCCCTTCCCGGCTCCGCGGTCGATTGCCGGGCGATTTACGGAACCGCCGAACTCGCGCTGCTAGAGATTCCGAAAAAACCGCCAAGCGTGGCACTGGTCGATATCAACCTTCCCGGGACGAATGGAATCGAATGCATTGCCCGCCTCAAGGAATCCTGTCCCGATTTGGTCTGCCTCGTCCTGACCATGTATGAGGAAGACCACTTGATATTCGATGCCCTGCGTGCCGGTGCCTGCGGCTACCTGCTGAAACGCACGCCCCCCGCTGACATCGCCAGCGCCATTCAAGTCGCGAGTGCCGGAGGCTCGCCGATGTCCCCGCACATCGCGCGGCAGGTGGTGGGATTCTTCCACCGCAGTCCACCGCCGAAACCCGACCGCGCACTTACCTCCCGCGAGCAAGAAGTGCTCAACCTTCTCATCGAAGGGAAATTCTACAAGGAAATCGCCAATGCGCTGGGAGTGACCATCGACACCGTGCGGACTCACATCCGGAAAATCTATGACAAGCTCCACATCCACTCCCGCACCGAGATCATCATGAAATTCGGCCAGAGCGGGCGATGATCCCCAAAACCAAACTTATTGAGCAAGTCATTTGCCAGTTCGGACCGGGCCATACAACCTGCCGGACTGGGAGAACAGCCGCGAGGGGTTCCACCGCTTGCTTGACAAACTCTATCGGGTGACCCCGCCCAGCGTGCTGATCCTCGACGAAGCATACCTTTTCGCCGCCGCCCAACAGTATCTCGCCCGACGGGGCATTCTGGCACCACAACACGTCTCGCTGCTTTGCACCTTCCCCGACCCGACCTTCGCCTGGTGCCAACCCACGGTCGCCCACATCCGTTACGACCTCCGCCCGGTGCTGCGGCGCGTCGCACGCTGGGCCGACAACGTGGCCCGCGGCAAGGACGACCGGCGGCAGAGCTTCACCAAGGCCGAGTTCGTCGATGGCGGCACGGTCGGGCCGGTGAAAGGCGGGTGAGCGACATGTCCGGCTACGGTTTGCCTGCGGTCGGAAGCGGTCCGACGCGCACGTTGTCGAAGAGGTTGTGATCATAGGTGCTGGCCAGGAAAGCCATGCCTTTGGCGCGTGAAGCATCGGTGACGGCAGCTAACTTCTTGCCGCCCGCATTGCGCATCTCCTTGAGGATGGGCGCCGTCTTGGGATCACCGGCCGTTACTACTCAGGTCCGCTACTTTGAAGATGCATCAAGAGGATGACAGAATCATTTTTTGACAGAAGAATTCGCATATCCGACGAGGAATAGCCGTTGATGAAAGGGAAGGCAGGCGGATGGACCGCGATTGCCCAATTCCAATCCTCAATGATTCTGTCATCCAATGATTCTGTCACAAAATTCTTCCGTACCTGAGTAGTTACCACCGGCCATGGAATCAAACGTCGATATGTTCACATGTCCCTGCATGTTCGACTGCCCGGCCAGAATATAGACTTTAAGCGGCTTGGCCGCCGATTCCCGCCAGCAGACCGAAAACGCCTGCGATCATAACAAACGTCACTCTCTGTCCCATGTTTTTCATGGTGTTCCCTTTCCGGTGTTTCAGTTGTTAGAGGCGGGCCTTCCCGGCGCTGGGGGCAACATGCCCATCATGGCCAAGCCCATGCTTTCGCCGATATTGAAATAGCTCTCGCCATTGAAGTACCAGTGGTATAACAGGGTCCCACCGTCCCGCCCGAACTCGGCGGCCGGAAGTCCGCCCCCAGCGATCTGCCGCCATGGGCGTATTTGATGATCAACACCTGATCGGCCAGTTGACTGCCGACCACCAGACCGAATCCATACTCCGGCCCGATGAGCCCATCCTTGGCGTTTTCGCCGAAATTCGCCTCGAGGATGCCGCTGCGAAGCGCCTTCTTTTCGGTTAGCTCCCAACTGGCCCCGCCGTAATAGGTGATCCACACGTCGGGGCGGGTGATCCAACCCGGGCTGCCACCGGCGATGGGATGGGCCGGGTCGGCGAGATAACCGTATTGTTGCGGATTGGCGTTGAGCATGTGCCGGAGGCTGCCCAAGCCGCCGGGGATGGCCTTGCCTGTTAGATTGTTGGGATCCCGTCCGTTCTCGACGCTGCCCTTGCCCACCATGTTCGACTGGCCGGCCAGGATGAAGACCTTGAGTTTGCCGTTGCCCGCAGGTGGATTCACGGTCTGGAAGCATACCGCGGTCGAGGCGCTGGGTCTGTTAGCCGCATCGCCCGCATAGCTGGCGCTGATGCGGCACCAGCCGGCCGCGAGGCTGCTGGTGGAGATGCTGGCCTTGGTGCCGTTCAGGGCTGCGCTGCCCAGCACGGTCGTGCCGTCATAGAAGGTGACCGATCCGGTCGGCGCTTTACCCGTCACGGTGGCGGTGAAGGTCACTGGCGCACCGAAGTTGGAAGGATTGGCGCCGCTGACCAGGGCGGTGGTCGTCGCGGCACGCGTCTCATTCACGACCTGGGACAATGCCGCGGAAGCACCGGGCGCATTGCCGGCATTGCCCACATACAGGGCGGTGATGGCGTGCGGCGCGGCGGCAAGGGTTCGGGTAGTGAGACTGGCCTGATAGGAACCATTCAGGGGGCTGGTGCCGATGACCTTCAAACCATCATAGAAGATCACGTTGCCGGTCGGCGCGGCACCCGCAACAGTCACGGTGAAGGTCACGGCCATGCCCGCCTTGCAGGGGCTGGTGCCGCTGGTCCGCGCCAGCGTGGTGGTGGTGGCAGGTGACGCAATGGGGCCGACCGTCACCGAGCCCAGGCCGGCGAAATGGCCGTCATCCTTGTTAGTCGCAAGCGAAAGCGAGGAACCGTAGGTTCCGTTAGCCTGGGCGGTGCCCGCGTTGAAAGTCAGCGCCGCAATCTGCCGCGTGCCGATGAAATCCAATTGCACCTTGGCGCCGGTGCTGATGTCCAGGGCGCCAGCGCCCAGGGATTTCGCACTGGTGAAGGCCAGCGTTCCGGCCTTGACGCTGGTGGCGCCGGTATAGGTGTTTGCACCTGATAGAGTCCAAGTGCCGGGGCCGTCCTTGGTCACGCTGGTGGCCAGTTGCCCGGCGGTTCCCAGCACGCTGTCGCCGATGCCGCCACTGATTTCGCCCTGGCCCACATGCGGTCCCGTTTTTGAACTCATCGTGTGGGTCAAGGTCAGGGTTTTGCGGTTATCGGCTCCGGCCGAACCGGGAATCGAAAGGTTGCCGGTGAACTTCAGCAGCCCGCTAACACCCCGCGTCGTGGGCAGCCCGCTGGCGGTTCCGGCCTGGTTGATCGTCAAGCCGCCGGTGGTGCCAGCCAGCTTGATCACGCGGTCGGTGGTTTCGCCGGGACCGCTGTAAATCAGGGTGCCGGGCGCATTGTTAGCGCCGAGGGCGATCGTGCCATTGGCCACGGTGGTTGGCGTGCCCAGGCTGCTGGACGGCGTGCCTCCGCTCACGCTGTTGAGCGAAGTCACCAGCAACGAACCCGCATTCACGGTCACGGTGCCGGCAAAGGTGTTGGCACCAAATATCTGCAATGGGCCGGCGGTCCCTTCCTTCGTCAAACCGCCCGGTCCGCTGACAATCCCGGAAATACACATGTTACCCGTGGTCGTCAGATCGATGGTCGAGGTGGCGGCCAAAACGACCGGGCCATTGAGGTTGGCCGAGAAACTGTTACCGTTGACCACCTTCGCGCCATTGAGGAGAAACGCATTGGTCAGATTGTCGTTGCCATTCAGATTGAGGGTGGCACCGCTGTTGACCTTCACCGGCCCCGTTCCCAGCGGGGAATTGACCTTTTCCACCTGGATGGAACCGGCTTGGATCATCGTGCCACCGCTGTATGTGTTATCCGCGAGAAGTTTCAAACCATAACCCGCGGCGTCTATGGTCAGGCTTCCCGGGCCGGAAATCACCCCTGCCAGCGTGAACGCGCCACCGGTGCCGGTCCCGGCGCAGGTCGTGTTGCCATTCAGGCTGATCGGTGCCTTGATGGTGACTGCGCTGCCGCCATTCTGGATGATTTGCGGCAAGGCGGCGCCATTGGCGGCAAAAGCCAGGCTGTTGCCTTCGATTGTGACCGTGGCCCCGCCAAAGACCAGCTTGTTGAGCAGGAATCCCGCGTTCAAATCATGGTTAACGGTATAAGTGCCAGCCTGGTTAAAACCAAGGGCGTAATCCACCCTGCCGGCGGCGACCGGCGCCACTCCCTTTGTCTGGCCGCTCGTCCATTTGGCACGATCGCTCCAGTTGCCCGCCACCGGGGAGTTCCAGGCGAAGGCGTCGGGTGTCGCCGCCGGGCCGGCGGCCGCCGACACCAGGCCGACAACTACTACAATCATCGTAGCTTTTCCGTTCCGAACGAGGTTTCTCATGGCGTTCCTTTCCTTGTGTTTTTCAAAGCATCCCCACTCGCGGATGCTTTTGCGATGAAATCCTTCAGATTCACCAGCGTCGGCGAATCGGTGGCCGCTTCGATCTCGGCGATGCTCTTGTTAAAGAATTCCTGGCGGTCCTTGGAAGCTCCACGCGCCATCTCCCGCAGTTGCGGCAATAGCGCCTTGGCATGGACACCATAGCGCGCGAGACATTTCAAACATGCCGGAATACGCGCCGAGTCACCCCATCGGGTCATTTCAATCGTGGACACACACAGGGGCATCCCTTCGCGAATGTGCAAACGCGACAGCACATCGAGACCGGCCAGGCGGATGACGTCGGCAAACATCTCGTCACTGGGTGCCAACTTCTCGGTCGCCTTGACGATGGCCGGCAACAGCGCCGCCAGATCGCGGTCAGTCAATCTTTCATAGTAACGCGCGAGCGTCAACCGTGCCGCGCCATCATCATTCTCCAACACCGACTGGATGGCGGGATAGAGCAACCGGCGGTCAACCTCCGACAGGGAGCCAGCCAGGATGCCCTGCGGCCCGCCGGAACCGGGATACGGCTCGAACAGCGCGTTGGCCACGGCGCGCTGGCTCATCCTCCGCGGGTCAGCCGCATTCTTGCATGCCGCCAGCGCCAGCAGATCGTTTGCCGCAGCCTTGCGGGCCTCCGGGCCGAGACGCGCAATGGCATTGCATGCCAGGCTTTCCATCCACGGGTCGGGATCCTTGAGCAACGCGCGCAATTGCGGCGCGGCCACGTCGGCCCGCTGCCCCAAACAGCCCAGTGCCTCGCAGGCACCATAGCGAGAATAGCGGTCGGAGCCGGCTAACAGCTTCAACAGCGGCGGCACGAAATCGTCCTCACGCTGGCCCAGCGTCTGGGAGGAACGCTTGCGCACGGTCGGCGACCAACTCGACAGGCCGGCCAGCAACTGCTCGGTCGTGCGCCCATCGTAGGAGAAACCGTTCTTGCCGGTCGCGGAAAAGTAATCTCTTCCGGCGGCAATGACATCCGCCACTTCCTTGGGATTCAGAGGGGGCACCGAGCACGGCTTCTTGCCGGTCAGATACAGGCTCTTGAGCGGCAGGGCATAAGTCAGAAGATAGGCACCCGTGCAATCCCAGTCGGTGTAC
>JAPLUI010000171.1 GCA_026397725.1 Verrucomicrobiota bacterium | reverse complement strand
TCAAGGGCGTTGACCTCGGCAACGCCGTCTAAGTTCGTGGCATTTTGTGCGCCGTTGCCTAGGGCTTGGTCAGCCCATGTGGTGACGTGACCGTTGACACCGACTGTGACACCAATGGCAGCGGAGAAATCCAGGATCATGTCGGCGCGAAGCGTCTGGCAGACGCCAAGCGTCAAGAACACGGCACTCGCCGCCAAGGTAGGGGCGCATTGTCGGATGGAATCCCGGGGATTGATGATTCTCATTAGGGCATTCAGGGTATGGATGTTCATGTTC
This sequence comes from Verrucomicrobiota bacterium, assembly GCA_026397725.1. Classification (GTDB taxonomy): domain Bacteria; phylum Verrucomicrobiota; class Verrucomicrobiia; order Verrucomicrobiales; family Akkermansiaceae; genus Luteolibacter. The sequence continues at coordinate 34,128 of JAPLUI010000171.1, read as the reverse complement.
ATGTTGTTGCGGTTTTCAGTTGGGGTGGATCCCTGACGGGAGCTGTCCGCTGACGTGGTGTCGTCAATCAGAGGGAATACTCAGCGTTTCCGACGGATCAGCAGTAATCCGCCAGCGAACATCGTTAGGACGAGCGACGTTGGTTCAGGGACATTGGTGAACCAAGTGGTGTGCAGCGCGGCGATCTGGGCCTCCACGGCAGCGGCATCCAATTGATTGTCGAATGCCTGCAGCGCCGCAATATTGCCATTAAACCGGCTCTGGTCCAAAGGGCTTCCACCCTGTTCAACACCCAGAACGAGGTTGGCAGTGGTACCGGCGGTGACAGCGTTGGCGTTGTCGGTCCAGGCGCCAAGTCCATCGCCAATCTGCCGGTAGAGATGCACACCGCCAGCTCCCCAAGTAAGTCCCCAGATCTCGAACGTGGGCCCTACCGCGCCGGCGCTAGACCACACGGCTTGCCCGGCGGGGTTGATGACAGAACCATGAAGGGATCCTACGAGATTGGGGATTATCTCCACACTCTGCCAACCCAACGGCCGCTGATTATTATTCGTGCTGCCGGAGATGTTATTGAACACCAGGAACAGGCTGCCACCGCCAGGCGTGGCTTGAGGGATCGTCATCCGTTTCCAGTTCCCGTCCCATTGCAGCACAGGCTTCGTGACGCCGGGATTGGTTAGGGCTGTCGTATTCAAGGGCGTTGACCTCGGCAACGCCGTCTAAGTTCGTGGCATTTTGTGCGCCGTTGCCTAGGGCTTGGTCAGCCCATGTGGTGACGTGACCGTTGACACCGACTGTGACACCAATGGCAGCGGAGAAATCCAGGATCATGGCGGCGCGGAGCGTCTGGCAAACGCCAAGCGTCAAGAACACGGCACTCGCCGCCAAGGTAGGGGCGCATTGTCGGATGGAAGTCCGGGGATTGATGATTCCCATTAGGGTATTCAGAGCATGGATGTTCATGTTGTTTTGTTTTTTCAGTTGGGGTTGTGGTCGTTGGTTTGGATTCGTGGTCCAGCGTTGGCTGAAATCGTAGATTACCATCGCCGACAACGATGTCCTCTCGATTTCTGACCGGGTTCTCTCGAAAAGCGACTGTTTGGATTGTGTGGTGAAGGGTGGCGGCCCGGGATTGAAAGAAGATTCCCGGTTTGGTTCGGACACTTGACTTGTCCGGCGTTCCGGATGAGGATTGACACGTTTCACATGAAACTCAAAGAGAAGAACCCATGCGTCGCAGCAAATCAAAAATCAAACCATGACGGCAACCCGTCGCAAGATCGGGCCACGCCATACCGTGGCCGCGGGAATTGACCATTTGCGAGTCGGTTTCAGCAGCATTTCAGAACCGAAAGTGCCGTTTCGTCGTTTGCATTTCCATGACGACATCGAACTGAGCGTGAACGAACATCATCCCGTGGTGGCCCTGTTTGGCGCCAAACGGATTATGCTGCCGCCAAATCATTTGGTCGTGTTCTGGGCGGCCCAGCCGCATGGGCCGATCCACACGAGCCCCGGCGGTTGGGCCCATAGCATCCACCTGCCGCTGCCGTGGGTGCTACAGTGGGGGCTGCCGCCGCTGCTGCTGCGCCGCCTGCTGGCGGGAGAGGTCTTGCTAGACCCGCCAGCGGATCGCCCAGCCGCAGACTTGGAACTGGTCAAGAACTGGGTTCGTCTGCTCGCAGACGATTCGCAGGAACTCCGTTCGGTCGTGCTGCTAGAGACCGAAGCCCGGCTGCGCCGTTTGGCGTTTGATCTGACCCGGCGGAAACCGTTGCCGCAGGAGGCAGCCCCCCCTTCTCCTTCACCCGGCACGCTGGGTCGTTTCGAGCAGATGGCGACCCTCTTGGCCACGCACTACCGCGAGCCCCTGACGATTGACGACATCGCCCGGAGCGTCCGGCTGGCCCCGGCCTGCGCGATGCGCGTGTTTCGCAAGTTCAGCGGCATGACCCTTCACCAGTTTCTGGTTCAGCATCGGGTGAGTCACGCACAACGCCTCTTGACCACCACCGACTGGACCATTGACCATATTTGCGGGGAGAGTGGTTTTGGATCTCCCGCCCGCTTCTACGCCGCTTTCCACAAGGTGGTCGGCCAGTCTCCATCGGCCTATCGCAGTGCTTTCGCCGGGAGCGGGTAGCCGACTGAGCGAAGAATTTCGGTGTTGGATTGATGTGTCAGCGGTCCTTTTTCTGCACCAAGCTGAAGTCGTCCACCCAGCCTCGGGCCCCGGGGTTGGCTGCGGCGTGCACGCGCACCGTGTAGGCGCCAGCCGGTAGTTTCCTATAACTGCGCGTCCAATTCACCCAACCTGCCGGGGGAGAGAACGCCGGAGAAGTGGCAACGGCCGGGGCCACCGGCTTGCCGGCTTTCTCTAACAACCCAAAGGTGAGGCCGGGGTCGAGTTGGTTGCCAGCAAGGCGGCGGCTCTGGACCCACAGGCCCAGCGAGTAGTCACCCGCCGCCAGCGCGACGGTCTGGGACAGCGCGACCGCAACCGGGCCCTGGAGGCGGCACATCTTGTTGCCCTGATGCGGCGGGTACGACGGTTGGCCTTCTTCCCACAAGATGACCCCGTCCACTCCCAGATAAGCACACCATTCCCGCCGTTGTCGGGAGCCCATCCGGCCAGGTTGCCGGTCTCGAATCCCGGGTGCAGCAGGAGCTGGGTGCCCGGCTCGCTCACCCAAACCGTGACCTGGTAAACCCGCGTGTAGTGGGTCGCCTGGGCGGTGACGGTATATCTAGCAGGATTCTGCTTTGAATTGGAAAACTCCACTTTCGCGCCCGAGGCCGGCGCGACGGTGGCGAAGGGCGAAACCGTGCAGACGGGCGCCAGCTTTGTTAGATCAGTGCCCTGCGGCAGGGTCAGTGTGATGGCGTCGTCATCCGTGGCAATCATCGCGGCGTTTCCGTTGCAGGCGAAGCTCAGCAAGTCACAGTCCACGCTGAGGGTGGGCTCGGTGCCGGCCAGCGGCGGATAGAGGCCCATTCCTCGATGGCCGGCGTGTCCACGGCCTCCGTGATGCTGAGACGGAATTCACGGGCGGTGACGGGCGGAAAGTCTAACACGCAGACGACGCTCACCTTCGTTCCGCCGGCAAGCGGCTTCCACGTTTCGCCGTCCAGTACCTCGACGGCGAACTTACGGATGCGGGAACCTGACAATTCGCGGCCCACCGCGCGGCCTACCAGCACCGACTGGCCGAGATCCACTTCCAACCAGGCGCTGCGCTAGCCGCCCGCTGCGGACCAGCGGGATGTTAGATCGCCGTCGGCGGCCTTGGCGGCTTCGTAGCCGGCACCCAGCGTGCTCGAGGAGGTCAGGGTTTTGCCTTGGTTCAACGACGGGGCCAACACGCGCGGCGGCGGATTGGACGCCGGGTCCTTGACGCCCCACGGGTTCGCCGCGGTGGAGGGGAGCGGTGCGACCACCGGGATGGTTTGCGCATTTACGAATGATCAAACTTCTAACGCCATGGCTATTTATTTACGGCTCCCAAGTCCCGGCAGCCCCCGGAAGGTGCCAAGTCATGTTCCGGGATGCCTTGCCAATTCCTGGTCAATTCAAGGTCCCGCCCAGGAAGTGTGAACTGTGCGGGACGACGCCGCGGCAATATCGGGTAGGCCCGCGCAAGGGCCAGTGATTTGCTGGAGTTGTTATGGGGGATGGAGATGGGTTTGCGTCCTGCCCGCCACCTGCTAGACCGCCAGCCGCTTGTTCGCCTCGTCGTCGTTGACAAACTTTTCGGTGACGGGGTTCCATTCGAGGGGTCGGCCGAGGTCGAGGCAGATGGCGCCGAGGTGGCAGACGCTGGTCGAGCGATGGGCCACCTCGACCGGGGTGATGGTGGGTTTGCGGGATTGGATGCACTCGATGAAGTTGCCTTCGTGGAGGCGGGATGCATAGAGCTTGATGTCGCGCTCGTTGCGCTGGGGCCGCAGGAGGTCCCGGTTGCTGGCATCAAGCTCGGATCGGCAGAAGACCCAGTCGTTGCCGTTCTCATGCATGAACTTGACGCCATGACGGTTCTTGCCGGTGTCGGTCATGAGGAGCTGTCGGCCGTCCGCGTAAGTGAAGGTGAGTTCGTAGTCGAGCACGGTGTCAAACAGGCCATGCTTGGGGAAAGTTCCGCGTCCCTCGACGCGCACCGGGCCGGTTAGTTCCAGGCCGAGGCCCCAGTGGGCGAGGTCGATGTCATGGACGCCATATCCCGCGATCCATCCGGACGGCGAGAAACGTTTCATGAAATACCAACCACGCAGTCCCTGGCCGGGGATGTCACCGACGATCACATCGCGGTATTCCACCGGGGCGCCGGGACCCGCCCACATGTTCCAGTCCAGCGTGGGTGGCACCGGCTGTGGTGCCAGCGGACCGATCGCCAGGCCGGGCGGCGAGCCGATGATCACCTTGCGCACGTTGCCAAAATAGCCGTTACGGACCAACTCGCACGCAATCCGCGTGCAGTCTTGCGAGCGGAGTTGCGTGCCATGCTGGAAGACCACCCCGCTCTCGTGGATGGCCTTGACCAGGGCCTGCCCCTCGGCGATGGAGACGCTCATGGGTTTCTCGCAATACACATGCTTGCCCGCCTTGGCGGCCGCAATGGACACCGGGACATGCCAGTGGTCGGGCGTGCCGACGAGCACCGCGTCGATGTCCCGGAGGGCTAACAATTCGTTGAAATCGGAGTAGCAGCGTTCCCCGGGCACCTGGAAGGCGTCGCGGAAGGGCTGCATGTTGGGGCGGTTGGGGTCGGCCAGTGCGGTGATCTGCGCCGTGGTTCCCGACTGGAAGTTCCGCGCGCCACCCATGGCCTTGCCGCCGGTGCCGATCACCCCGAGCTGGATGCGCGAGGAGGGCGGGTTCTGGCCACGCACCGATGATGGAATGATCGTGGGGAAGGCCACCGCGGCCGTCGCGCCTTGGACAAAGCTTCGTCTTGAAGTGAGGGATGTCATGTGCTGGGCTCAGGGTTGGGGGGTGTTGAAGATCCGCCACTCCTCCCGCATCCCTTGCTCATCCGGAGGCTCTCCGCCGCGGATGACATAGCGGTATTGCAGGACCAGTGGTTCGCCCTGCTTCAGCGCATGGCGAAGCCCGGCCGACGGAAATGCCGGCTGTAACCACGCCAGCTCCGGGAATTCGATGTGATCCGCCGGGTAGCCGGGGTTGGCCGACTTCTCAAAAATCGTCACGCTGGCGGCTTGGGTGGCACTCCCCCAGGTGCCGGTCGCCCGATGCCAGGCCATGCGCGGGGTGACTCCATCCGCATCGGCGTGATGGGTGATCGCGAGCGCCTTGGCGGGCGCGAGCCGGGTGTTGAGTCCGCCATAATTGTTGGTTCCCCGTCGTGCGATGGTCACTCCGTCCACCACTGCGGTGAGGATGATGGTGAGATCGACCCGGCGTCCGTTAGATCCGGCTTTGTCCGCGCGGATCTTGATCTTTTCGTGGACGATGGGCGTCTTGTCCTCCCACCACCAAGTGTTTTCCGCCTCGATGGTTGCGGCCTCCTCGCCATTGCTGGAGGTGAGCCGACCCACAGGCCGCGCGAACACCCGCTGCAGGGCATGCAGGTCACCCGTCTGGTCGCCTAACATCACCTCCGGCCACGCCCAGTAGATTCCGCGGTGGTGAGGATGATCGACGGCCCAGTCCAAGGTCAGCTCTTCGCCGGATGGTCCATAGAGCGGATGGATGTAATCGCTGCGGGCTTGGGCATATTTTTGGCTGTCGGGGGCGATCTTGGCCAGGACCTGGGGCGGCAATGGCACGGTCTGGTAATTATACTGCAAAACGCTGGTGTCGCCTTCCCGAATGATGAGCTGGCCCGATGGAGCATCCGTCACCACGTGCATCAGCGGTTCCGCCACCGCATGCTCCAAACCGCCCAGACTCGCCACCATGATGCCGGTGATCATCCGGCGGGCGAAACGATGCAAGGAAAGATGCGGCGAAATCCTCGCCCTGGCGGGAGATTCGAGTGGGGAACGCAGAGTGGACGCGAATTTCATGGGGGTTCCTGAGTAGTAACTGAAAATCAACTTCACGCCCTGATCCGCCCATGCCTGCGCAATGGCCCAGGCGATGCTGCGCTTGTTCGCAACCCCGAATGCCAACCCCAAATTTCCGTCGAGCGATTTGCAATTCATCCGCGCGAGCATTCCCGACCCGTGCGCGGGAAGCAACCCCGAAAAGTCACTACCCACGAAAAGCCTCCCCGGCGGTCTTCACTCGTCGTCCAGTTCGTTCGGGGGAGGGATAGGGTTGGTAGCCACGAGTGCCCGGCCACCCCTGCGCCGGCACCTCCCCGTAGCGGATCGCACTGCCGAATAGGCCGGGGGGGAGGGTGAAGTTGATGATGAAGCTGGTGCTGCTGCCCGGTGACAGGCGGCAGCCGGAATCGTATGTGCCCAAGCTAACGCGCCACAACCGCCTGACCGAGTCCATCAGCCCGACGGTCGCAGAGGCCTTGGGGTCTTGCAGTTCCCGCCAGACGGGCACCGGCACGATCACCTTCCCGACCAGCGCCGACAACACCTGCACCGCCCCGATCTCGACCAGGTAATGCAAGGGTCCGGTGTCGGCGACGAGCAGGATCATGCGCCGAGCAGTTCGCGGACAGCCTCCTCGTCGGCGGGGTCCGCCGTATCACCGGCCGCCAGCGGCACGCCGTGGCGGACGCGGAATTGGTCTGCGGCCCAGTAATCGTCCCCGACCCCTGCCATCCGGCCCATCGCACGCAGGCTGATCCTGCCTGCCCGGTAAAGTTCCAGCGAGATCGCCTCATGTGCCCGCTGCATCCGCTCGGCCGTGGTGTTCCCCAAAGCCGCCGCCATTTCGTCGGGCATGGTGAATGTGAGCGTCATGGCGAGATGATAGCACGGCCTCCCAGGATCGGCAAGACTTCTTCGGGTGCCGGTCGCGCTCACCGGATTCATGGCTCGTCCCACTCCAGCCGGTAGAACCTCCGTCCCGGCACTACCGCCGCCTCGCTCCATTCCCGGTCCACCCGCCCGCTCGCCGGCCACGGCTCCGCGGTGACCGTGAACCGCCCCGCCTCCGTCCACGACCCCAGCCCCTCGCTGCGCATCACCCGATACTCCCGACCCACCACCAGACGCTGCATTGCCAGCCGCACCTGCCCCCCACCCACCGCCAGCCCCATCACCAGCGCAGGATACACCACCTGCTAAGAAATTGCTTTCCTGGGTGGCACGCATGAGAGAGCGAAAGTGGGGCTCGCAGAGCGGGGAAAAGAAGTTGCGATTTGTTCACCGAAACACCGAAACACCGCCCTGCCGAAACACCTCTTCCGCCCCGCCCTCCGGTCCGGTCATCGACTCTTTCAACGGCCTTCACCTCAAAAGCAATTCCCTTGGCCGTCAGTCAACCATTGGCTTCGGCCCGAGAGCGCGGACGCTTGCAAGGGCTGTCGGGAAGGTTCGCCTCCCATTCGCGTGCTATAGCCACCGCTTCTTCCCGCGTGCAAGCGCCAAGCCAATTCATCCGCACATTGCCTTGCGACAGATTATTCTCAAAATTGATGAAAGTCCCCGCTAGGCACCCCTGGCACCCAGTCAAACGCATGAAAAGCCGGTAACTTCTGATCTTGTGCACGTCTTCTTTCGGATCACCAGGGTGCGGCAACCCGATTACATCGGTATAGAGGACTAGTCCTGCCGATCCCGGTTCGTGCTCCACAAGCGTGGCGTTGACTTTCTCCCACCGCTCCCGCTCCACTCCATACAGCTTCGTTTCTTTGAAAGCAACACCGTAGTGAAGAACTCCGCAAGACACATGCATGCCGTCAGCCCTTGTTTTGGCTTGGAAAACACCGTAGAAGGAACGTCGAGTATTCCGCTCCGTTGGATGCTCCTGATGCTCGGTGGCAATGGCCCACCACCCGGCCCTGTCCTGTTCCATGCGCTCGTCAGCGAGCTTCTTGATCCTATCTACCACTTTCTTCCAATCCCATGCTCCATTTTCACTCCGTTCAAGATCGAAGCTCGTGACCCCTTGGAGGTCAGAGGGATAAGGCGCTTGGTGTTCGTTCGCGGTGTTGCCCTCGCGATCGAGTGGAACGCGCAGCATCAAACTTCGACGAGCACCGAGCGCACCAGCAAAGAGCCCTAGTTCGAACGTCACGTTGTCCCGAACCTCGAAGCGGGGTTTATTTCCAGACGACTGGCAGGTGAAATCCTCTGGAGCGACCAGAAAGAGCGCCAGGTCGCACTCCCTTGTCTTCCGCAAGAGTGTCTCGATCGTCGTTTCCCCGGCCCCGAAACAGTCCCACCAAGGTTCAACGTCTGCAATATACCCGCGTAGCGGAATGATCAGAGCATCCTCCAAGCACCAGTGATCCTTGACTTGTGACGAGGAACCCACAAAGACCCGCAGGGGCAGCTTGCAACATTCTTCTGGCTTGGTAGTCGTCGGCATGGCTGTCGTCGGACTGCTAGGTAATTGCTTTTCGGGGTTGGCGTGCATGAAGGGCTAAAGAGAGGGGTGGGGTGGTTTGTCCAGACCTTGGTTAGGCCGCGGGGAGCGCCGGGATGCAGCCAAAGCGGGGTGGCGCTGCGCTTCCCACCGCACTCCATGCCTGCGCGTTTCGCCCGAAAAGGCCGGGAGTGTTAGACTCCCGGCCTTCCGGTTGGTGGTTGCGGGGTTGCTGCGGCTACGGGATCACCACCACAAGGCGGCCAAACAGAATCGGACCGGTCTTGGGCAAGGTGAAGACGACGTAGGTATCGCTTCCCGTGACTTCTTCGGTGACGCTGTCGCCGGGAGCGTCGCCCCAGCTCTGCAGGTCGGTGGAGACCTTGACGGTGTATGCGTCGGTGACCGCCTTCTTCCAACGGACCTTGCCGTCCACGATGCCCGGATTGGTGGTGAGGCCATTCTCGCCCATGAAGTAGGCAATGCCGTTTTGCACCCCGTCATTGTTCGCATCCTCGTTGGCCGCCCCGTCGGCCGCGTAGAGCGCCGCCCAGGCAGCGTAGCCCGAGGCCGCCGCAAAATACTTGGCCGTAAGGTAGGCGTTCAACAAGGCCTCATCCGCAGGTGACAACGTGCTGCCGAAACCGATGATCTCTGCCACGTCAAAGTCGGTCGTTCCGGTGCCTTCGTTCTTCCCGATCTGGTAGAATGGATACTGTGCAAGATTCGCCGCAGTGGCTTGGTCATCGACGACAATCTTGAGCAGCATGTATTCGGTGATTGGGTCAAGACAGAAGTGTGGAGGATTACCTCCGGTAGAGCAAGGACCAGTGGCGGGGAGCGGTGTGCCATTCTTGGAAACCGCCAGCGGGAAGTGGTCTTGCCAGAACCCGGTGGTTCCGCCGGCCATATTGTAGCTGGAGGACCGCACTGTAAGAAAATCATTCGACTTGCGGCCGAGGAACGAGCCGCCGCTCCAAGTGGTGTTGGGCGAACGCAACACGACGTATTGTTCTTTGACAATCTTAGGCATCGCCACGGCACAGTCCATGAAGCCGCCACTTCTGAGTAGCACTGCCGGCAGGGAACCCACTTGGTTCGCGGCAAGAGTCACCGAGCCGCCGCCGGGGGTCGCGTGGTGCGCATATCCCGAGATGTCATTCCAAACGGAGACCGCCCCACCAGTAGCGGTGACGCCGTTGCCCGCATCATACCAGCACATCGGGCTGGCACTCGTGCCGCCTGGAGGTGCCGGGAGTACGGTGGCCGTCACGGTATAGAAGTTGGTGATCAGTGTATCCGAGGAGACGACGGTGTAAACCACCGGGCCGGCCTCGAAGCCCGGGACGGGGGTGGCACCGCTGGCCTGATCGCTGCACATTGCGTCGGAGGACATCGTGAAGGTAGGCGCGACAGTCGCCAAATCCGTACCAGGGGGCACGATCCAAGCGATGTTGGCCGTGCCACCAACAGGCTCGCCAATCACGGCGTTGCTCCCGGTGACGTCGGTCCCGAAGGCGGTGATATACGCTTGCGGCGTCGAGGAGACAACCGCCACCTTGCCGGTGCCGACAAAGTAGACATCACTTTGGAAGTCGGCACCGGAAGCAATGGAGCCGTAGGTGCCGGCGGCAAGCTTCGCGACTCCGCCGAGGGTCAACGAGGCGATGGTCTTGGTGCCGGAGTAGTTCAAGTTGACCGTGGCGCCGGTGCTGATGCTCAACGCGCCGCTGCCCAGGGCGTCAAGGGCTTTACATTCCAGGGTGCCGCCTGTGACGGTGGTTGGGCCCGTGTAGCCGTTGTTGACGGAGAGGATCAAGGGGCCGCCACTTGTCTTGGTCAAGCCACCGATTCCGCTGATGGCACCGCTGTATGTCAGGCCGTAAACAGCATTGCAGGTCAGGGTGGCGTTCAGGGTGATGGGGCCGCTCCACGTGGCACCCCAGCCGTTTTGACTGTAGAGCGTGCCACCATACACAATCAGGGCGTTCGCCGCACTGACACGGTCAAACCGGATGGTGCCACCGTTGAGCGTTACCGGTCCGGTTCCCGCAGGATTGACACAATACGGGCTTATACCATTGATGTAAGCTCCCAAATGGAGGGTGCCGCTGTTGATGATTGTTCCGCCGCTGTAGGTGTTGGGGACCAAGCCGTAGAGCTGCAGGACGCCGCTAGTGTCCTTGGTCAGCCCGCCCGTGCCCGAGACCAGCCCGGCTAGAGTCACCTGCCCACTGCCGGTTCCGCCCACGGTCACCTCGGCCGCGAGGCTAACAGGCGTGTCGATGGCAACTCCGCTGGCCGAGTTTTGTTTGACTGTTGGCAGCGTGGTGTCGTTGGTGGTGAGGGCGAGGCTGTTGGTGCCGGCGAGGGTCACCGCGCCGCCGAAGTTGAGCTGGTTGAGGAGGAATCCGTCACTGAGGTCGTTGGTGGTGGTATAAGTGCCGGGCTGGGTGAAATTGAGGGCATAGTAGGGCTGCCCGGCGGCAACTGGCTTGGAGCCGGTGGCCAGATCGTTGGTCCATTTCGAGCTGTCGCTCCAGTTGCCTGTGACGGGGTCGGTCCAAGTGAAGATGCTGGGCACCGCGCCCTCGGTGACCGTCACCTGGTAAGTCTTGGTGGTGATGCCATCCTCGGCGGTGACCGTATAACTCTGCGTGCCGGTGAAGTTCAGAGAGGTGCCGGATACCGGGCTAGCGGCGGCATTGGGGGAAACCGTGAAGGTCGGCGCGAGCGCCGTGACATCTGTGCCCGTCGGCACGGTCAAGCTGATGTCGGGGTAGCTAATGATGGCATCGGGCAGACCCGGGAAGACGAAGGTCAGCATGTCACAGGCCGTGCTCACCGTAGGAGTCTCCGTGACGATGTCCGAATAGTCGCTCGTGGCGATGAAATTGGTGGCCGACACCTTGAATTCATAGGGGGTGCCATTGGTCAAGCCGCTGATGGTGTATGGCGAGGTCACACCGGTGACCACCTGCTCGTCGCTGGTCACGGTGTTCCTGTGCCAGACGTTGTAGGTTGAGGCACCCAACGCGGGGGGGCCAGGTCAGACGGATCGTTCCTGATGACACAGGGGCTGCCACCACCCCGGTGGGCACCGCCGGTGCGAGCATCGGGGGATAGGCGTTGGTCAGACCATACTTTGCCGTTAGATAGGCACCCATCATGTTGGCTTCGTCGGTGGTCAGAACGCGGTCGAACAGAATCAACTCGGCGATGTCGCCCTTCAGTTGCTGGCCGTTGCCCGGCCGGTCGCCGATGGTCCAGTTCTGGCCCGCTCCGCTGTGGTAATTACCGCCGGTGGTGCCGATCTGGGTGCCGTCGATCACAAAGGTGTATGCCGAGCTGCTGCTTTCCATCGCGAAGATATGCGACCCGCTCTGCGGCCAAAGGCTGTATTTGTTGCTATCAAAGCCGGTGCGGCCGCCGCGGAAGACGCCGGGCTGGGACTCGCTCCATGAGTCGGCCACCCAACGGGAATCGTTGTCGCGGTTGTCGAAGAGGTTGTAACGTCCGTCGCCGTTGATGGTCGAGACGGCGAACATGGAGCCCGCGCTGTCCGATGCTGGAACCTTGGTGAACTGCGCGCTCAAATCCCCAAGCTTCAGCTTGGGGCCAGCATCGTTGCTGCTTGCCGCGAAGCGCAGCACGGGCTTGCCGCCCACGCCGCTGGCGATGTATCGCGGCTGGTCGGCTTCGGTGGTTTGGGTGGCATGGTTGGCGTTGCCGCTCAGATCATTCCATTGCTTGATGAAAGTGCCGCCGGTCGCGACCCGGACTTGAGCGCCATCGTAGGGATCCACGTTATCGGCCGTGAGCCACACCCTCATGCCAGCAATGACAGGCGGCGGGGTGGGCGGGACCAATGGGTCGGCGACGACGACCAAAACCGAGTAGTCCTTGGTGGTGGTGCCATTCGCGGCAGTGACGATGTAATGCACCGCAGTGGTGGTGCTTAAGGGATCCGGGCTGGGGATGCTTCCGCTTGTCCGATCGCACGAGGCATAGGGGGACAACGTGAAGGTGGGCGCGATAGCCGCCACCTGCTCTGGAGTAGTGCCAGGCGCCACGGTCAAGACGATGTCCGTTCCGGTAATGACGGCACCGGGACCGAAGGTCAGCATGTCACAATCCGAACTCAAAGAGTTACCGGGGATGGAGACGTTGACCAGCCAGCCCCAACCATCGCCATTGCCCGAGGAGATGTCTTTATCGTAATCGATCCAGTCGAGCGTGTAACTTGCCCCGGGGATGACATGGGGTAACAACTCCTCTGCGGTAAAACTCAGGGTCGCAAACGCATCATAAGTATGGGCGCTTAGTCCCTTGCTCATCAGATACGTGTCGGTGGCGACATCGCGCAGGGCCACGCCGCAAAAGCCGCCGAGATCAATCGCCGTCGCAGGAACCGTGGAAGGAGTCACGTCCACGGCGGCAAGCGACGATTTGGAGCCGAACAACTGGAATGTCAGATCTCCCGAGCCATTCAGGACGAACTGCGGGGACCGGCCCATCTGGGTTTCGGAATCATTCCACCCCGCGCCGAGGTGACCCAAACTGCCGGTATCCGCCGGCCAACCAAAATCCTCACTCCACAAGTTACCTGCGATGGGGAATAATTGGGTCCATTTCTGCATGCTGGCGACGGGATCGCCGGGTGAGGGACCGATTCTTGCGAAGTCGTAGGTGATGGGTGGGCGCAGGGTGCTCCTCGTGTAGGAAAAGCCGCCGCCATTCGGCGTCCCATTATTCCCAGTCCCACCACCCGCTCCTTGCGTCCAACTCGTGAACTTGACCTCGAGGTAAATGTTGTCGCTTATAAGATGCACAACGGCTGGAATGCCGACAATTGCAGCAACAGCACCACCTGCGACCAGGTCAAAATGTCCGAAATGCAGACTGGCATAATTAGCCGCTTTGAATTGTGCCGGGTCGGAGGAATTGCCAAATTGTCCGGGCCAAGCCCATTCCGTATCCTTGGGGCTGTCAGTCTCCCATCCGCCGGGAGCGGCCTCTATCTTGATGTTGTAGATTTGCTGTTTGTTCTGACGCGTGATCCAGACATTGGGGGTGATTCGGTCCTGATTCGCTTCAAGCAGCCAGTCGGCGTTGTCGGCCTTGGTGAACGTAATCGTGGGGCCGTCCCAGATGATGGGGGCGGCCTGCGCCTGAGGAGCCAGGCCCATAAACGTGGCGACACCCAGCGCCGAAGCGAGGGCGAGGTGTTTGAGGGAATCTCTTATAGGATTGATGATATTGACTGTTTTCATGGTGTTTCGTTGTTTTTGGCGGTTCGCTGTCGCCTGTCTCCTGTCTCCTGTCTCCTGTCTCCTGTCTCCTGTCTCCTGTCTCCTGTCTCCTGTCTCCTGTCTCCTGTCTCCTGTCTCCTGTCTCCTGTCTCCTGTTCTCTGACCCATGACCCATGGTGGCGGAAACGGCGCAAAAGCCTCAGCCCCGGAGCCGACCAAGACGTTGGTCCGGCGGGATCATGCACGAAAATGGGGGATTTCGTCAGAATCATGGTAAATCTCCTCAAGACGCGAAGATGCCTATCCTGTCCGCGTTGTCGAGGATTCTTTTCGAAAATCTTCGGGCAGCGGATTTTTGAGGCGTGGGACGCCTTCGAGTTCAGGTGTATTTCAGGACGAGGATGCGACCATCGCCAAGCGGGACCTCGGGAGGACCCGCCTGCCGGCAGGCAGGCGTGGTCGATGACGGCAGCAAGGAAACCGGTGGCTTTGAAGACCTCGAGGTTGCGCTTGGTGGGGTGGTGGTGCTTTGAGCGGCAGATGACGGTCCGGGTGGCGGCGTTCCGGGTGATTTTCTCGTTAGAAGGGGTGGCCGGTGGCGACGGCAGCGAGGCGACCGTCGGGGAGGTTGAGGTAGGCGCGGAGGGCTTCCAGCAAGGTGTCGGTCGCCGTTTTGAACAGGAGGTGGTGGAGGTCGCGGCGCTTGCGGAAAATGCCGCGGAGGATGGTGGGGATGGTGAAGACGAACTGGCGATGTGGGACTTCGTGGCAGACGCAGGAGGCGATCCAGGCGGCGGTCTGGCGGACGCGGCACTGGTGGCAGGCGGGGGGAGTGGTGGCCGACGGCATTCGAATTCGCGGCGCGAGACGCGCCGTCCACGGCCTGCGGCGGGACGCCGCAGCCACGACGAAAAATTGGTTTGAATTTCCGCCTGTAACGATTACGAATGGGGCGTCTTCCGCCCATGTTCGGGCGATGGCAGCACAAGCAAGCACCCATCCACCCCCATGGCCACCCCGCTCACCATTCATCGCAACGTCGCAGCGCTCGCCGGAGTCATTGCCGATTTCAAGTCCCGGGCCGCCGCCGCCCAGCCCAGGTTCTCCGGCCTGTGCGGGTTCGATGGCTTCATCGACACCTTCGTGCGCCTGTTGGCACCGGTGTCGATGGCCGAGTTCGGCCCCAAGGTTGCGGCCGCCGCGGGCATCGCCGCATCCTATCCGGCGCAGCATCTGGGTGACAAGTTCGGCGGCAACGGCCCGCTCTTCGCCGCGGCCATGCATGACATCCATGCCGGCGCGATCGACGTCACCTACATCGGCGCGATGGGTCGCGACGAGGTGCTGCCGATCTATCAGGATGCGCTGGGTGGCAAACTGAAGCGGCTGTTCACGCTGGCCCGCCCCGCGCACACCACCTGCCTTGAGTTCACCGACGGCAAGGTCATGTTGTGCGACATGGCCGCCTGCGGCGAGGTGACCTGGGAGCGCCTGCTGGAATGCGTCGGGCAGCCCGCACTCGACGAGGAACTGCAGGCCGCCCGCTTCATCAGCGCGGTCAACTGGGGGAAGCTGCCCCATGCCGGTGAAATCTGGAGCCAGCTGGCCGCCCGCCTGGCCTGCCTCGGCGTGCCGGCCAAGGAGGTGTTCTTTTTCATGGATCTGGCGGAGTTCGAGACCCGCCCGCATGCCGACCGGGAGGACTTGCTAGCCCGCCTGGGGCCCATCACCCGGCAGTGCCAGACCCTGCTCAGTTTCAACCTGAAAGAAGCCTGGCAAATGGGCGAGGTTTTCGGCCAAGCCTATCATGGGCGCAAGGATGTCGATGCCGTGGCCGAACTCGCCGCCTGCCTGCGGTCCAACATTGACGTGGATCGGGTGATCATTCACCCTAACGACGGAGCCGCCTGCGCCAGCGCCGCCGGCACGGTCTATGTGCCGCTTCCCTGGTGCCGCGAGCCGCTCATCTCGACCGGGGCGGGGGATAATTTCGGGGCCGGGTGTCTCGCCGCTGCGCTGAGGGGCTTCGACGACGCGGGCCTGCTGCTGGCAGGCAACCTGGCCGGCGCGCATTTCGTCCGCTCCGGACGTTCCGCGTCGTTCGCCGACATGACGAGGCTGCTCGAGGCCTGGGCCGCCGGCACCCTCGGCGAGCGACTCTAACTCCTGAGCGAAACCCTGCGGAAACTGGAGCACCGCAGGGCCGAATGACCAAATGGCTTGCCTCGGAATAGCCGCAACCAACAACCAATGTATATATCATCCCACGCCATGAAATACCTTTTGCGTCACCTTGCAATGGTCTTGTTAGCCTCACCTGCCGCGCTGCCTGCCGCCGACCAACCCAACCTCATCCTCATCCTCGCCGACGACCTCGGCTACGGCGACATCGGGCCGTTTGGCTCGACGAAGAACCGCACCCCGAACCTCGACCGCATGGCCCAGGAAGGCATGAAACTCACGTCGTTCTACGCCGCACCGGTTTGCACGCCGTCGCGGGCGCAGGTTCTAACCGGTTGTTATGCCAAACGCGTGTCGTTGCCGGATGTCATCTTCCCGGCCGCGCACGTCGGCTTGAATCCGGCGGAACGCACGGTGGCCGAGGTGCTGAAGACCACCGGTTATGCCACCATGTGCATCGGCAAATGGCACGTCGGCGACCAAGCGGAGTTTCTCCCCACCCGTCACGGCTTCGATCACTATTTCGGCTTGCCCTACTCGAACGACATGGGCGGCAACGCAGACCCTCCGAAGAAGGGCCAGAACCCGCCGTTGCCGCTCTTGCGCGACGATCAGGTCATCGAAATCGTCCCGCCCTCCGCGCAGGACCGCCTGACCGAGCGCTACACGGACGAGGCTGTGAAGTTCATCACGGAGCACCAGGCCACGCCCTTCTTCCTCTATCTGCCACACACCGCCGTGCATGTGCCGCTGCATCCCGGTGAGCAGTTTCGCGGCCACTCGGCCAACGGCACCTATGGCGATTGGGTCGAGGAAGTCGATGCCAGCGTGGGCCGCGTTCTAACCACCCTGCGCGAACTCAACCTCGCAGCGAACACCCTCGTCATCTTCACCAGCGACAACGGCCCGTGGCTCACCCAGGGCAAGAATGGCGGCACCGCCGGCCCGCTGCGGGGCGGCAAGGGCGGCACCTACGAGGGCGGCATGCGCGAACCCACCGTGGCGTGGTGGCCCGGAAAAGTGCCACCGGGCAGCACCTGCGATGCGGTGACCGGCAACATCGATTTGTTACCGACCTTTGCCGCACTGGGCACCGCGACTTTGCCCGTCGGCGTGAAAATCGATGGCAAGGATCTCACCCCGCTGCTGCTCGGCCAGACGCAGGTCTCGCCTCGCGAGGCGCAGTTCTACTTTTCCGGCAACCGGCTCGAAGCCGTCCGCAGCGGTCCCTGGAAGCTGGCCATCGCCCGCCAAGCCGAAAACATGGGCGGCGGCCAACAGAAGAAGCCCGGTGGGCCGGCAACGGCCTTCACGCCGACACTTTACAACCTCGACACGGACATCGGCGAGACCAACGACGTGACGGCGCAGCACCCGGAGGTCGTCGCGCGTTTGCAGCAACTCATTGCCGCAATGGACGCCGATCTCGGCACTAACAAAAAGGGCCCGGGCGTGCGTCCGCCGGGGCGTGCGGCCGAGCCCGTGCCGTTGCTGCTGGCCCGCCCGGACGCCGCGGCGGCGGCCACCCCCGCGTCGCCAACGGAGCTGACCCGCGAGCAACGCATCCAATGGTGGCGCGAAGCGAGGTTCGGCATGTTCATTCATTGGGGGCTCTATGCCATCCCCGGTGGCGTGTGGAAAGACAAAGTCCATCCGACGGGGTATTCCGAATGGATCATGTTCGATGAGAAAATCCCGGCCAGGGAATACGCGCAACTCGCCACGCAATTCAACCCCGTGAAATTCGACGCCCGGGCCTGGACCGCCATCGCCACCAAGGCCGGCATGAAATACCTGGTTCTAACCACCAAGCACCACGACGGTTTCAGCATGTTCAAGTCCGCGTTGACGCCGTATAACGTTGTCGATGCCACGCCCTTCAAGCGCGATGTCACCCGCGAGTTGTCGGAGGCCTGCCGGGCCTCCGGCCTGCGCTTTGGTTGTTACTATTCCATCGACCGCGATTGGTATCGTCCGCAAGGCCCCGGCAACCATTACCGGCAGAACAATGGCTGGGATTATCCCGCTTCCACGCCGGAGGATTTCAATAGCTACTTCGCCACCTTTGCCAAGCCCCAGGTCGAGGAACTCCTGACCCAATACCAGCCGGACCTGCTCTGGTTCGATGAAATCGACATGAAGACCGACGCCCAGGTCGAGGCTCTCTATCAGTCGATCCGCAGCTTGCGGCCTGCGGTCGTGATCAACAGCCGGATCCAGGGCTGCCGCTTCCCGGCGAAGATCCCGCCGCCGCATTGCGATTATATCTCCACCGGGGACAACGAGATCGCCGACAAGAACCTGGGCTTCGAGTGGGAAAACCCCGGCAGCATGAACACCAGCTATGGCTTCAATCGGAACGATCACAATTGGGTCTCCGCCAAGGAGGTCGTGTTCCGCCTGGTGGATATTGTCAGCAAGGGCGGCAACTACCTGCTCAATGTCGGCCCCACTGCCGAGGGGCTCATCCCCCAGCCGTGCGTGGATCGCTTGCTGGAGGTCGGCGCATGGATGGCGATCAACGGCGAGGCGATCTACGGAACTTCGCCCTGGCGGGTCTTTCATGACGGAGCCCCAGCGGAGCCGGCGGCCGCCACGAGCACCCCACCCGCGATCCGCTTCACCGCGAAGGGAAACTCGGTGTATGCCATCTGCCTGGGCTGGCCTGAGCAGGCAGTCATGGTTAGGGCGCTGGGCAACACGGCCCTGCCTGACAAGACCATCGCCGCCGTTAGCATCCTGGGCTCAACGAGCGCAGTGCAATGGCAGCAGACCGCTGCCGCACTCACGCTCCCGGTGCCGCAGGTGCAAGCGTCTCCATACACCTGCGTCTATCGGATCGACTTCAAGCCGGACTGAGGTGCGATCCACCGGATCGTGCATTGCATCATCGCCCCGCCTGCAGCATGCGGGCCTCCGCTGGCAGCGCCATGAATGTTTTACGAACAGTTTACAATGTCCCCGCCAGCCGGTGCTAGGATGACGGCATGTCAACGCTGAAACGCACACTGTCGGTTGGGGTAATGGTGGTCGGGATCCTTGGTGCCGTGCCGCGGGCAAGGGCGGAGGACGAGCAGGAGAGTCCGTATCGCTGGAAACCCAAGGTGACCTCGGTTACCGTGTTCAAGAACGGCCTCGGCTTCTTCCTGAGGCAGGGCAAGGTCGCGCTGCGCGATGGCTGGTGTGTTTCCGAGGCCGTCCCGCCGGCGGCGTTCGGCACGCTGGCGGTGTACTCGCACGCCAAGGACGAGACCGTTGACATTGTCAGCACCGGGCCCGGCGAGGTGGTCGCCTTCGATGGGGTGGATGCACCACAGGATGCCGCGAGCAAACGGGCGCGGTTGGAGAGCTGCAAATTCCTGAAACTGCAACTCACCTACCGCGAGCTGGGGGCGGATCGCAGCTCGGTAGGTCAACTCGTCTCCGTGGGGCCGGAATACGTCGTGCTGCAAGCGGACACCAATAGTTTCGCGGTGCCGCTGGAAGGCATCAGGAAGTTGCAAGTGCTCGAAAAGCCGTTGCGGGTCCATGTGTCCTCCGATGGCGCGAAAGTGCCTGGCGAAACCACCCTGGGCATGGCGTATCTGCGCAAGGGGGTGACGTGGATTCCGGAATACACGCTCACCCTACGCGATGAAGACACGGCGGAACTGACCCTGCGCGGCACGCTGGTGAATGAGGCCGAGGACATCGTCCATGGTGATGTGAACTTCGTGGTTGGGGTGCCGCATTTCCTCCACACCGACTTGCTGGCGCCGCTGGCGGTTGGACAGGTCATCCGGACGATCGGAGCGGCCGTGGCACCCCGCGAGGTGATGACGCAGATCATGAACCGGGCGGCGGTCGCCACTGATGTTAGGGCGGAGCCGCCCGGAGTTGTGGACAAACCGGTGCCGGCGGGCGGGCGCGATCTGAAGGAGGCGACTGGCAACCTGCCCCAGTGGGATGGTGCGGGGGCCAGCGATTTCACCGTTTACACGCGCAAGGATCTGACCTTGCGGCTGGGGGAAAAAGCCGTCGTGACGCTGTTCGTGAAGCGGATCAAGTATGGCCATGTGTACCGGTGGTCGCCACCTAACGACATCGAGCACTTACTGGTCCTCCACAACGACACAGACACGCCATGGACCACCGGTCCTTGTCTAACCACCAGTGAGGGCAATGCGCTGAGTGAGGACTTGCTGAAGTATGTCCCGAAGGGTGGCAAAGGCGAGGTTCCCGTCACCACGGCCATCAACCTCGCCCATGACCAGAGCGAGGCGGAGGTTGAACGCAAGCTCAAGGCGCATCAGCCGTCCGGTGATTTCTTTCTCGACCTGGTCACCCTCGATGGCGAATTGATCCTCCGCAATTTCGGCAAGAAACCGAGCGAAGTGATCGTCGATCTGCGGGTTCAGGGCAAACCGCTGAGCGCCTCCGACGGGGCGAAAATCGTCTTGGACACCGCGAATTTGAAACTGGCGGAACGCACGGCTACCGTGAAGTGGAACATCACCGTGAAATCAAGCGAGTCGAAGACCCTGACCTACAGATACGAGCGCTACGTGCCATCCCGTTGAGTTCAGCAGGAGAACAATGACATGAACAAGCAGGCAGTCACACTCGGCGGCGTACGGCGGGCAGGATGGCGCAGGTGTCTGATTGCGGGATTGTTGCTGGCTGGTGCCAGCGCCGGCGAGGAGGTGAATGATCGCCAACGCTTCGAGGCGGCCCGCAAGCTGGTTGCCGCAGACCGCGCCGAGGAGGCGTTCAAACAATACCTTGCCATTCCCGGCGGCGAATTCGCCGCCGTGGCGCTCGCCCGCGGTGAGGCGGCGAAGTTTCTGGCAATTCTCCAACATGACCCGCGGCTGCCGGACTCGCCCCGCGCCTTGCTGGTCGAGGCGGAGTTGCTGTTGGCGAGTGGCCGCAAGGACGACGCGAAGCCGCGCTTCCACACGCTCGCCACTACCGCAGCCAAAAACCACTGGGGCACCAACCAACCCGGCTATTACCCGGTCGAACCGCCGGGCTCGCTGGGCGGCGACGACAATTTTGCCAGTTACGCCGTCTCCCAGCCTGCGCTGCCGTTCAGTTACGGCCCCGGCAGCCACCGCGACAACTGGCTGCTGCGCCGGCTCATCGCGCTCGACCTCACAGACGACGCGGCGGCTGAGTTCGCACGCATCCGGGACCGCCACCGGGCGAACACCCGGCCATACCTGATCGAGGTGCCGCAGGATGACGACAAGCAGCAACCCGCCGGCAAGGTGCCTCAGTTGGTCCGCCCGCCCGGCTTCAACAGCTACGGCCTCCAGTTCGCGCTGGACCATGCGTTCTTCCTCAAGCGCACGGGCCGCAGCGACGCCGCGCTGGCCGCACTGCTGGAACCGCTGCGGGTGATGGACATGGATCTCAATCCCAATCTGACGCATCCGCAAGGGCTGCCCGCCGGGGCGGCGCCGGATTACCCGCTGCGCAATGCGCCGTTGGATCACGCCTTCGCGTTCGGACCCGGCCGGGTCGGCGTGGCACGCAAGGAATTCATCCGGCTCGCGTACGGCGAGTTCAAGAGTGCCGGGCGGGATGTCGATCTGATAGATGAACTGCAACATCAGATTGATCGCGGCGAAAACCGCGCCTACCGGGTGCTGGCGCAGGTGAGGTTGCACCAAGGGCAGGCGGCGGCCGCACTGGCACTCGAACTCGCCTTCATCCAACACGGCACGTTTGACGAGTTGAGCGCCGCCTACCGCCGCGGCCAGGTTTTCGATAGCAACGGCCAACCCGCCGAGGCGATCACCGCGTTCGAGCAGGTGCTGGCCGCGACACCCGGACCCATGCAAGTGCCCGACGCCGAGGAGCGGATTTCCGAGGCACCGCATCATCAAGCAAGCGCATTTTTCCAGAGCGATTTGGTACAACCCGGAGCCACGCCGCTGGTGCGCGGCGAGGTGCAGGATCGGCTGGTGCGGCTCTACGCCGCCGTGGGTCGTACGGACAAGGTGTTGGAGACGGAATTGTCTCAATTCGATGCCGACGAGCGTCGGCTCGAAACCCTGGCGCAAGTCGAGCAAATGGCCACGCGCTTCAATGCCGCCGGGCAAGAGGCGCGTTTCAACGAGTGGGCGAAGCAGACCATGGCCGCCACCAAGAGCCCCCGTGCTCGCGCCAACCTTGCCTGGCAGCAGCGCGACTATCCGGCAGCCATGACCCACGCCGCCGCCATCAGCACCGGGGGTTATTCCGGCTGGCATGAGTGGCAGGAACGGTTCGCCAAACTGGGCCGCGAGCAGGAGCGCGAGTTCATGCGTGCCGTCGTGCAGGCGAATCCGCGCGATGCGGTCGCCCGCCTCGAACTGCTAGACCTCGAAGACCACCTCGAAGGACCCGCAGCCATCGCGGCGCTGGAAGCATTGCTCGCCACCGACGCCAGCAACGCCTTCCCCCGCGGCAAGGGCGTGTGGAACCGCACCCACTTCTCTAACTATCTCGACCTCGCCTACCGCCTGATGCGGCTCTATGAACAGAACAGCCAGTTAGACGACTTGCGCGCACTCGGTCTGCGGCTGGCCAAGAGCGAACGGCCGTTTGAGAAATACGACCCGAACCTATACAGCTCGTTTGGTGACAACGGGCTTGAGGAATTTGGCAATGCCTGTCTCGCGCTCGCCATCCAGCATGCGGATGACAAGGCATATCAGCATGACCTCGCCGCAGCGCTGCAGGATTCACGCTGGACCGGCGCACGGGCGCAGTTGGAGCGCCGGGTTGGAAGCACCGCCAATACAGAACCAGGCGGGACCGCTGTTCCGCCGTGGGCCAACGTGTCGCGGGAGGTGACTCTCATCGCCTCGTGCGAGTCCGTCACCTGCATGGCGCGGGATGAGCAGTTCGTTTACGCCGGTCAGCCGTGGGGTGTGGCAGTTTATGATTTCAAGGGCATGCCCGTCACCCGCATTGTGTTAGGCAGAGCCGTCACCGCGATGGTCGCCACCGGGCAGCACGTCTGGG
Source organism: Verrucomicrobiota bacterium (assembly GCA_026397725.1). Taxonomy (GTDB): domain Bacteria; phylum Verrucomicrobiota; class Verrucomicrobiia; order Verrucomicrobiales; family Akkermansiaceae; genus Luteolibacter. The sequence goes on along the minus strand of JAPLUI010000171.1, from coordinate 11,250 downwards.
TGGGCACCACGGAGGGCTTGTTCCGCATTGCGGCAGGCGACTGGTCGATCGCGCATGAGGCGCTCGGCCAAGTGACGGCGCTGGCGCTGGATGACGAGCAACTTTGGATCGGCGTGCGCGGTGGCATCATGCTGATGGACCGGCGCACGCTCGCCTTGCGGTCGTTTGCGGCGGAAAATCCCGGCTTCGAGCAGGGCCCGGAGATCGGCCGCTTCGAGCCGGATCGCGAATGCGTCTGGGCCGACGGCAACCACGGCTTGCTCCGCTATGACCGCGCAGCAGATGCGTGGAGCGTGCTGGAGAACCCTGGCACCCGCGAGCCCGTACATCTGATAGGCATCCTTGACGGCCAGGTATGGGCGGACGTTTACCTCAACGATGACTTGCGCCACCGCCCGGCGCGGGTTGACCGCCAAACCCTGCGGGTGACTCCGATTCAACTTGGCGGCAACGTCTCACGCGACCAGCGCATGATCAACGAGAGGATTGCCTACATCGGCAAAGACCAGGGTCAACTTGTGTTTGCCGCGAGCTGGGGACGTTATGTCTTCGACGAAGCCACAGGTCTGATCCGCCGGATGCCCGAACCTGATTCCGGGGGTGCCAGAGCGATCAGCGATCCGCTGCCGGAAGGGCTGCTCCTGCCGGATGGCCAGTCCTACCACGCCACCTCGAATGCCTGGCCCGACGGCTTGCGGGCCGGCATCCGCGCCTCGGCGTGGCCGGATCGCTGGCCGGTCGATGCGGTGTGGGCAGTGTGGTTCGACGACACCCGCCGGCAGGAATGGCTCTGCGTCGGCGCCGGCCTGGCCGTGTTGCGACGCGGCGAGACCTCCTTGCGGCATTTCGACAGCACGCAAGGCCTGTGCTGCGGACCGGTGCTTGATGGCGTCGAGGTGGGCGGAAAACTTTGCTTTGCCTCCGGTTGGGATGATGCACGCGGCGGCCTAACGGTATTTGATCCGCAAACCCGCGTGTTCACGTCGTTCTTCCGCTCCGCCGGGATGGACTCGAACAAGGTGGTCGGGCTGGCGGTGAAGGACGGCCAGTTGGAATTGCGCTACGGCGTGGAATATCTCCGCTACAACAATCTCGACAACCAACGCTACCGTCAGTGCCGGCCGGGGCGGCTCGATCTAACGACCAGCCGGTTCACCTCCGGCGGCGAGCCGGAATTCCTGCCGCAGGAAGAGGCCGAGAAACGCCTCGCCCAAGCAAGCGTTGGCACGCTGCCCTTGCTCGGCGGACCGGCCTATCGCCGCTATGAGCGCGACGGCAAGACGTGGATTTGCGGCAGCCGCGGCTTGGTGGTTTTCCCCGGCAAGGACGCGCCGACGCTGGCCTTCGCTGAGCTGAACGCGCGGCGCGTCCCCAATCCAACACAAACCCTGCGGGAGGAAGCCAAGCTGACCCCGATCCCGAATCCGATTGCGGTGGCCCAGTTGAAGGAACTGGCCGCCCACGCGAACCGCTACGTGCGCGCCAATGCGCTGGCGGCGGCAATCAATCCGGTCCTGCAAGGCGGCGGCGACCCTTACGCCTTCATCCTCGCCGACTGTGTGAGCGATTCTTATCGCAATGTGCGTGCGACCGCCGTGTGGCTGCTGTCGCGTTGCACGAGCGATGCCGCGCTGCCGCCATTGCGTCTGGCGCTTGAAGACAGCGATCCGGGAATCCGCGCCGTGGCCGCACTGGCCTTGGCCCGGCGCGGTGAGGTGCCGCCGCTCGCGTTCTTCGAGGAAATCATTGAGCGGGTCAACGGCTTCGGCAATTTCCCCTTCGGTGCGGATTCCTCCATCGGCGTTGAAGCCGATCCGGTGCGGGCTTATGCCGCGCTGGCACCCCATGCGGATCGCACGATTTTCGAGTTGTTGGTGCGGCGCCCGCCACCCAACCATGATGACATCAAGCAACTCTATCCGGTGCTGGGTGAGGCCCTGCGCAATCATCCCGAGGCCGTTGACATTCTGCTAGCCGCGCAAGACACCGAGCGCCACGGCCCGCTGTGCGGTTTCGTGCAAGCCATCTTCCAGCACGCCGGCAAAGCGCTGCTGCCGGCCTTGCACGCTGCGCTCACCAGCAAGGATCGGGTCGTGCGCTCGAATGCCGCCCGCGCCTGTGGTGCCATTGCCGACCCATCCTCGATCCCGCCGCTGGTCCAAGCACTCGACATGGAAAGCGGTTTGGCACGCGCGTCGATTGTTTGGGCGCTGGGCGAACTCAAGGCACCACAAGCCGTGCCCAAACTCGTCGAACTGCACCAGGACGCCCGCAACGCCGAGCACAACCGCCGGGCTGGTTCAGGTTACCTGGCGCAGCAGGCGGTGACTGCCAGCCGCGAGGAATACCTGGCGTTGCGCAATCTTGATGCCATCGCCAGCGACTGGGATGAAATGCAAGTCACCGCCCTGCGCCGGCCGCGCGATCCGCGCCGCGACGAGGAACTGCTGACGCCCGAACTCGTCCTCGAAGCCGTGCGCAAGATCGGACCTGCCGCCGCCCAGGCATTTTACCGGACCCTTGCCGCCGCCGCTGCATCTAACGACCGTGCCGAAGCCGCCGTCGGGCTTGCGGATGCCGCTGCCACCGACCGTGAACAGACCCTAACCATCCTGCGCAATCTGTCAGGCGATCCGGCGCAGGAGGTCCGCATCCGCGCCCGCGTCAGTCTCCTGCTGCTCGCCGAACCCGGCATGGACGCTTTCCTCCGCGAGCGTCTGCACGCCGGCGACAACAGTGAGCGCGGGGAAATTCTCAGCCAACTGTCCCGTCTGTTAGGTCCGCAACTCGAAGACTTCCGCCAGGCCATCGAGGCCATTGCCACCAACGCCCGCGAGCCGCAATACCTGCGTGAGCGTGCCGGCGTGCTGGCTGCCAAGCTGATGCAGAATGCCACCGAGAGATGAGCGTGGCGGTTGCCAGCCGCCGCCACGATGGAGGTCCCCGCCGCTTAGCGCAGCCAGGCCGCCGCTTGTTTCGCGAAATAGGTTAGGATCATGTCCGCGCCGGCGCGTTTGATACCGGTTAGGGATTCCATCACGATGGCACGCTCATTGAGCCAACCACTGGCGGAGGCGCTCTTGAGCATGAGATACTCGCCGCTGACCTGATAGGCTGCGACCGGCAGGGTGGTGGTGTGGCGGACTTTCGCGATGATGTCCAGATACGGTCCGGCGGGCTTGACCATGAGCATGTCAGCGCCCTCGGCTTCATCCAGCAGGGTTTCGCGCACGGCTTCGCGGGAATTCGCCGGATCCATCTGGTAGGTCTGTTTATCGCCATCCTTCGGGGCGGAATCCAGCGCGCCGCGGAACGGTCCGTAAAAGGCGGAGGCGTATTTGGCCGTGTAGCTCATGATGGCCACCTCTTGGAAGCCGCCGTAATCCAGTGCCTCGCGGATGGCCGCCACCCGTCCATCCATCATCTCCGAGGGGGCCACGATATCCGCACCGGCGCGGGCATGGCAGAGTGCCTGCTCGCAGAGGATGGTTACGGTTTCATCATTGAGAATCGTCAGTTCGCCGTGTTCATCGCGCCGCACCACGCCGTCGTGGCCATCCGAGTTATAGGGGTCGAGGGCGACATCGGTGATGACGCAAAGCGTCGGATGCGCGGCCTTGAGGGCGCGGATGGCACGCGGCACCAATCCGGCGTCGTGGTGGCATTCTTCCGCCAGCGGGGATTTGAGGGACTCGTCGATCTTCGGAAACAGAACCACTGCCGGGATGCCCAGCGCATGGGCTTCGCCAGCCTCACGCAGCAGCCCGTCCAACGACCAGCGGGTGACGCCGGGCATCGAGGCAATGGGGGTATCTTCCGCGTCTTCATGCAGGAACAAGGGAAGAATGAAATCGGCGGGCGTGAGCGAGGTCTCACGCACCAGCGTGCGAATGGCCAGAGTGCGGCGGTTGCGGCGGGGACGGATCATGGGGGTATCGGTTATCGGTTATCGGTTATCGGAGAGAGCATCGGACGGAGGGATGGGGGTTGGGTCTTTGATTGCGATGGCGTTGGCGGCGGCGTAGGCTTTGGCGTGGGTGAGGCTGATTTGGATTGCGGTGATGCCATGGGTGTTGGCAAAGGCGGCGGCGAGGCCGTGGAGCTGGAGCTTGGGGGCGCCGGCGGGATCATGGGTGACTTCCAGGTCGAGCCAGTTGGCATGCCTGCCGATACCGGTGCCCAAGGCTTTGGAAGCGGCCTCTTTGGCGGCAAAGCGGGCGGCGTAGTGGAGCGCCGGATGCATTTTCGAGGTGCAGTAGTCGCGCTCGGCAATGGTGAAGAGGCGGGCGAGCAAGGCTTCGCCATGCCGCTCGATGGCGGCGGCGATGCGTGCCACTTCCACCACGTCGATGCCAATGCCGTGAAGCGTCATGTCAAGGTGGGGTAGGTGGCCATGAGTTCCTTCATGGCACGCACGGCAGGGGTGAGTCCGCTGTGCAGGGCGCGTGCCACGATGCTGTGGCCGATGTTCAACTCCACCAGATGCGGGACGGCCCAGAGTCGGGTGAGGTTGGAATAATTGATGCCGTGGCCGGCATTGACTTGCAGGCCGGCGGCATGCCCCGCTTGTGCGGCGGCGGCGAGTCGTTGGATTTCGGCGTCTCTGGCGGCCTCCGGCGCATTGGCGAAGCAGCCGGTGTGGAGTTCTATCATTCGGGCCCCGGTGCGGGCCGCGGCTTCGACTTGAGGCAGGTCGGGATCGATGAACAAGCTCACCCGGATGCCGGCCTCCTGAAGTCGGGTCACGGCCATGCGGGTTGGCTCGAAGCGAAGCGCCACCTCGAGGCCGCCCTCGGTGGTGATTTCCTCGCGGGATTCCGGCACCAGGCAGGCGAAGTCGGGTTGCAACTTCAGGGCGAGGGTGAGCATTTCCGCCGTGACGCCCATTTCGAGATTGAGCGGCAGCGGCACCTTGGCACGGATGCGGAAGGCATCCGCGTCCTGCATGTGGCGGCGATCGCTGCGGACGTGGAGCGTGAGCGAGTCGGCCCCGCCTGCGAGCGCGTCGAAGGCGGCCAGCAGGGGTGAGGGTTCGGCATTGAACGCCTCGGGAGCGCGGGCATAGCGTGCCTGGCGCAAGGTGGCAATGTGATCAATGTTGACGCCGAGAAGCAATGGCATGCCCTTGGTGTAGCAGGTGGCTGGGCCGCTGGCAAGACCGTCGTAAGCACGGGCGGACACCTGTCCGCCGCGACCATGGCGAGAGCACAAGGCGTCGTCCGGCGGTCGGGCTTGCGCATTCCATGAGCAGCGACGGCCAGAATGGCCACCTCCATGGGTGGCCAAGGGCCGCTCTCTGCGCCAAATCCCTCAGTCAGAGGCTGTTGCGGTAGCGCACGATGCCCTCGGCGATGCCGCGAGCGAGAGAATCGCGGAACCATGCGGATTTCATGCGGCTGCGTTCGGCGGCGTTGCTGACGAAGCCGCACTCGACGAGGATGGCCGGGATGGTGGTGTTACGAATGACATAGTAGCGGGCAGACTTGACGCCGCGATCCGCGGTGCGGACGCGCTTCGTCATGCAAGCATGGACGCAGCGGGCGAGTTGCTCGCTTTGCGGAGTGTTGTAATAGGTTTCCAGCCCGTTGACGTCCGGCTTCCAGGTGTAGTTGTAGTGGACGGCGACGAAAATCGCGTTGCGGTAGCGGTTGGCGATGCTGACGCGCTGGGGCAGGGAGATGAAGTAGTCGCTCCTGCGGGTCATCACGGTGCGGAAGCCTTTTTGCCGGAGTTGGCTTTCCAAGCGGGTGGCGGTGTCCAGGGCGAGGTGCTTCTCATAGACCTGCCCCCATTGGCCGCCCTTGTCATGGCCACCATGGCCGGGATCAATGACCACCGTGCTGAACCCCGCAGCCTGCGCCGCAGATCCAAACACGCAGAACGCGACGAGCGCCAAGGAATGACAAAAAATCGTTTTCATGAGAAATAGGGTGCTGCGAACAATTAGGAATTATTGATATTTTCAGGTTTTGTAAAGCTTTTTTTTGGAAAAGCGTGATTTTTTTCCGGAGGGTGGGGGCGGGCTAGTAAGTGATGGATGGGCGTTCGGAGAGTTTGCGGAATTTGGCGCGGGCGGCGGCGGCGGCGGTGGGGTCGTAGGGGATGCTGTTAGCGACGCTGACGGTGCCGTCCGGGGCGGTGATGAGCAAGGGATCGCCCTGCGGGCCGCGCTGGTGGATGGCGCGATTGACGAGGTTGCCATCGGTATCGACCTGGGCGTGGATCCAGGCGGTGGGGGAGGCGAGGAAGAGCACGTGCATGCGTTGTTTTTTGTCCACGGTGACGCTGGGTTTGCGCAGGAGCAGGGCTTCGCCAAGGGAGAAGGTGCGGATGGGCAGGCCGGTGCGGCCATCCATGACCTGGGCGTAGAGCTGGGATTTTTGATCGCCGCTGAAGTTCAGGACGCGGAATTCGCGGACTTTGCCGGCACGGCCGCCGGTGCCGACTTTTTGGGTCCAGTAGGGGCGTCCGGGGCTGACGGTGAAGAGGACGCGGTTGGTGGTGGTGGTCTCGCCGGCTGGGCCGGGCATGCGGATGGTGGCGGCGGCGGAGTAGTTCCCATGGTCGGCGAGTTGGAACAGGAGGGTGAGGTCCACCTGGCGGGCCCGGGTTTGGCCGGCGCTGATTTTCATGGAACCGAAGCCGCCCCGGCCGGTGGGAGTGGCGGAGTTGCCCTGGTTGTCAGTGATGACAAAGTCGAGCCACGGGCGCTGGGCATCGCCTTGGAAAACGATGTCGCGGCCGGCATGATTGGTGATGGTGACGACGGCGATGATTGGCTCGCCGGAGAGGTACTGGAGCTTGGAGAGCCGCAGGGAAGTGGCAAGCTGGGCATGGGCCAGGCCGGCCATGGCGAGTGCCGGAACCAGCAGGCGGAAAATGGGCATGATCGTCACCCCCGAGGGGATAGCTGGGTTGGCACCGAAGGTCAATCTAACTTGTTGAAAGCGCCGGGAAAGGCCGGTCAAAAGTCCGATTCGGGATGAAGATGGTGGAATTTGATGGCCTCCACGGCCACGGCGGCGGCGGTGCCGAAGATGGATTCGACGCTGGCCGTGCGGGGGATTTGGGCGGCGGGACGGGAGAGGCCGAGAATGATCTGGCCGTAGGTCTGGGCTCCGGCGAGGTGCTGCAGGAGCTTGAGCGCGATGTGGGCGGCATCCAGGTTGGGAAAGATGAGGACATCGGCGACCGGGCGGGATGCGGCCCCGGGGAGCATGATTTCGGCGGCTGCGGGGTCGATGGCGACGTCGGCTTGCAGCTCGCCTTCGATTTCAATACTGAGGAACTCGGCGCTGGCCTGTTCGCGGGCGAGAGCGGTAGCGGCGGCCATGCGCTTGGCATCCGGGGTGCTGGCGGAGCCTTTGGTTGAATGGCTGAGCATGGCCACCCGCGGTGGGCGCCCGAGGAAATGGCGGGCGAGTTTCCCGGTTTCCAAGGCGATTGAGGCGAGATCCTCGACGGTAGGGCTGGGGATGAGTCCGCAATCGGCTAGAAACAGGATGCCATCGCTGCCGAGGTGCTTGAGGTGCGCCCCCAACATCAGGCTGACGGCGAAGATTTTCGTGACGTGAGGGAGCGGTTTGATGGTCTGGATCAGGGCGCGGATGTAGGCTGCGGGGAGCGACTGGTTGCCGCTGATGATGGCATCGGCCTGACCATATTGGACCATGAGGGCACCGAAGTAATGCGGGCGGGCAACGATTTCCGCTGGATTTGCGGCCTGGAGAGTGCGGTAACGGGCCATGTTTTCCATGCGCCGACAGAAGAGCGCAAAATCACCGGACTTGGGTGGATCAATGATGTGGATGAGGCCCAGCGGCACGGCGTGCGCGGCGGCCAAGGCCCGGATGTTGTCACGGTCGCCGAGCAGAATGGGGGCGACGGCTTGGTTTTCGACCAGGAGGGCGGCGGCTTGCAGGACGCGAAGATCCTCGCCTTCAGTGAACACGACCCGTTTCGGATGGCGGCGCAGTTGCTCAAGCAGGTGCCTGGTGACGACATTGCCGGGTTGGAATTCTGTGGGAAAATCGGACATTGGGGATATCGGCGCTTGCGCCGTGGGGGGAGTCTAGGATGAGATTGGCCGCCGCTTCAATCCCTGATTCCAACCGCAACCAGCCGTGCCAGCAGATTATCACACCCACACCCCCCTGTGCCGCCATGCGGAGGGCGAGCCGGAGGCCTATGTGGACGCCGCCCTGCTCGCAGGGATCACGGAATACGGGATTTCCGACCATGCGCCGATGTTGCCGGAGCCCTTCGACGAGTGGCGGATGCGCGACGCGGAAATGCCGGAGTATTGCCGCTGGATCGAGCGGGCGCGGGTGCGGGCAGGCGGGCGCTTGGCGATCCGGGTCGGCTTGGAGTGTGATTGGCTGCCCGGCTGCGAGCCATGGATCGAGCAGCTCGCCGCCCGTCACGAGTGGGATTACCTGATCGGCTCGGTCCACTATTTGGGCGACGCGGGCGTGGGCCCCTGGGATTTTGACAATCCCAAGTGGCTCGGGCGCTGGGCGACACTGGACTTGGCGGCCCTGTGGGGCGAGTACTGGACGGCCTATGCCGCCATGGCGGAGAGCGGCTTGTTTGACATCCTGGCGCATCCGGATTTGGTGAAGAAATTCGGCCATCGTCCGGCGGGCGAGCTGGAGCGGTATTATGAGCCGGTGATTGCTGCCGTGGCCGCGTCCGGGTGTGTGATCGAGCTGAACACGGCAGGCTGGCACAAGCCGTGCGCCGAATGCTACCCGGCACCACGGTTTCTGGAGTTGGCCTGCGCGGCGGGCATCCCCCTGGTGCTGTCCTCCGACGCGCATGAACCGGGCCACCTGGGGCGTGATTTTCCGCAAGCCGTCGCCGTGGCCAGAGCCGCAGGTTATAGGGAAACGGTGCTCTTCAACCAAGGGCAGCGCCGGAGCGAGCCCTTGCCGGTGATGCAACCGGAGTGAATCCTATCGGAAACCACGGGACCGACCAATAGCCGCCATGCAAACCACCGCATGCAAACCAACCGCAATTGTCACCACTCAGGTTCCAAAGAATTCATGGCAGAATCATTGATGGCAGAATCATTTTTCAAGAGTCTTGAGGGGGATTCATCACGGGTCGGTCGGTCTGCGTGCGGATGCGCACAGACAGGGGTGATCCAATGACTTTTTCCAATTCTGAAATGATTCTGCCATCAATGATTCTGCCATACCTGAGTAGTAACCTCTAACCTAACCACCGCCCCCGCCATGTTTCACGCCTTTCATCACTCCCTGCGGACCTCCAGCCTGGTGGCCGTCCTGTTGGTTTCCTGTGCCGCGCCGATCTCCTTCCGGAAAATCGTCTGCAAACCGCCTGCGGGCGAGTTTGTCGTGTCGCCGTTGTCAGACGCCCTGCGCGAACTCGAAGGAGGCAAAACCGCCAAGGATCCCCTCGTGGCCAGCGGTCATTTCTTTGACAGTGCCCGGCTGGCCGGTCAACAGGCGCTGGCCGGAGAGGATGGTGCGCTGGCCCTCTACAACCAGGCGGTCGGACTCTTGGTGGAACGGCTCGCCCAGGCCAATGCACTGCCCTGGAACGGCTCACTCACCATCGGCACCGGTGCCGCCGCGCATACGCTGCGGGGCAAGTTGGAACCCGGCGCGCCGCAGGTCGAACGCCAGTATGTGAGCGTGGCCACCTTGAAATTCCATGGCGATTTGGCCAAAACCCAGGCCACTCGGGACGGTGTCGGCGCCCCGCTCGTGGCGATCTCGCCGAGGAATCCGGATTTTCGCCGCACCTTCGATGTCCCCGAACCCCATGTCGCCCTCACTGCGGTCCTGCGCTTCGAGGGAACCCGCTCCGCCACCCTCGAACTCCACGACCCGCTCGATGAAGAGCGGATCGCCATCGCCGGTCGCAATCCCGTGCTGGCCGCCAATTTCACCGCGCCCCTCAGCATGTATCTGGCGATCGCCCGGCCTGACAAACTCGGCCTCACCCGCCTGCTGAACCCGCAGAAGTACTCGGATACCGCCCGCCTCGTCCGGCTTCAGAAGTTCGACAAGAACCGGATTCCCGTGATCTTCGTCCACGGGCTGGACTCCACCCCCGTGACCTGGGCCCCGATGTTCAACCATCTGCTGCAGGACCCGGAAATGCGGCAACGGTATCAATTCTGGGTCTTCAGTTACCCCAGCGGCTATCCTTATTTCTATTCGGCGTCGCTGTTCAGAAAAGAACTGATCGGCCTCAACAAGGTGTTTCCCAAGCACCCGGACATCGTGCTCATCGGTCACAGCATGGGTGGCATCATCAGCCGCCTGATGGTGACCGATGCGGGTGACGCCATTTGGCGGGCGATGTTTGGAACGTCGCCTGCGAACACCAACATCCGGGGCCAAAGTCGCCAGCTTCTCGAGGATTCCTTGGTGTTCCACCAACGCCCGGATGTCCATCGGGTGATCTTTTGCTCCGCGCCCCATCGCGGGTCGCAGATGGCCAACCGTTGGTTCACCCGCCTCTTCGCACGCCTGGTCCGGATGCCCGGCTTCCTCACCGACACCCGCAACGCCGTCGCTTCCCTCATCACCGCCGACGACGCGTCACTCAAGCTCGACCGCGCGCCTAACAGCATCGACACGCTCTCGCCCAACAACCGCTTCGTCCGCGAGGTCAACAAGCTGCCGATCGCGCCCGGCGTCACCTATCATACGATCATCGGCGACCGCGGCAAGGGCGACACCCCGAACTCCAGTGACGGCGTGGTGCCCTACTGGAGTTCCCATCTGGACGGTGCCGCTTCCGAGCAGATCGTCCCGTCCGGTCACAGTTCCCACCAACATCCGGCGGCCTTTGAGGAGGTGCGCCGGATCTTGAAACTCAACGCCGGGCTGGCCCGCTGACACTGCCGACGCCGGCCTAGGGCGCGTCAGGAAAATTGAATAGACCCGCTATCCCGGCGGCTCATTCTGGTATGAGATGTTCACTCATAGCGTGTTTTCATGACGGACCGGACGATGGTCTGGCCGCAGCGAGCACCGGGACTTAGCCACAGCGGTGAGGCGCAGCCCGCCACCCCGCTGTGGCTCAACCGTTAGAGCTGCGGGGTTCCCATGAGGCACGGTCCGTCTCGCTGCGGGCACGCCTCTCCCGAGTAACTTGGCTCCGAGGATGCCCGTTAGGGAGCGACGACATTCCTGTCGTCGAGCGGAAGGAACGTCCATGAACAGAGCCTTCGGCACGCACTCATGGGCCGCCCTTCCGCTACCACCACAA
>JAPLUI010000490.1 GCA_026397725.1 Verrucomicrobiota bacterium | reverse complement strand
GGTCGGCAGGAAGGGGTTGCCTTGATAGATCCGGCGCAGGGCCTCAAGGGCAGTGAGGCCGTTTTTCCTGGCTGTTGAGATATAGCTGCGGATTCGGCAGAAGTCCACGAGGGCGGCGAAGCTGCGGAAGGTGCCGGAGATATTCTGCCGCAGTTTCTCCATCCGCAGATCGCGTTCCGAAAGGTTGTTGTCGAAGGGGACGTCGAAGTCGTACATGAAGGCGAGGATGCTCTCGGGATGATCCCGAAAGCGGTCCAGCAGGTTGCGGGCCTTGCTCTGCTTGCGGCGGCCCCGGCGCTTGGGTCCGGGCGGCGCTTCGGGGCTCGGGTTCTGGGTGTAGCCGCTGTCCACGATGTGCAGATAGAGATGGTGGAAACCATCGAGATCGGAGGACGGAAGGTCATCGATGAAAAGGATCGGCTTCGGCTCCTGCGACGCCTCGCGCACCAATGCTTCCACCCGCTCCTCGAATTCTCCCCGATATTTCGTCCCCGCCTTCACGGAGCGTGGGCGTCTCGCCCACCTGCCAATGAATAGAGAAAGTCGGGCGGCGCAAGCCGTATCTTTTTCTCCACCCATTGGCATGGTGGACAGAATGTCCACCCTCCTCACCGCCGGCCGACCCAACTCTTTCGGCAATTTCCCGTCCTCCAGCAATTGCGCAAAGCCCTCTACAATCCCGGTCTTGCCCACACCCGGCTCGCCAATCAAAATCAAATTGATCTTCCGGCTTTGCAGCAGAATTTGGGTGATTTTCAGCATCTCATCCCGCCGACCAATCAAGGGCGGCAAGGCTCCGTTCGCCGCCAGCTCTGATAGATTCCTCCCATACCGCTCCAGCGCCGATCCTCCTCGCTTCTTCTTGTTTCCGCTGCGAAAATTCATGCGATTTGCAGATTTTTCTCGCCAAAGCGATTTTGGAGAGCTATGCCCCTCCTCCGAAGGGATTTCCCATGAATTCACCTACAATGCCCAATTTCTGCCATGATCCGGCCGGACCACTGCCTTGGAAGACTCCGTTGCTGTGTTTCTTCCGCCGTTCCAGCCCCCTTTCCCCCACACCCCCCTTTTCCCCGCCCTCCGGTCCGGCCACCGGCTCTTTCAACGACCTTCACCCCCAAAGCAATTTCTTGGCAGTAGGAAGTGGAGCTTTATCAATGTTTATATAAGGAAAGGAATGAGTTATGAAGAGAATGATTCTATCAATGCTGATGATATTTGCAGCAAGCGTATGGGCCGATGACCAGCAGGAGAACACAGAATGCACATAACTGGTAATGGCGAGGATGCCACCTTGAAATACACTGACAATAAGTGGACAGGGAGAAACAGGAATAGTGTAAGAGTATTGGAAAAACTCTAGAGTGGAGATGGATGCGAGCAGTTTCCCGGCGTCGGGGAAGCGGTCTTTGGGATTACGGACGAGGGCTTTGTCGATGACGGCGGCGAGGTCTTTTGTTAGCCCAGGCATGCGGTCGCGGATGGGGACCGGGTTTTCGTTGAGGATGATGTCGATGGGGTCGCGCTTGGGGTCGAAGCGGTAGGGGAATTCGCCGGTGAGGTCGTCTTGGATGGTGGATTTCCCGACGGTGATCCGGTCGCCGGGTTTGAGGTCCACGTTAGGATACTGGCGCTGGGCTCCCTGCTCCGGGGTTTCGCCTTTCTCGCGACCGCCACATTTCTTGCCATTCACATGGGTGCCATTCATGCTGCCGAGGTCGCGCAAGGACGCCTGCGGCGGGCAGGCTTCGAGCAAAAAGTGGTGGCGCGAGACCTGGGATTCGTCCGGCAGGCAAAGGTGGCAATCCGCCATGCAGCCTAGCAGGAAGGTGTCATGCTCGGTGAGTTCGAAGGCCTTGGAGGTGCCGTCGGGGTTTTCGACTTGGAGGGTGACTTTGGCGGTGCTGGGCACGGTGGTTGGTTAGAGGTTAGAGGTTAGAGGTTATTGGTTATTGGTTATTGGTTATTGGTTATTGGGGAAGATGGGGCTTGTAGGGGGTATTACGGATGAGGAGGGAAATCGTCAACCTTGGGGGGGGAGATTGGCGGCGGGACGCCGCCAACACGGCCTGCGGCGGGACGCCGCAGCCACTTTGAGGGGACGACTTGAGCAGGCCGAGGGTGTCGAGGCCGGAGTAGCCCATGGCTGCGAGTTTTTCGCGGAGGGTGGTGATGGCGGCATGGGAGAGTTTCGGAGAAATTCTCGAACTCCCTGGCGATCTTTGCCGCGAGGGGAAGGAGTTCGTTTAACCCGTGCTTCCATGACGCTGTGAAGGTATCAAGAAGCGGACCCGCGATGCAAGCCCCGGGATGATGAATTTTTAGCCGGTTCAGCCATGACCAAAGTTTGCGGCTGGAAGCCGCAACTACCGGCCTGCCACCGCAATCACGCGGGTGCCGCGCGTAGCCTCGGTGATGCGGAATTTCACCGGCAGGAATTTCTCGATGACGGTGATGTTGGTGGGCACATGCGAGTCGGGCACCATGGTGGTGAAGCTGCCGGAACCGGCCAGGGCCAGCGGCAGCAGGAGTTGATCGGCCAGGTGCCGACCCACTGCGGCCCTCGAGCCGATGAAGTCATGCATGTTTTTGGCGGCCCGCGCGCCGATCCGTTCGGCACCCACGCCTTGCTCGCCAAAGTCGCTGGTCAGCTCGGTGATCTGTTCAAACGCGGCTTCGATCAAGCAGCAAACGCCGCGCCCGGGGCCGGGCTCGCGAGGTTCCACGCTGGCGTCTTCGCAGGGCAGCATTTCCAATGCGGCATCAAGCATGCGCTGGCCAATCGCAGCGGATAGATTGCGTATGGGCACGCGGATGCGCAGCGCTCGCAGGTCGCCACGGTCGTGCAGTGCCAAAGGATTGAGGTTGCCGCAGGGAGTGATGGTCGCTTCCATGATGCCGCCACCGACCGGTGCGAAGCCGCTTTGGACGAGGCTGATGGTCGCGTCCGCACCCATGCGGCGCAAGGCGGGCAGAAACACGCGCTCCAAGAACTCAAACGGTGGTGCCAGCGGGTTGTGAGTCCCGCCTTCGAGCCGCAAAGTGCTGGGGCCAGCCGCGTGCAACAACGCGGGCAGCAGGGTCTGAAACAACAGTCCGGTGCTGCCGGCCGTGCCGATCGCAAAGTGATAGTCGCCACCCCGGATCATGCCGGGATGAAACGTCAACTCGGTGGCACCAATCTCCGCGCCCACCACCGTGCCACCCGAGATTTCACCCGCGGCCCGCACACAAGTCAGATGCTGGCGCATCAACCCCGGCTTGCGGCGCTGGCCCCGGATGTGCTCCATCCGGAACGCCTGCCCGGTGACCATGGCCAGAGCAAGCGCGGTGCGCAGCATCTGCCCGCCACCGGAAGTGCCGTCGAGGAGGATGAGAGGTTCGCTTTTCATGGGGGGGAGCGGATCGTGGATCGTGGATAGAAGATAGAAGATAGAAGATAGAGGATAGAGGATAGAGGATAGAGGATAGAGGATAGAGGATCGGAGATGGTGTGCGAACGGACGAAGTATCTACGATCTACAATCTACTATCCACGATCTACTATCCACTATCCACTATCCACGATCCACGATCTCCTCAATCATCCGGCGCGGTTTCATCCTTGATGACGAAGCGGGCCTGGAGCTTGGCGACGGTGGTGGCGAGACCGGCGGACTCGACGCTGCGGAGCACCTCGGGGAAACTCTTGTAGGCGTCGGGCGCTTCGTCGATCGGATACTTCCGGCAGTTGGTTAGAATGTCGGCGACATCGAACTCGGCATCCACCGCAGCCTGGTCGAGGGTGCGGGCGGCGTGCTTGCGGCCCATGGCACGCCCGGCCCCGTGGTTGACGGACCAGGCGCTGCGCTCGGCTCCGCCTTGGGCGACCATGACCACGGAGCCATCGCGGGGATTGCCGGGAAGGAGGATCGGATGGCCGGAGTTGGCAAACGGCGTGCCGGCGAGCGCGAAGTGGCCGCCGGGAATGGCGCGGGTGGCACCCTTGCGGTGGACCCAGGCTTTCTTGCCGTCGATGATTTCCTCGCGGGCGATGTTGTGGGAGATGAAATAGACAAGCTGGCCCTGGGTGCCGGGCATGACCTCCTGGAACGCTTCGAGCACCAGCGCGTTGATGAGCAAGTGGTTGACCGTGGCGAAGTTCGCGCCGAGCGCCATGTCGTTCAGATAGGCGTCGGCCTCGGCAGTGCCGAGGGGTGCATAGACGAGCTTCTTGTCCCCAGCCGGGAAGGGAGTGCCCCAAAGCTGGAACTTGTGCTCGAGGTCCTTGAACTGGCCTTGTGCTAACAAGTTGCCGAAGCCACGCGAACCGCAGTGGCTCAGGAACGAAGCATGCCCGTCCAGCAACCCGAACACCGCCGCGACCTCGCGGGCGGACGGACGGTCGATGACACGGGTGATCTCGCACTCGCCGAAGTGATTGCCACCGCCGTAGGACCCGAGTTGTTGCATTTTCTCGGAGAAATTCCGGATGCGCCCGGCGGCGAGAATTGTTTCAAGGCGGAGCATGAGAGCCGCATGGCTGCCATCATGCCCGGTGTGTTGTGAGTCCTCGCAACGGATCGCCCATACCGGCGGGATGCCGAGCGCTTCGCACACGCGCACCGAAGCACCCTCGGTGACGGCGAGCACGCCGAGTTCGCGATCAACGTGCCGGCTTTTCTTCACCGAGCGCTGGCCGCGGCCCGCGCCGGTGGGGGTGCGCTCGACGATGGCATCAATGAGGTGGCGGCGGCTGCGCTTGTCCACTAACGCGGCTGCCGGGATGTTGAGCTGCAACAGGGACATCGAGCACTTGATGTCCACCCCCACCGGTCCCGGATAGATATGGGTCGGCGAAACCATCACGCAACCGATCGGCGCACCGTAACCGGCATGACCGTCGGGGTTGAGGATGACATCGGTGACGCCGGGCGCCAGCCGCGAGTTCACCGCCTGGTTCAGGCAGGTTTCATCGAAGCCATCGCGGATGGCATCGGTGCCGACCACGGTGATGGGCTTGCCGGAGTTGTCGGGCAGAGGTATGAAGCCAAGGGCTTCGTCGGTCTTGTGGATGACGTACATTTGATGGTGGGATGAGCCTTGGATAGTTGGGTGAGGAAGTAAAGGCGGGAGTGACGGCGACAAGGGATTGGTGAAACATTCCTGCTCTACCGCTGAGCTACCGGGCCGTCGATGGTGGTCCGGGCGGGACCGGCATTCGCCGTTTGGTTTGAGGTATTTGTGAGGTGCGGGATTGTAGCGGCGCTCTATGAGCGTCGTTGCAACTGAGATGCCCGGAGGCATCGGAAATGCTAGAGCCGGGGCACCCCATGGCCAGCGACGGTCACAGACTACCTGCGGACCGGAATCCGCGACAAGGATCGGAAGGACTGGTCCCCTGCTCTACCCGGCTGAGCTACCCCGCAGGTGCGGGAGTCGGATTTGAACCGACGACCAAGGGCTTACATTGGAGTCCTGCCCGCATTCGCGGAAAGGTTGATGCTGACAAGGGAGGCGAGACGTTTCTCAAGTCTGGCGACTCGGGCGGGATTCGAACCGGCATTCGCCGTTTGGTTTGAGGTATTTGTGAGGTGCGGGATTGTAGCGGCGCTCTATGAGCGTCGTTGCAACTGAGATGCCCGGAGGCATCGGAAATGCTAGAGCCGGGGCACCCCATGGCCAGCGACGGTCACAGACCGCCGCTACATGCGGACCGGAATCCGCGACAAGGATGTGGAAGATCCGTATAACTGCTCTATCCGGCTGAGCTACCCGCTGGCGCGGGGCTGGATTCGAACCAGCGACCGATGTAATCTTCCGGGGCATTCGCGGTGAGAGGGGGTCGACACGGCGGCAAGGTGAGGCGAGACGGTGGCTTGCGCCAGACGGTTTACAACGTTGTAGTCTCACCAGCATCCGCCGTGCCGAAGGGGGCGGCGACGGTCATGAACCGCGCAGAGGCGAACTGTAGCGGCGCTCTATGAGCGTCGTACTGTAGCGGCGCTCTATGAGCGTCGTGCTGTAGCGGCGCTCTATGAGCGTCGTGCTGTAGCGGCGCTCTATGAGCGTCGTACTGTAGCGGCGCTCTATGAGCGTCGTGCGAAGGAGACGCGATGCATGGCCAGCGACGGTCACAGACCGCCGCTACAGTTCACTTCAGGCGATTTTCATTTTCGGTTTGAGGGGTTGGAGTTCGATTTCGCGGAGCCAGTGGTCGGTCCCGTCCGCACCGGCGGCGAAGCCGGCGATGAGGTCGAAGACGGTGTCACTGAAGCCGCCGACGTTGAGGATGTCCTGGCGGCTGAGCGCCTGGGTGTTGGTGTTAGGAGTGAGGTCGATGCAGACGAGGCGGGCCTGCGGGTTGCGCAGTTTGAGGAGTTCCCACTGCTGCAACATCGCGGTGCCACGGTTGGCCTTGGGGTCGGCCCAGGACTCGTTGTCAGAGACAAAGATGACCAGCTCGGCCCTCGCCTTCTCCTCGTTGAGCCTGGCCAAGGGCGCCGAGCAGTTGGTGCCACCACCGCCGAGCGCCGCGAGTTTCGTCGCGTTGGTCATGACCGAGTCGCGGGGGTTGAGTTGGATCTCCACCACCTTGACCTCGAAGGGCAACACGCGGACGCCGGGGTTTTTCCGCAACAACGCAGCGGTGACCAGGGCGGCGACATCGACACAGCGGACCACCGAACTCGCCCCGCGCTGATGACCGGTGACGGGAGAGATCATCGAGCCGGAAACATCCGGGCAGACGACGATTTTTCCAGTCAGGTCGGGCACGTTCGAGATGGCAGTTTCCATCGCATCCTGCAGGGCCTCGCGGATCTCCGTGGGCACCTGCTTGTCGCAGTTGTGATAGGCCACCATGAGCTGATAGGGAAACACGCGGGCCTTGCGGACGAGTTCGGGATTGGCGAGCCGGGCGGCGAGGCGCGTGATCCGCGCGGCATCCTGGAACACGCCATGCCGGGCGAAGGTGTTGAGGTTCATCCGGGTGGTCTGCCATGACGCGTTATCGGCGATGGCCGACCACTCGGCAGGGCCGAGATCCAGCGCGGTGAGCAGTTGGAAGGGCACGTCCGGGACCTCGCCCGTGCGGGTTTGCTTCCACGCTTCGTAGGCGCGAACCGCCTCTGGCAAGACCTCGGGATCCCACGGCTTGCCGATGAGCCAGGCGTAGAACGCCTCGCGCGCCGGATCGGCCGGGTGCGGGTGAACCATCTTCACGATGTCCGCCAGCGATGGCGCATTGCCCACGGACGCTTGCAGCAATTGCCGCACGCTGGCCCGCTCGAGCCACTGGCGGATGAACCGCTTGGGCGCGGTACCCAGCGACTTCCGCCCGGTGACGCCGGAGCGCAGGATCTGGACGAAGTTGCGGAGCATTTTCCCGTTGTCGATGACTTGCGGGAAAACCTCGGCGAGGCGGTCGAGATCGCGGGTCGCGAGGACGGCGCAGAGCAAAGCCGGCAGATCCTTCATGAAGCCGCGCTGACGGGCGTAGAGGGCGGTGCGGGCGAGGAAGTCGGGCTCCAGTCCGGCTGCCAGATCCAGCACGCGGTCGAGCTGGGTCTCGGCGCTGGCGTAATACGTGCTGTTGAGGCAACCGGTGGCGGCGAGCTGGGCGAGCGCGGCTTGCGGGCCGAGGGCGTAGGCGGGAGCACCGGCGTCATTGACCGTGTCGGTCTTGGGGAGCAGGACGCCGCGAAGGGATTGGAATAAGGAGCGATTGGCCATGAGTGTGTGTCCGGGGGTTGCTGGCGGACAAACCCCTATTCGCAAGTGGCGTGCCAGAAATTTTCAAGATCGATGAAATTCTCCCAACTCGTTGGATTGCAATGAGAAAAAACTTCACGAAATTTTTCGAAGCTGGTTGCGTGATATTCCTGTTGCCGTATTACTAGTATTCTCGCTAGCCTATTATCGATGAAGCGAGTGGTGATTGGCATCCTTGGCACCAAGTTGGACAGTGGCTTTGACGTGGCACGCTGGGACCAATGGCGGCCGACGCTGTCGTTGTTCCAGCATGAGGACCTGCTGTGGGACCGGCTGGAGTTGTTAGCGGAGGCGGCTTTTGCGAAGCTGGCGGAGCGCGTGTTGGCGGATGTGCGGACGGTCTCGCCGGAAACCGTGGCCCGCTTGCACGAGGTGAAATTCGGCCGCGATCCATGGGACTTGGAGGCGGTGTATGGCACCTTGCACGACTGGGCGCGGGCCTATCCGTTTGATCCGGAGCACGAGGAGTATTTCATTCACATCACCACCGGCACGCACATTGCGCAGATCTCGCTGTTTTTGCTGAACGAGGCGGGCACCCTGCCGGGAAAGTTGATCCAGACCTCGCCGCCAAGCACGGGTCGCTCGCGGCAGCCCCCGCAACCGGGCTATGCCGTGATCGATTTGGACTTGTCGAAATACGACAAGCTCAACACGCGCTTCGAGCGCGAGCAGGCGGAGGTGACCGAATTCCTCAAGAGCGGCATCGCGACCCGCAATGCCGGCTTCAACCGCCTGATCGAGCGGATCGAGCAAGTGGCCTTGCGCTCGCAGGCGCCGCTGCTTCTAACCGGTCCGACCGGCGCGGGCAAATCGAATTTGGCCCGCCGCATCTATGAGTTGCGCAAGCAGCGCGGCGGCCTGCGGGGCGGCTTTGTGGAGGTGAACTGCGCGACCCTAACCGGCGACACGGCGGCCTCCGCGTTGTTCGGGCATGTGCGGGGTTCGTTCACCGGGGCGCAGAAGGATCGGCCCGGCCTGTTGCGGGAAGCGGATGGCGGCATGTTGTTTCTCGATGAGATCGGCGAACTCGGCACCGACGAGCAGGCGATGTTGCTGCGTGCGCTGGAGGACAAGACCTTCCTGCCGGTGGGTGCCGACAAACCGGCGCAGAGCGATTTCCAACTGATTGCCGGCTCCAACCTGGACCTGCGCGAGGCGGTGGTGCGCGGGCGGTTTCGCGAGGATTTGCTGGCGCGGATCCATCTGTGGACCTTCGGCCTGCCGGCCTTGGCACAACGGCGGGAGGATCTCGCGCCGAATCTGGATTTCGAGTTGGAGCGGTTTCGCCATGCGAGCGGACAGGGGGTGAGCATGAACAAGGAGGCGCGGCTGGCGTTCCTGCGCTTCGCGGAGGCCCCCGACACGCCGTGGAGCGGCAACTTCCGCGACCTCAACGCGGCCGTCACCCGCATGGCCACCCTTGCCCCGCGCGGCCGCATCCGCGTCGAGGATGTCGAGGAGGAGATCGGCCGCCTGCGCGAAAGCTGGCAACGACCGGGAGCGCTTGTGCATGCGGTGGCGGCGGATCTTGCGGACGTGTTAGACAACGCCGGGTTAGCGGCACTCGACCCCTTCGACCGGGTGCAACTGGCCTATGTGGTCGGGGTGTGCCAGCGTGCCAAGACTCTATCCGATGCCGGGCGGGAGGTGTTTGCCGTGTCCCGCAACAAACGCTCCGTCACCAATGACGCGGACCGCTTGAAGAAGTATCTGGCAAAGTTCGGGTTGAATTTCGAGCGCCTGGCCAAGCCCGGGGTGCGATCCGCGCCCGAGGCCTGACGTGACTCCTAACCAATTGCTCCGGAGCGGAACACACGAGCGCATGTAAAGCTGGATCCCGAGATCTGTGAAGCTGCGGCGGTTTTGTGGCGGCTTCCAGCCCGGGGACGATGGCGCGTGCGGGATTTCAAAACGGGCCCTGAATCCTCCCTGAATCCTCACTTGCCAGCGCAGGCTGCGGCCCTTACACCTTTGGCGTGGAACCGATCCGATACTTCAACCGGCACACCGGAGCCATCGAGACCGAGCAGATCTATGGCGAGGGCTTTCTCCGCTGGGCTTATGGCAACCCGCTCGGCACGCTCGCGCTCGCCGCGCTCGTCAAGCGCCCGGTGTTTTCCAAATGGTACGGTCACCGCATGAGCACTCCGGCGTCCGCCAGCCGCATCGCCCCGTTCATCGCCCGCTATGGCCTCGATCCTGCGGAGTTCGCCGAGCCGCCGACATCCTTCGCGAGCTTCAACGAGTTTTTCTATCGGAAACTCCAACCCGCCGCCCGCCCGATCGATGCTGGCGAAGCGAGCGTGGTGTTTCCGGCGGATGGCCGGCATCTCGGATTTGAACGTGCTTCCGCCATGGCCGGAGTGTTTGTCAAGGGCCAGCGCTTCGACCTCCCCGCCCTGCTGGGCGATGCCGCGCTGGCCGCCCGCTATGCGGAGGGCACCCTGGTGCTTTCGCGCCTGTGCCCGGTGGATTACCATCGGTTTCACTTCCCCGCAGCCGGCACCCCGAGCGCCACCCGCTTGCTCCCCGGCCCCTTGTTTTCCGTCTCCCCGCTCGCCCTGCGCCAGCGCCTGTCCTATCTCTGGACCAACAAACGCACCCTCACCCGCCTTGAAACCCACCGCTTCGGGACGGTGCTGTTGTTAGAAATCGGCGCCACCTGTGTCGGCACCATCGCACAAACCTTCAGCGTCGGCAGCCCGGTCGCCAAAGGCGCGGAGAAAGGTTACTTCGCCTTCGGCGGTTCCTCCACGCTCACCCTGTTTGAACCCGGCGCGATCCGCCTGGCAGCCGATCTCCGCGAGCACTCCGCCACGCAAACCGAACTCTACGCCCGCATCGGCTCGCGCATGGGCTCCGCCGCTTGATCCCGGATGGGACCCCACCAAGCCGGTCTAACAACCAGCGGCGAGGTGGCTGACGCAGTATTGTGACCAGGTTTCCAGCCGCTCGAACAGCGTGTCTTGGATTTCCGCCAGCGGGGTGAAAGCCAACTCCGCCAAGGCGTCTTCGCGGGAGGTCACGGCAGCGGATTCCAGCTCGATCAAATGGACGATGCCCAAATGCACCTGCCCCACGGCATTGGATTCGTCGTTGAGCAAGGCCATGATCCGCTGGGTAGAAGCGCAGCGGATTTCGAGTTCCTCCGCAATTTCGCGGGCGACGGCCGCATGATAGGCCGCCGGACCGGTGCGACCGTTGCCGGTATCGATCGGATTGATGTGACCGCCCACGCCGATGGAGATTTTCGCATGCAGCCGGCTTTCGCCGCCGGCTTGCCCGCGGGTGTAGTGCAGGAGGCGCTCGCCGCAACGGAAAATACAGTACGGAATCAGTTGCTTGTGGCACGGATCCGCCTCGGCCCGCGCACGGTCCATGAAAAAATGCCGCGCCGGATCCAACAAGCGCCGGACCGCCTGCTCCAGCCCCGTCGTTTGAATCCCCTGAAACGCCCCGATTTCATCCAACAGCGCCCGCGGCACCACCAACACTTCTTCCCCGGCATACTTCGACATGCCGGGAAGCATAACCCAAAAATGAAAAATGGAAAAGGGTAAAGCGGCCGTGCTTACCACTGATTGCAGCTTGGCAGCGGGCAGCATGCGCGGCCCGGGCCTCCTGCCCGGGTCCAAACAGGCTCATGCAGTTTCCCGCAACACGACAATTTCCCGGCACGGCTCAGGAAATCCGAGCCCTGGCGCTGGCCCCCCCCCAAAAAAAAGAGCCCGGCTCCAATCGCTTGGAGCCGGGCAGATACCTGGCGACGACCTACTCTCACAAGACCGTTCGTCTCACTACGGGTTCGGAATGGGACCGGGTGGTTCCACCACGCTCTGGTCACCAGAGGACAATCGAGGGGTCAAGGGACTTCGCGTCCCTGGCTCCTAAACTGAGGCTCTGGGGGCCTGAGTGGCTGCTTGTGTCATGACCTGTCGGACCTGTCGGACCTGTCCGGTCATCCGGTCCGCCCGCTCCCTGGCATCCACACGGAGAGTTCCTTCTTCCAACCTGCAAGCCCACCGCCATTCGCGGTCTTGTCAATCCAGACGAATCCAAAAACAGGAATCAAGCCGGTCGGATGATTAGTACTGGTAGGCTGCATGTATTGCTACACTTGCACCTCCAGCCTATCAACGTCGTGGTCTTCGACGATCC
>JAPLUI010000520.1 GCA_026397725.1 Verrucomicrobiota bacterium | reverse complement strand
GATGTTAGGGTCGGTCCCGTAGGTGACGAGTTCCTCATAGTTCGTTAGGCCGTCGCCGTCGGGGTCGCGGGAATCCTGGGCGAACACCGCAGTGATCGTCTTGTCCGAGTCCATCGTGATCGTCAGTTGGACCTTGAATTGACAAGGAATTGGCCATGCATTCCGGAACATGACTTGGCACCTTCCCGGGGGTGTCGGGAGCGGCATCCGGTCGGAGATGTTAGGCCATGGTTTGTCGCTGGCGGCAGCGCCAAAGTCTGGAGTGCGGTGGGAAGGGCGCAGCCCGCCACCCCGCTTTGGCCAAACCGGGAGAGCTGCGGGGTTGCCATGACCACACCCGCCCACCGGGTTCTGATGCTGAGAACGGGAACGCCGAATCCTGGTGACGGACCGGAAGATGTTTGGGCCGCAGCGAGCGCCGGGACTTAGCCACCCCGCTGTGGCTTAACCGTTAGAGCCGCGGCTACACCATTCTTCGCGCCGAAGATTTCAACATTCAACATTCAACTTCCAACATTCAATGATCAAGTAAGAGCAAGACATGACCCCGCAGCGGCACTGCTGCCACCCGCAAACCCAGGTGCTCCAGAGGTGGCTCCTGCTTGAGGATTTTTCTCACCAGTAGAGTAGAGAGCAACGGGACTGGCGACAGCCGCCGGTTGCTCTCCACTCTACCGTGCCAACCGCAAGGGTGTCGAGGCCAGCGATGTGATGAAAAAGAAGCTGCGACGCCCCTCCCCTATCCTCTGCGGCTGACCAGATTTGCGCTTGGAGCATCACGCCGCTTGACCGCGCGGCGGCGCTAGGCCACGCCTTGGCGGTGAGCGCATTCGTCACCGGCACCGATACCGGCGTGGGCAAGACCTACGTCACCTGCTTGATTCTCGCAACCCTGCGCAACGCGGGCATCGACGCCGTCGGCTACAAGCCGGTTGCCTGCGGCGACCGCGCTGACGCGACCCTGCTGGCCGCCGCGTCCGGCAATCTCGCGCGGGACGAGGTGAATCCGGTGTTCCTGAAGCCGGCGCTGGCCCCGCTCGTCGCCGGCATGCTCGAAAACCGGAGCATTGCGCTCGCCGAATTGCTGCAAGGCTACCAGTACCTGGCGGCCCGTCACGCCAGCGTCCTGGTGGAAGGCGTGGGCGGCTGGGAGGTGCCGCTGGCTGCCGGCTTGCGGGTTTCAGATCTGGCGGTGGCGCTCGCCTTGCCGGTCATCGTGGTCGCCGCCAACCGACTCGGCTGCCTCAATCACGTGCTGCTGACGGTCAACGCCATTCGTGCCCGCGGCCTGCGCTGTGCCGGTCTCATTCTCAACCAATTGGGAGACGAAATGGACCCCGCCATGATCACTAACAAAGGCGTGCTCGAGGACCTGGCCGGGGTGCCGTTGCTCGCGCACCTGATTCATCAGCAGGACGATCTCGAAGCCGCCCCCCTGCTGCAATTTGCCTGACGGCTCGCAAGACCTTGTTGCGTCTGACCCGTGGTTACCGGGGTCCAGCGGGCTGCCCGCCATGGGCTTCCGCGGGATCAAGGTCGTTCCCTGATGACAAAATTTGAAGATCGGGCTTGAAAGTCGGGCCTGACCACGGGATTCTGGGGCGGCAGGTGGTCATTTCCCGACCATCACCCACCCAACCAAGCAATCATCCAATCCAAGTCACCATGAAATCATACGCCCTGTTTTTCATCGCTGCTCTCAGCACCAGCGCCATGTCCGCCGAAGCTCCGAAAGCTCCGAAAGCCGAGCCCTTTGGCAAGACCACCGACGGTACTCCCGTCGAAGTGTTCACCCTCACCAACAGCAAAGGTCTCAAAATCCGCGCCATGACCTACGGTGCCATCGTCCTCAGCCTCGAGACGCCGGATCGTGACGGCAAGTTGGGCGACATCGTGCTCGGTTACACCACCGTGGACGAATACATCAAGGACACGCCCTACTTCGGCGCGATTGTCGGCCGCTATGGCAACCGCATTGCCAACGGCAAGTTCTCCCTCGACGGCAAGGACTACACGTTGGCCACCAACAACGATCCCGGTGGCATCAAGTGCTCGCTGCACGGCGGGCTCAAGGGTTTTGACAAGGTCGTGTGGAAAGGCGAAGGACTCGTCAACAAGGACGGCACGCAGGGCGTGAAGTTCAGCTACGTCAGCAAGGACGGCGAGGAAGGCTACCCCGGCAATCTCAGCCTGAGCGTCACCTATTGGCTCACCGCCAAAAACGAGTGGAAGATCCAGTATGCCGCCACCGCCGACAAGGCCACCCCGGTGAACGTCACCCAGCACAGCTATTTCAATCTCAAGGGTGAAGGCAACGGCGACATCCTCGGCCACAAGCTGATGCTGGCCGCCTCCAAGTTCACCCCGGTCACCGCCGGCCTGATCCCCACCGGCAAGCTGCTCCCGGTGGCCGGCACGCCCTTTGACTTCACCAAGCCCACCGCCATCGGTGAGCGCGTCAAGGCCGACGACGAGCAAATGAAGTTCGGTGGCGGCTATGACCACAACTGGGTGCTCGACAACCAGGGCGGCGACCTCGCCCTCGCCGCGAGCGTTTACGAGCCGAGCACCGGCCGCACCATGGAAGTGCTCACCACCGAGCCGGGCATCCAGTTCTATTGTGGCAACTTCCTCGATGGCAAACTCACCGGCAAGGCCGGCAAGAAGTACGAGTTCCGCAATGGCTTTTGCCTCGAAACCCAACACTACCCGGATTCCCCCAACCAGCCGAAATTCCCCAGCACCATCCTCAAGCCCGGCAAGACCCTGAAGAGCACCACCGTCTTCCGCTTCAGTGCCAAGTAAGCGGCCCTTATTTCAACACTCATTTGCCACCGGCAGCAGGAACCGTGACGGTGCGGTCAGCACCTTGTTAGGCACGCGGCCCGGGAAACCCGTGGTTGCCCGCGTCGCTGCCCCTTAGGAGCCGCGCAAGAATATCTGTCGCATTGTAGCGGCGCGTCTATGACCGCCGATGACCATGAAGCGCCAAGGAACCCGCGCCTCAAGCCAGCGTCATATCATTCGCAGCGACGCTCACAGAGCGCCGCTACAACACATTCGCGGCGACGCTCACAGAGCGCCGCTACAACACATTCGCGGCGACGCTCACAGAGCGCCGCTACAACTCATTCGCGGCGACGCTCACAGGGTGCCGCTACAACACATTCGCAGCGACGCTCACAGAGCGCCGCTACAACACATTCGCAGCGACGCTCACAGAGCGCCGCTACAACACATTCGCAGCGGCGCTCACAGAGCGCCGCTACAACACATCTCAGACGCCTTGATCGACAGTGATCATTGCGCGGCGACTTAGCTGGACGCGCATGCCAGCAGCGCGGCGGCCATGGCGCGGGCCTGTTCGCCACCGCCGCCCAGCATGCGGACCAGTTCGGCGATGCGGGTTGCCCCGTGAACCCGAAACAACCGGGAACGGGTGCGGCCGCCGGAAACCTCCTTGGCCACCACAAAATGGTCCGTCGCGCTGGCAGCCACCTGCGGAAAGTGGGTGATGGCAACCACTTGATGGCGGGTGCCCAAGGCCGCCATTTTCCGACCGACCGCGCGGGCGATTTCACCACCGACATTGGCGTCGATTTCATCGAAGACCATGAGCGGGGTGGCGTCTTGCTCGGCCAACGCGGATTTCACGGCGAGCATGACGCGGCTGATTTCCCCGGACGAGGCGATCTGGCGGAGCGGCAACAGCGGCTCGCCGGGATTCGGACCGAATTGGAATTCGATGGCTTCAAAACCCTGCAGACCGGGTTCCGTCTGAGCTTGGAGCGGGGCCTCGAAGGAAGCCTTGAGGAAACCGAGGTCCATGAGCTGGCTGGAGATTTCCCTGGCGAGTCGCGGCGCGGCCTTGCGCCGGGTGGCCGTTAGAGTCTGGCCGGAGGCGTCGAGCGCGGCCCGGCAGGCGGCCAGTTCGCTGGCCAGGGCGGCGAGTTTCCCGCTGCGGTTCTCAATGGTATCGAGGCGGGCGGCGGCGGCCTCGCGGCGGGCCATCACGTCGGCTAGGGAGGGGCCGTATTTGCGCCTGAGCGACTCTATCAAATTGACGCGTTCCTCGAGGCTGGCGGCGGCGGCGGGGTCGATGTCGAGTGCCTCGGCGTACTCGGCGAGTGCGGTTTCGAGGTCCTGGAGTTCGAGGCAGGCGGTTTCGAGGGAAGCGGTGCGGTCGCGGATCGAGGGGTCGAGTTTCTCCAGTTCGCGGCTATGGCGCTGGAGTTCGCCGAGGCGTTCGAGGATGCCGTCCTCGCCATTGAGTGCGGCGACGGCGGCGGCGGCGGTCTCGACGAGGCGGGAGGCGTTGGACGCGCGGCGCCAGCGGTCTTCGAGGTCCTGTTCGTCCTCCGGCCTGAGGTTGGCGGTGTCGATTTCATGGACTTGATAGTGGAGCAGTTCGAGTTCCTGCTCGCTGGCGTTTTCGGCGTGGCGGATGGCTTCGAGTTCGGTCGTTTTGCGGCGCCAGGTGCGGTAGTGCTCGCGATAACCGGCGAGCGTGGCCTCGGCGCCGGCGTAGGCATCGAGCATGGCGAGCTGGCGTTCGGCGGAGAGCAACGATTGGTGCTCGTGGGGACCGTGGAGATCGACGAGGTGTTCGCCGAGGCGTTTGAGCAGGGCGAGGGTGACCGGTGAGTCGTTGACAAACTGGCGGGTGTTGGCCTGGCCGATGATGCGGCGGACGATGAGTTGGGTTTCATCGCAGGGGGCGAGGCCGCCGTCTTCGAGGATGGCGTTGATGGCCGCAGGATCCTGGAGGTCGAAGACCGCCTCCACCGAGCAGGTTTCCTCGCCGGTGCGGATCAGGGATTTTTCGGCACGCTCGCCTAACACGAGCTTGAGTGCCCCGACGATGACGGACTTGCCGGCACCGGTTTCGCCGGTGACGCCGATGAGCCCGGGGCCGAGTTCCCAAACGAGTTCGTCAACAAGGGCCAGGTTGCGGATTTTGAGGAGGGTGAGCATGCGGGCGGCGGAACGGAGGCATTGTGCAAGGGTCCGGCCCCGGAATCAATCGCGGGCTGAGATTTTCGGTGGCGGCTGATCAAGCCAGGCCCGGCGGGCCGGAATTCCGGTCGATCATGCTCCTTGCAACACCATCGTCCCGCTGGCCGGATGATGACTTTTTTTTAATTTTTCGCGATAATCCGCTTGACGCAGCGCCATATTTTTGTGATTCGCCTTCACACAGTTGCGCCACCTGCCGTGCAGGACCTGCGGCGACAATCTGTGAAAGCCCCAACCCCGCCTGAATTCAGCAACAATTCCACCCCCCATGGCTCCGTCCCTGAGACTTCATTGCAGCATTTCAACATTCACCTCAATTCCACCACCCCCATCCATTCCCACCAGCACCACAATCAACAACCAGCAACCAGCAACCATGAATACCATCCATCGAATCCACGCAGCAAGGCCTTGCAAGAATCCCCTCCGCCACGCTTTGGCGGCCAGCGCCGCCGTCCTCCTGGCTGCGGGCCTGGCCACCCACGCCTCGGCTTCCCAGACGATCAACGTCAACTTCGCCAACACGGGTGGCGAGATGAACGGCAAATCCTTCACCATTGCGGGATTTCAGCAGGCCCCTGCGGTCTATACGGGAAGCACTTGGAATGATTTCATCCGTGCCGATACCACCGCTCTCACTGCCATCGCCAGTGCCGCTCTGCTGGACAGTGACGGGAACGCCACAGCCATGGGTTTCACTACGGACAGTTCACCACAGAACGTGAATTTCATGCAAGGCCCCCGAAGCTGGTCTGATCATCCTGACGTGACGCTGCTGAAGAGCGGCCTGTACCGGGTTGCCGGGTCAGGGAGCGGCAACACGATCAACACCCGTTTTGTCGTAACCGGACTGGATCCCCTGAAGTTATACCACATCTACCTGGCCTGCTCTGCAGATCTCAACCTCAACAATCGTTGGGGGATTGGCACCGCTACCGCGTCGCCTGCGACATTCAAAGACATCTTGAATACGGCCGCGACCAAGACTGCCCAGACCTGGAAGCCCGGCGACAACTGGCTGGTCTTCTACAATGTGGCACCCGACACCGCCGGCAAGATTTACGTCTGGGGCTACAACCTGAATGGCGGTGGCGGTTACAGCGGCCTCACCCTGAACGGCTTCCAAGTGGTGGACGCCACCGGGTGGCAGAACTCCGACAAGAGCCTTTATGACTTCGGTACGCCGGCCGTCCCGGGCAGTTCTTCCGTGATTTCCGACCACGGTACCGGCAACAACATCACTTGGACCCTGCCTTATCATGGCACGGATTTGGCCGCCCTGGCGCCCACGTTCACCCTGGCCGACTTTGCCACCTGCTCCCCGGCTTCGGGAGACCCCGTGGATTTCTCCAACTCGCAGACCACGCCGGTGGACTACACCGTCACCGCCGAGGATCATTCCACCAAGGTCTATCATGTGACAGCCAACGTCACTCCCGCCGGCAATCAAATCCTGACCTTCAAATGGGGAACCTTGAGCGGCGCGATCAACGAGACCGATCACACCATCGCACTGACGGTGCCGCTCAGCACGGACGTGACCACGCTCAATCCCACCTGCACGCTTTCCCCCTATGCCAGCTCCTCGCCTGCTTCAGGAGACCTCGTGGACTTCACCAACCCGGTGGAATACACCGTCACCGCCGAGGACGCCACCACCCAGATCTATACCGTCACCGTTTATTTTGAGGCAGCCGCGAATACCATCCGGACGATGCCGTCAGGATTGGCCCCGGGCACCCAGTACCGGTTGATCTTCGTGACCAGCACCGAGACTCATTCGGGAGGTGCCGATCAAGCGGGATTAGTGCCCCCCGGCTTCCTCACCGTCGCCGAGTACGATGCCTTCGCCACCAATACCGCCACGGCGGTTTCCGCGCTGGCCTCCCTCAACACCACCTGGAAGGCCGTCATCACCACGCGATCACCTAACAGCAACGCGACAACCAACACGGCCACCGATCCCAGCGTGAACGCCAGCACCAGTGTGCCCATCTATCAATTGGGCGGCATGCTGGTGGCGACGGGTTATGCCGACCTGTGGGACGGCACCATCGCCAGCCCGATCAACCGGAACGAACTCGGCGGACCGCCGGCCGCGCAGTACGCTGGCGGCTATAATGTGTGGACCGGGGCCAACGCCAGCGGCACCAATGCCGGGGCCGGCAACGCCCTGATCAATCAGGATGGTGGCTACATCTCCATCGGCACGGCGACTGCCACCGATGCCTCGTGGATCACCGGACTTGGCCCTGGGGATCCGAATGCCCGCCATAACGACCTGATGCCGATCTACGCCATTTCCGGCATGCTGACCGTTCCGGAGCCCCAAAGCCCGTTGTGTGACATGGTGGCGTTCACTTGGGGCACCAGTCCCGTTTACCACGGCGTGATCGACCAGCTCGCGGTCCCCAAGACGGTCACCTTGCATGTTCCCCACACCACCAGTCTGAATCTGCTCGATCCCAATCCCGCCTTCGCCGTGTCGCCCTTGGCCACCTGCGACAAGCAGAACGGCGGCACCCCCGGGTTGTATAACTTCTCCACGCCCCAAACCTACAAGGTCACCGCAGCGGATGCGGACCACAATCAGAGCTATCAAGTCACCGTCATTGCGGATGTGCCCGAGGTCACCCTCGCTATTTCCCCCCCCGGCGGCACGATGTCGGAGGATGGCGGCACGGCGACGGTGACCGCGACCCTGACGAACCCGAGTTTGCAGGATGTGACGGTGAACCTGGCCTACTCGGGAACCGCGCCGCTGGGGGCCGGCTACACGCGCAGCGCAACCAGCATCACGATTCTCGCTGGCGACACCAGCGGCTTTGTCACCCTGACGGGAGTGCAGGACAACGTGTTTCGCCCGGACACCACCGTCGTGGTGGACATCAGCACCGTGGTCAACGGCTTGGAAACCACCCCCCAACAGGTGACGGCCACCATCACCAACACCACTCTGCAGCCGACCATTGTGGCCCCGACGGGCATCAATCCGGCCACGGGTTGGACCTGGGCGAACGGCGACACCTATCAACTCGTTTTTGTCACGAGCACGACCAGAGGCAGCGCCGACAGGACGATTGATCCCTACAACGCGTTCGTGAATGCGGCCGCCGCCTCGTCCACTCTGCCCGGCATTCCCAACATCATGTGGCACGCCATCGGCACCGCGTTCAGCGACGCCGCCACGGCTCCCGCCAGGGTCAACGCGCCGGTCACCGGGCCGGTCTATCTGGTGGACGGAACCACCCTGGTCGCCGCCGGCTTCGCGGACCTGTGGGATGGTTCCATCGCGAACGGCATCAATCTGAACCAGAGCGGTGCCACCGTCGCCGCAGGCACCCAGGTGCTGACGGGCACGGGCCAAGCCAGCGGGCTGCCATTCAACTACCCGACCGGCCCGTTCTACCAAACATTCAATGCGGATTATGCACGGTATGGCTTGGTCGGCAGCACGGACGGTCGGTGGATCTCCGCGGGTGAAACGACTGGTGCCGCCCGCATGTATGCCCTGTCGATTCCGCTGGTCCACGCCGGCGGCGTGGCGAGCGCTTACGAAATCTGGGCGAAGGCCAACGCCGCGAGTTCGAATCCATCCGAGGATAGCAACCATGACGGCGTTGCCAACGGGGTGGCCTTCTTCATGGGCATGAATGGCCTCGCCACCAATCCGGGCGTGATGGCCGGCAAGGTCACCTGGCCTTATGTGAATGCGGTCGCCTCCTTCATGGTGCAAGTGTCCGACAACCTCGCCGACTGGGCGGACATCGTGCCGCCTGACCCGAGCATCGACGAATCCGTCCCGGGCTTGGTGACCTACACCCTGCCCCCCGGCGCGGAAAAGGAATTCTGCCGCCTGGTGGTCACCCCGTAACAGTCAGAGGTCAGAGGTCAGAGGTCGGTAGGGCGTGACCGCCGGGCACGCCCACTTGTCGCCAGCGGCGTGAGATGAGAAGGAAATGGCGAGGGTGCAGAGGTCCGAGGTCAGATCGATGGTGCATGGGGCCGCCGGTGCAAGCCGGCGGCCCTTCCCCGGATCAGGAGTCACGACATTCCTGCCGTGGCTTCGCGCGTGAGCCGCAGATCAGGGTAAGGAGCAGGGACGTCCAGTCCCGTTTTGCATCCATGGGTCTCCCCCCCCCCACGCGGATGAATTTTCGCCTTTTCGTATTTTTATGTTTGACGCAGCCCCATTTTTTTGTGATTCGTCTTCACACAGTTGCACCGCATGCCGTAATTGGCACCCGGCGGCATCCTGTGCGAGACCCTCAAAGCCGCCTGAATCCAGCGATCATCCACCTCCATGGCTCCGTCCCTGAGACCTCCCCCGCCCGCTCCGCTGCCCGCAGCCCCGGCCGCCCGGTCGCCGGTCGTCCTGTCGAGCCATCCAAAATGCGAACATCGAACATCGAACTTCCAACGCCGGACCTAAGAGCCTTCGCATGCATCATCTGCTGTGCAATGTGCGACGTTCGTGGGCTCCAACCTCTTCATTTCAGCTTGTCAGCTTTTACCTCCATTTCCCTGACCTCCACGAATCCTAACCACGAATCCTAACCACGTATCCCCAACCAACGACCACCACCCCAACGAAAGACCAATCACCATGAACATCCATACCTTCCACAGGATCATCAATCCCCGCGATTCCATCCGACAATGCGCCCTCACCGTGGCAGTGACTGCCACGCTGGCCATCACCCCGGCTGCACCAGCGGCTATCAATGTTGGCCCAAGCGGCAGCAGCGGCATCAACAGCTTCGCCGCGACACCGGCTGTCACCGAATGGTCCACGACCAATTGGGCTGGCCTTCCAACCAATGTAACCACTGCGACGGACCCTGTTACGGGCTTGGATGCGGCTGTGTCGAACGTTCTTGCCAGCAGCCTCACCACAGCGCTCGGCTCGTCTGGCACAATCAACAATCCCGGTCCCAGTGCCAACGCGATTGCGCGACGCAACAGCGCTTGGAACCTGCTCGCGATGCGGCCCTCCGGCAGCGTCAAGGGCTGTCTGCTGATGGCGACGCTGCAGAACACCTCGGGCAGCGACATCACCAAGTTGCAGATCTCTTATGATTGTAGCCGATTCGATAACAACACAACGACTGCCGGCGAAGAGGTGCCGGGACTGCGCGCCTATTACAGCCTGACGGGCCTGACTGGCAGTTGGACGCCCATCACCGACCTCTGCGTCTCCCCCACCGGGGGCAGCACCAACAGCCAAGCCCCACCCACGACAGCCCTGAGCACGGTGGTGACACTCAGCTCGAACTGGGCCTACAACACCAAAATGTATGTGCTGTGGGCCGATGATGACAACTCTGCCAATGGTGCCGCCGACGACGCAAACATGATCGACAACGTCAACTTCACCATCAACGACTATGTCCCCGCCGCAGATATGCTCACCTTCAACTGGGGTAGTTATCCCGGCGTGATCGACCAGGGCGCCAAGACGATCATGGTGCATGTTCCTGCTGATATCAGTTTGAATCTGCTCGATCCCAATCCCACCTTCACCACCTCCATCGGAGCCACCTGCAACAGGACCAACGGCGGAACCGGCGAGTACGATTTCTCCGCCTCGCTGGCCACCCCGCTCAACTACATCGTCACTTCATCGGGTTCGGCCCTCAGCAATACCTATAAAGTGACCGTCCTCGCGGATGTTCCCAACGTCACCCTCGAAATTGACAGCAGCACGCTGGTGGAAGATGCCGGGGTGGCAACCGTGACCGCGACGCTCTCGGCGGCGACCTCACAGGACGTCACGGTAAATCTGGCGTTTGCCGGCACCGCAACCAATGCGACCGACTACACGCGCTCCGCCACCAGCATCGTGATCCCGACGGGAAGCACGAGCGGTTTCATCACGCTGACCGGCGTGCCGGACTCGGTTTATGAACAACCGGACGAAACCATCATAGTGGACATCAGCACCGTGGTCAACGGCATCGAAGCCACCGCGCAACAGGTGACCGCCACTATCCTCGACACCCCCGCCGCGGACTTCCTGACCTTCACCTGGGGCAGCTATAACGGTGTGATCGACAAGACCGCTCAGACGGTCAAGCTTTACCTTCCCCATACCGCCACTGTGAACCCGCTTGACCCCAATCCCAGCTTCACGCTGACCAATGGGGCAACCTGCCTCATGACCAACGGCGGCACCCCCGGCGTCTATGACTTCCGCAGCCCGGTCACCTACACCATCACCCCCTCGGCAGGAACTCCCAAAGACTATACCGTAACCGTCTATCCGGTCCTGGCGATCGCCGGGGAAATCCTGCCGGTTCCGGCTGATCTTGCCCCGGGCGACAAATACCGCCTGGTGTTCGTGACCAGCACCACCACGTATTCGGGCGGTAGCAATCACGGTGGTAACCCGCCCTGGTTCACCACCGTTGCCGATTACCATGCCTTCGGTGCCGCCAGGGCTGCGGCGGCTCCGTCGCTCGCGGCCCTCCCCACCACCTGGAACGCCGTCGTCTCAACGGGGAACCCTAACAGCGCCGCGAAAACCAACACGGCCACCGATCCCGCAGTGAACGCCGCCACCAGTGTGCCGATTTACAATCTGCGCGGCCTGCGCGTTGCGGACGGTTATACCGACCTGTGGGATGGCACCATTCAAAACCCGATCAACTGGACCGAACTCGGCGGCTCACCGTCGGCCTCCACGTTTGACGGCAAGTTACGGGTATGGACGGGGGCCGGTGCCGACGGCAGCACTCCCGGTGCGACCTCAGCCCTGATCACTCAGGACGGTGGTTTCATCAGTTGCGGCCTCGCGTCTGCCACCAATTCGGGTTGGATTAACGGCAATTATGATAACGCAATCCATACCCTGCCGCAGCCGATCTACGTCATGTCCGGCATTCTCAGCGTGCCCCTCCCGGGCACCGACCTGATCACCTTCATCTGGGGTTCCCACGTGGGCGTGATCGACCAGGGCACCAAGACGGTCTCCCTCACGGTGCCCTACGGCACGGACCTGACCACGATCAATCCGACCTGTACGTTTTCCTCCGGGGCCAGCGTCTTGCCGGCCTCGGGAGCCAACGCGGGCTTCTCCAACTCCCATAAGACGGTCACCTACACCGTCACCTCCGGGGCTTCCCATACGGACTATGCCGCGACCGTCACCGTGTTGCCCGCCAGCGCGGCGTGTGACATGCTGACCTTCAAGTCGGGCAACTATTCCGGCGGGATCGGCGGCACCAACATCACCCTCGTGGTGCCGCTCGGCACGGATCTGACGACGCTCGCTCCCACCTACACCGTGTCGCCAGGTGCCACACCAGACGTGAGTTATCCATCCGGCTCGACCCGTGACTTCACCACCCCGCAGAGCTACACCATCACCGCCGAGAATGGAACCGACACCAAGACCTATACGGTGACGGTGTTGAATGTCCCGATCACGGTCCCGCGGGGCTTGGCTCCGGGTGACCAATACCGCCTGGTGTTCGTGACCAGCACCACAACTCATTCGGGCGGTGCCGATCAAGCGGGATTGACGCCTCCCGGCTTCACCACCATCGCCCAGTATAATGACTTTGCCACGGCGGCGGCCACCGCGGCTCCCGAACTCAGCGCCCTCAGCGCCACCACTTGGAAGGCCATCGTCTCGTCGTCAAATCCTGCCACCGACGCGAGGGACAACACCGCTACCAGTCCATCGAGCACGAGCGTGCCCATCTATAATTTGGGCGGCGTGCGTGTCGCTGATGGCAATTCCGACCTGTGGGACGGGAGCATTCAAAACCCGGTCACCTGGACCGAACTCGGCGGCCTGCCACCGGTCTCTCCATTTGACGGCAAGTTGCGGGTATGGACGGGGACCAACATGAATGGAACCAGTGCGGGCGGCCAAGGCCTGATCTGGCAGGACGGTGGCTATATCAGCAACGGCCTCGCAAGTTCTGTTGATGGGGCTTGGGTGTGGGGGAATTATGCCAACGAAATCCATAGCAACCTGCAGCCGATTTACGCCATTTCGGGGATCCTGGAGGTTCCCGCCGGCGGCAGTGCGGCCTGCAACCTGGTGAGCTTCAATTACGGAGCAGCGCTTGGCGTGATCACCCCAGGCGCGCCGAATACGGTTTTGCTCACGGTTCCCTATGGCGCGCCATCGCTGGCCGCGTTTACTCCCGCCGTCACGGTTTCCGCCTTTGCCACCTTCACCCCGACCGGGGCGCAGGACTTCACCAACTCGGAGACCACCCCGGTGGAATACACCGTCACCGCCGAGAATGGCAGCGCCTCCCAAACCTATCAGGTGACTGTCGTCAGGGCTGCTGCCAGCGTGGCCTGTGACATGGTGAGCTTCACTGCGGCCGGGGGGGCCGGCGTCATCACCCCGGGCACGCCGAATACGGTCTTGGTCACGCTGCCGCCTGGCACGCCTGTGTCCGCGCTCACTCCGACCGTGGTGGTTTCCCCGTTGGCCGGCTACGTCCCGACCGGGCCGCAGGACTTCAGCGGCTCGGTGGCGACCCCGGTGGACTACACCGTCACCGCCGAGGATGGCGTCACCCAGAAGGTCTATGCCGTGACGGTCGCCGTGGCGAGCCGGCCGCCGAACGACGACTTCGTCAATGCGATTGCGTTGCCGGGCACCGGTGGCATCCAGACCGGCACCGGCAATCGATACGCCACCCTGGAAACGGGCGAACCCGGTATCAATGGTGCGACCCATACGGTCTGGTTCAAATGGACTGCCCCGTCCAACGGCACTTTCACCATCAAAACCGTGGGCTCGACCAGGGTCGGTGGGGGTGAGTGGGATGCAATGCTTGGGATCTATACCGGGACTGCAGTCAATGCGCTGACGGCACTGACCGGCTTGCCTGACGGAAATCCGCAGGATACCGGCGTGGAGGAAACCATGACCGTGCCGGTGACAGGCGGCACCACCTATCACATCCAGGCGGCCGGATATGAAGATCAGGATGCCTCGAACATCAAACTGACCTGCACCTGGGTTGGCACCGGTACCAGCTACGGCAGTTGGGAGACTGCCAACGGCGCGAGCGGAGGTGCGACCGCTGACTCTAACAACAACGGCATCCCCAACGGCATCGAGTTCTTCATGGGAGGCACCGCCGCCAGTCCCGCCACGCTGCCGCCCTTGGTCGACAACGCCGGCACCTGGACTTGGACCATCCCGTATGATCCGGCTGCCCTGGTCACCTCCTACGCGTTCCAGGTATCCGACGACCTGGCGGGCTGGACGGACGTGCTGACGGGCATCGAAGTCCTCACCGGTCCGAACCGGTTACGGTTGACCCTGCCATCCGGGATGCGGTTCTGCCGCCTGGTGGTCATCACCCCGTAAGATCAGAGACCCGATGTCTGCCAGATGATTCATGGGGCCGCCGGTGCAAGCCGGCGGCCCTTCTTCATATATGATATATGGATCTCCAACATTCAATGATCAAGTAAGAGCAAGACATGACACCGCAGCGGCACTGCCGCCACCCGCAAGACCAGGTACCCCGGAGGTGGCTCCTGCGGCAAGATTTTTCACCACGGATTGCACGGATAAGATTGCTTCCGAATGGTGGTCAAGCCGCTCCTCTGGCAGCCTGCCACTGGCACCCCATCGCTCATTTCTTATGGTTATTTAGTCGCTCACCGGGGTGTTCAAAAGAGGAGTCTTGATTCCTGCGCAATCTCATGCGAAACCCGGCCCACGATCCAACCGGGAATAACCCATGATGAAGGAGCACACAGGGTTTCAACCACCGGAGGTGCCCGGACCGGAAATAGTCCATCAGATTCCCAAGCCATCAATCCGCACTGCAAACACATTCGCATTGGCATTGAAATTGCACCTTGGCTTCCGAGGGAGATAGGGTCCCGGTTTTTCCGGAGTTTTGAACACCCCAATTGGGGACTATTTGCACGGACCATCCCCACGCGGGTGGGGAGAACAATAGATGCGGTCGAAAGTCAACCCGAGTTCGCGGACCATCCCCACGCGGGTGGGGAGAACCCCGCACGTTGCGGTTGGTGGCGAGGTAGAGGCGGACCATCCCCACGCGGGTGGGGAGAACTTTGCAGGGGGAGGGGAAGCGAGCGCTTCACGCGGACCATCCCCACGCGGGTGGGGAGAACAAGGAGGACGGGGCGAAGTTCTGAAACCCTATCGGACCATCCCCACGCGGGTGGGGAGAACCCTGTTTCAAACTGTTCGATCGACGACACGAACGGACCATCCCCACGCGGGTGGGGAGAAC
>JAPLUI010000093.1 GCA_026397725.1 Verrucomicrobiota bacterium | reverse complement strand
TAAATCAGAAAGCGTTGGACTTCAACGCCTATGACGAAATGCTTGCAAGAAAGCCGGATGCGGGAAATCTGCACGTCCGGTTTGACGAGGGGGAGCAGCGGGATTGGCGCAAGCCGCCCGCTGCTCTCTACTCTACTGGTCAAAAAATCTTGGAGTAGAAGCACACGGATTGACACGGATGAAGAAATGAAAAATTCTTGGATCAATCTGTGTTCCAACTTGTTCCCCTAATAGCAAAGAATCATCTCAAATCAGTGTGGGCTTGAAGACGCGGATGTCTTGCGCGGCGAATGCCGCGGTGAGTTTTTCAAACATCGCCTCGTCGGTGTAGAGGCCGATGATCGCGCCGCCGGAACCGGGGAACTTGGCGGACGCGCCGAGCGAGCGGGCGGTCTCGACCATGCGCAGGTTGCCCGCGTTGAGTTGGTAGATCTGTTGGCGCCGGTCGAAGTTGGCGTCCATCAGGGTGGCGAGTTGGGTCCAGTCGCCCTGCTCCAGGGTGTTCTTGGCCTGCACCGTGAGGTCGGCCCAGAAGGTCATGGCATCGACCACCTCGGGTTCGCCTCGCTCAAAGCGCTCGCGGATGTTGTTGTGGAAGACTTCGGAGCCTTCCGACAGGTCGGTGCGATAGGCGATGTAAAGGGGCGGCAGCTTGGCGGGCCGCAACGCCACATAGTGGCCGAACCCCTGCTTGTCGAACAGCGCCTTGTCGAAATCCATATAAACCATCCCCTGATAGACCTGGGCCACGCGGTCTTGCAGGCCGGCGGAGATCCCGAGTTCACGGTTCTCCACCGCGCGGATCAGATTCGCCAGATGGGGCTTGGCGATGCTCACGCCATAAAATGCCAGCAGCGCACGCAGCGTGGCGGTGACGATCGCACTGGATCCGGCGAGACCGACCAGGTTGGGAATGTCCGACTCGTAGCGGATCGTGAAATTGCGCTCGTGCAGATCGATCTCGTGGTCAAGGCAGTAGCCGTAAAACGACTTGATGGCCGACTTGAGCAAGCGGATGCCGCCATAATAGCCGAAGCGTCGCACGTCCTCGTACAGGTCGGCGATGCCGGCAAAGGTCGAACCGTCACGATGGTTGGGCACAATCTCCAACTCGGGCGATTCATAGAGGGTGACGCGTGCGGAGAACTCCGCAAACGTGAAGGCAATCGTCTTGCCGAAATATCCGTCGGACGGATTGCCAATCAGCGCGGCTCGGGGGTAGGCTGTGGTGCGGATGATCATGGGAGGAAAGATGCAGCAGTCATTCCTAAAGATGGAATTCCAAACGGATGAGAATGAGTTGGCGGATGGCGGATGGAATTGTTGCGGCGGCCTGAGGCCCGATTTCCCCCTGCGGGAGAGATGCCATTTGCTAGAGCATGCACCGCGCATCCGGGCGGACAAGTGGGCGGACCGAGGCCGGATCCGCCCAACCCCAAACGGTAGAAGGGCGTGGCGGCCTCGCCGCGCCCTGACTGCCCCCGAGGGCGAGATGCCAATTGCGGGCTCATGCACCGCGCATCGGCACCGCCCATCCGGGCGGACCAGTGGGCGGACCGAGGCCGGTCCGCCCTACCGCTCGTCCAACCCGAAACGGTATCAGGGCGTGGCGGCCTCGCCGCGCCCTGACTGCCCCTGCGGGCGAGATGCTGGCGCAAGGAAATTGCCTGGTCTATCACCCCTCGCGCCGCTGGCGACAGGTCGGCGTGCCCGAGAGATGCTGGCGCAAGGAAATTGCCTGGTCTATCACCCCTCGCGCCGCTGGCGACAGGTCGGCGTGCCCGCCGGTCTGAGAAGAGTTGTCCGTTGTCTGTGGAAGATGACCGCGATGACGCGGAAGTATGGAGTGCGGTGGGAAGCGAAGCGCCACCCCGCTTTGGCTGAATCCCGGCCCGCACCGCTGTCTAACAAACCATCGGTCCGCTTTCGCACTCCGGTGTTTTTGATCGGGATGCGAGCAAGACGGACTGTGCCTTCGGAGCCCCCCCGGCGACTCTCCCGCTTGAGCCAAAGCGGCGTCGGCGTTCGTGCCTCACTCTGCCGCCGCACTCCATACTTTGGCCGCCTCATGGACCGCCGCGACAATGCGGACGCCACCTATCGG
>JAPLUI010000004.1 GCA_026397725.1 Verrucomicrobiota bacterium | reverse complement strand
GGCGATGGCTATGACAACTGGGCCATCGATGACGTGGTGATCGGTGCGGGCATCGTCACCGCCCCGGAAATCGCCGTCGAACAACCGGCCGGCACCAACCTGATAGACGGCAGCGCCACAGTGGCCTTCGGTTCGGTGGTCACCGGCTTCAATGCCAGCCTCGTCTTCACGATTCGCAATTCCGGCGCGGCCGATCTGACCGGGCTCGGTCTAACCATCGATGGTACCGACGCCGCGGACTTCAGCGTGACGTCAAGTCCAACGGCCCCGGTCATCGCCGGTGGCAGCACGACCTTCACCGTGCTCGCCCCCACCGCCGTGGGCACCCGCACGGCCGCCCTGCACCTTGCCAGCAACGACGCCGATGAGAACCCCTTCGACATCGCCTTGACTGGTACCGCAGTGGCACCGGCCCCGGAAATCGCCGTGGAGCAACCGGCCGGCACCGACCTGGTTGATGGTGCCTCGACCGCAAACTTCAGTGCGGTACTCATCGGCGCGTACACCACCAGCACGTTTACCGTCCGCAATTCGGGAACCGCCAACCTGACCGGACTCGGTATCACCATCAATGGTGCCAATGCCGGCGACTTCTCCGTGACCGCCAATCCGGCGGTACCGGTCGCCCCCGGTGGCAGCACGACCTTCACGGTACGCTTCGCCCCCGCCGCGCTTGGCATCCGCACCGCCGCCCTGCATCTTGCCAGCAACGACGCCGATGAGAACCCCTTCGACATCAACCTGACAGGCACGGGCACGAACGTCACCTCCACAATCTATGGCAACTACACGCCATTGCCAAAAAACTCCAGCCACGGTGCGAATTATCTTCTCGGGAGTCTGGTCACCATCACCGCCGATGGTGAGTTGGAATTCTTCGGCTTGGATGCGCGGGCCACCGGCCCGGATGCCAACTTCGGCCTCTACACTGACTCGGGGGGCAACCCGGGCACGCTGGTGGCCACGACCGGGGCGTTCAATTTGAATGTGGTCGGGTATATTGAAAGGGCGCCGACGGAACCGGTGACGCTCACGGCGGGCAACTACTGGATCATGGCAGTCTATAGCGCGGGTGCGAGTGTTGGCTCCTCTAACACCACGACAAATGTGGTGAAGTACCGAAGCCTGACGTTCACCTCCAGCCTGCCCAGTTCCTTTGGTGCGACCACCACCTATACGGGCAATGATTTCAATTACTACCTCAAGGTGGGCGCGAGAGTGTTAGCCCCGGAGATTGCCGTGGAACAACCGGCCGGCACCGACCTCACGGACGGCAGCTCGGGCATCGACTGCGGCAGCGCCACCCTCGGCGGCACGCCGGGTAGCCGCACCGTCACGGTTAGAAACCTCGGCACCGCCAACCTAACCGGACTGGCACTCACCAAGGATGGCACGGACGCCGCCGACTTCACGCTCGGCACGCTCGGGGCCACGACCCTGGCGCCGGGGGCGAGCACCACCTTCACGGTGACCTTCGCGCCCGGGGCGGCGGGTGCCCGCAGCGCCGCGCTGCACCTCGCCAGCAACGATAGCGACGAGAATCCGTTCGACCTGACCCTAACGGGCCATGGCAACCGCGCCCCGGTGTTCGCCGGCTATGCGCTGGCCACCAGGACCGACCAGGTGCTGTCGATCTATCCAGCGAAGATCCTGGCCCGCACCAGCGACCCGGACGGCGACGCGATCACCCTGACCCGGGCCATCGGTCCCAGCGCCCAGGGCGGCGCGGTGGCCCTGACCACCACCGTCACCTACACCCCGCCTCTTGGCTTTGCCGGCACCGACAGCTTCGAGGTGGAACTCACCGACGCCCGCGGCGCGGTCGTGCGGGGCACCATCACCATCACCGTGACCGCAGCCCCCACCGGCATCGGCGCGGACGGCCAGAACCGGACCGACTTCTCGCTGCACGACGGCATTGCCGAAATGGTGTTCCGGGGGATTCCGGGGCGAAGTTATACCATCCAGCGGAGCACCGACCTGACCCATTGGAGCGACCAGGCCACGGTCGCCGCAGGCACCGACGGCAAGATTCCATACACCGACCTTGCGCCGCCGCTGCCGCAGGCTTACTATCGCACCAAGGCCAACTGACCCAGCCTGGCATTCCAATCAATTCCAACCATCCAAGCCCCATGAAATTTCCCCTGCTTCCCCTCTCGGCCTGTGCCCTGATGCTCGCCCCGGGTGGGGCCACTGCGGCCACCACCCTGGTCTTCAGCAAACTCGTGAACACCGAAGTGCCGGACAACGACGCCAGCGGCCTGGCCTCGGTGCTCGCCGTCGCCGGCGGTGGCCAGACCATCACCGGCATGGAGGTCATCCTGGACACCCGGAACGGCTGGAACGGCGACCTCTATGCCTACCTCGAACACAACGGAGTCATCAGCGTGTTGTTGAACCGCCCCGGCCGCACCGCCGCCGATCCCGCCGGCGCAGCCTCCAGCGGCATGCAACTGCGCTTCGCGGACTCCGCCCCGACCGACATCCACACCGCCATCTCCGGCACCTTCGGCGTGCTCGCCAGCGGCACCTATCAGCCCGACGCCCGCGCTGCCGATCCGGACCTGGTCACCGACACCTCGCCGCGCAGTCTCTATCTGTCAGGTTTCACCGGTCAGGTGGCGGATGGCAACTGGACCCTGTTCGTGGCGGATCTATCCGGCGGGGACGTGGCCACGCTGGGCACCTGGAGCCTGTCGCTCAACGTGGTGCCGGAGCCGTC
>JAPLUI010000083.1 GCA_026397725.1 Verrucomicrobiota bacterium | reverse complement strand
CCGGCCTCCCCTGGGTCGCCGCCTTCGATTGGCAGGGACTGGCCGACCAGGCCCGCTCGCTGGAGCCCACCCTCTGCCCCCCTCGTCCTCACCAAAGACGAAACCCACCGCGTCCTCCAGCACCTCGAGGGGCTCCCGCTCCTCATGGCCCGGCTACTCTACGGCACCGGCATCCGGCTCAGCCAATCGTCACCCCCACGTCACCACCACTCAGATTTACCTCCACGTCCTCAACCAACCCGGCCTCAGCGTCCGCAGCCCCTTGGATTCCTGAAACAAGGAGGGTGGACATTCTTGTCCACCAGCCAACGAGATGCCCGTGTCACGCCAAATCGGCGGCACCAGCGGACATGATCCCTCCCCAAGCCTCCTGTAACCCACGCACACCCCCTCCGCACCGGACCGGTCCCGACGATTCCCCTCATTTACGGCGGAAAGTCGGCTAGCCAGCCTCGAGCCTCCGGCGCCTTCCCGAAAGCGTGACGCTGAAATTCCGGAAGCAAATGCTTCCCCGTCGCAAATTCCCCTTGTGTCGAGGGAGCAAACCGTGCAGCATTTGCCCGTGCTGACCACTTTTCGCATCGTAAGGCGACGCGTCGCGATCAATCACGACCAGTCGCAGAATACTCTGTTGGACAGAGAAAATATGAAGCCCTACCCATTACTACTTGTTGCATTCCTAGCTGTCACGGTAGCGGCGTGCGTTCCTAAGAAGCCAGTTCAGGTAGGCGATGAGTCGGACCACAAGATTGCCTTTCCTGCATCGGCCAAGAACATTCAGAATCGGGGGAACTCCAATAAAGCCCAACCTGATCGAGGAATCGCGACCATGTTCGAGATCGACAGGAAAGATCTTGATGCCTTTGTGGCTCAACTCAAGATTACGGAACGGCGAAGGCCTGCGCAAAAGCAGGGAGATCCAACAAAGAATGGTTGGAACGTCTGGCCCCAAGACGCGAAAACCTTCGTGCCTGGAGACGATGCCTATGGCAGGTTTAAGAAGACGTGGAACACGGCCCCGATTCCTGAAGAGATGCTCAGCTGCCAGTCACCAGCTGGAGACTGGTTACATGTAGAAGTTTGGGGTCTCCCAGAGAAGAAGGTTTTGCTGAAGATATTTACGGACTGGAACTGAGAACGCACGCCAAGAACAAAGGCGAACCAGGCGTCGCTGCTGACCGGCATGAACCCCACAACCTCAACCTCAACGTCCCTGCCCTAACCCGGCAG
This sequence comes from Verrucomicrobiota bacterium, assembly GCA_026397725.1. Classification (GTDB taxonomy): domain Bacteria; phylum Verrucomicrobiota; class Verrucomicrobiia; order Verrucomicrobiales; family Akkermansiaceae; genus Luteolibacter. The sequence continues at coordinate 21,836 of JAPLUI010000083.1, read as the reverse complement.
CAGGACATGAACGTTCGATTTGCACGCAGATATCTATGAACCACACAACCGCCATTTTGCCCCTTCCTTTCGCCCGCTCTCCGATTCCCGCTTTGGCTTAACCATGTGCGCCAATCCGGATGCAAGTTCCTACTCTGTCATGACAATGCGCTTCCGTTTGCTTGCCTTGCTCGCGGTGCTAACCATCACCCTCGCACTGCCCGGCGACGCCCAAATCGCGCCTACGGAGTTAGTGGCTCCGAAACTCGAAATCTCTGGCGCCCAAGGCAACACGGGATTTTGAGGGTGGGCTGTTCAGCGCTCGCCGATCTCAAGCAACTTGCGCTCCCAGCGTGCGGCGTGGACCGGAGCCGCGTGCCGGGAGCGTCGTCAGTGCTCGGCGGAGAAGCGGATTGTTGTGGGCAACTTTTCCCCGGCTGCCACCGGCAAGGAACGGCAGCGGATAAGTGTTGTGATGGCGGACAATCCTGGGAAGTCTTCTTCGTCAAAATCAAACAACCACGACGCCCGCCATCACGCTCAAGACCCTACTCAGTAGGGTGCGTCCGATGAGCCGGGGATTCAATCCTGGCGATACCACCAGCAGCATTCCAAGCATGAGCGGCGGTATTCTGGGCACCACCGGGGAGTTTATCGTCGGCGCGAGCGGCGGCGGCACGCTCAATCAGAGCGGCGGGACTATCAATGTCGGGAAAGATGCTCGGAGCGGTCAGTATGACAGCCAAGGGGCCATGCCGATAACCCGGAACCTCACCGGGCCGGGCACGGTGGCGATCACCGGCAACTTGCGCATTGGCTATAACCAGGGTCAGTGGCTGACGGGAGACACTTTGGGCGCGGGGGCAATTGCGGCGCGAACTTGGCCGATCCAGCCGGGCGGAAAACACACGATCCGGGTGATCAACATCGACCAACACATCGACGTCTATCCCGATGATCGGTACGTCATGAACGCCGCGGGCTTCATGTTGGAGACGGACGGCCTGGCGCTGACCAGCGTGGTAGGCGAGGCGAACTCGGTGACATCCAGGATTGGGGTCCACGAAAAGCACGTTCAAGCTGCTGCCGGTGGAGGTCAGGGCGGCAGGAACCAGGCACGCAGGGAAAATGCTGAAAGAAGCCCACGACCAATGAGTATATTGAATGATCTTCTGGTCAAATCAAATCAATGAAACCAAAATCAGGTGAAGTATCATGGGTCCTGTCGTTCGCCTTGGCAGCGGCAATTTCTGCGGGCATTGGCCACGGTGCATCCGGGCCGCTGGTGGTGTTGGATGCCGCCAATTTGCCGCAAGGCCCGCTGGCCTCGTGGAATAACGTCGGCAGTCTCAAGGGTGCCTTCAAGAACGATGGCACCAACCCACAGGTGAAAATCATCGACGGCGTGAAGGCCGTGGATTTCGCCGGCAAGGACCACATGCTAGCGGATTTCAAGGCCCCGGCAGGAATTGTCGGCGACCAGCCGTGGACCGTGATTGTGAAGACGAACTGCCGGAATCTGGAAGCTGAGCGGACGCTGGTGTCGTGGGCCAACCGGCCGGACAACTGCCTGCAGTTGCAATACGGCGACTCGACCCAGTTTGGTGCCATTGGCACCTGGAGTGGCAACGTTACAGGCTGGCTCGAAAATCTGCCCGCAAAGAATTCCTGGCACACCCTGATCTACACATACGCAGGCGGCCAAGACGGCGAATTCCAGGCATGGTGCGACGGAAATCCTCGCGTGACCCGCAAATTCTCATTGTCAATCAAAGCGGACAGGCCGTTTGTGATCGGTGCCTGCATGGCCGGCGATCCCGCCTCGAATGTCGGTTACACTCATCACATCGATGGCGCGATCGCCAGCGTCCAGGTCTATGATCGTGGGTTCACCACGCTTGAATGCTGGAATGCCAGCGGGTTCCAATCCGCCCATCCGCTCGCGCCGCAGCACGGTGCCACTCTGGATGGCGTCACCACCACGCTCAAGTGGGAAATGGGCACCCCGGGTGTGGCTTCCTATGCCCTGCACGTCGGCACCGCAACAGACCAGTTGGAACTTGCCGCCAATAGCCAGGCAGCAAACCAGGACACGGTCCCGCTTGCCGTCAACAATCTAACGGTAACCCAATACGGGCCGTTGAAGCTGGCTCTCGGCACGACCTATTATTGGAGGGTCGACCAGCTCGACGCAGCCGGTAAAGTGACGCAAAAAGGCCTGGTGTCGGAGTTCAAGACCGAGACCGGCAATGCCGCCAAACCGGTTCCCGCGGACAGTTATATCATGGTTGAGGGCGGCAAGCACGAGTTGACATGGACCCCGGGCAAATACGCCACCAAGCAGAATGTCTATATCGGTGAAACGGCCGCGGAAGTGCTCGCCAAGAAGAACCCGGATTTCGCCGGTCTGGCACCGACTGTGGCATCGGTCGAGTTGCCCATCAAGAACCCTGCTCCGGGCAAGAGTTTTTTCTGGAGGGTTGAAACGGTCAACAGCAATCCCTTGACCACCTCGACAGGTGAGGTGTGGAGTTTCCGCACTGTCAAAAAGAAACTCAAGGTGTATATCTCCTCGGGGCAATCCAACGCCGTCGGTTGCAGCATGGTCACCCCCATGCCTGACAAATACAAGGGGTTCCACAAGAACGTCATTGTCTTTGTGCGCGGCGAGTGCCGCCTTGGCGAATACGGCTGGGCCTATCTGAGGGACGGGCTCGGCTCCGGCTTCGGCGACCGGGATGGCAAGGGCACCTTTGGTCCCGAGCTTCTGTTCGGTTATACCATGGCACCGCAGGATCCCGCGCAGGTGATGGCAATCATCAAGATCTCCTGGGGGGCCACCAATCTCGGTGTGCAATGGCGCTCGCCGAGTGCGGGTGGCGCGACCGGCAACCTTTACACCAACTGGGTGAAATTCTTCCAGGAAGCCATGGCGAAGCTCGACCCGGCTTTCGATCCCGAGTTTGCCGGCATGCTCTGGATGCAGGGCGAGTCCGATGCGTCCGACAAGAAGATGACCGCCGAGTACGCGAAGAACCTAACTGCCTTGATCAAGGATGTCCGTGCGGAGGTGAAGCAGCCCAACATGCCATTCGTGCTGGCGCAGATCTCCAAAACCGCGGCATGGGGTCCGGACCTTGGCGACGGCCTGCGTGCCGCGCAGTTGGAGGTAACCCGGACGGTGCCTAACACCGCCACCTTCGCGACCGACGACTACAAGCTCGGCGACCCGTGGCACTATGACACCGATGGCATGATCTCGCTAGGCGAACGCTTCGCCAAAGCCATGCTGGGCCTCGAAAAGAAGTGACAATCTCATTGCAAATGAAAATCGGGAAATTGACATGAGACAGATCATGAAAACACCCATCCTGGATCGAGTTCTAATCCCGGGATTTCATCAAATGGGAGGAACCAAGCACCAAGCTGGTGGTGCCGCCGGGAACCAAACACGGCGCGGCGCTGACCGTCCCTGGCAAAGTCATCGAGAAACTGCTGCCGCGTGATAACAAACCGGCAGCATGATGATCACTACTCGGACTCATGAACCCACTCATTTTTTCGGCATCGGTGACACCTGCCGGATAAATACGCCTGCGGTCTGCCGTATGAGAGCCCTATCGGTATGAGAAGTATCCAAATGAAAGCCCACATCACCCGCCGCTTCGCGGCCCGTACCACCCTCGCCCTGGCACTGCTGTCCTCCCTGCCCGGCGCTTCCGCAGCAGCGGCGGTGGATCCGCGACCCATCCAGAAGCAACCTTTGGACCATGTCACCCTGGCGCTCGACCGGAAGGTTCTCAATCCGGTGCGTGCAGGCCAGGCCACGGGGAAATTGACCCTGACCGCGTTCTATTCGGACGGGTCCCGGCGCATCCTTCCACCTGCGGAGGCGGCGATCACGGCACGGACCAAACAAGCCAGCGGCAATGTGGAAGTCGTGGTGCTGGATGGCGACAAGGTGGTGGCCAAGGAAGGCGGCGTCGCAACCCTGGAGGCAACGGTCGTGGAGAACGGCAAGACATTCAAGGCCGTGACCGACGTGGTGGTCACGCCATTCTATCGGGACTATCATCAGGCTCTGGTATTGAAACTCTTCATGGGGATGGAGGGGGATCCGGTGGAACGCCTTGCCAATGATCCCACCTTCCGCGAAGGACACGAAGTGATGTGTACCTTCGAGGAGGCCCTCGAGGTCATTCGCAAGACCGACAATCTAACCCGCGGCATGCCCAAGATCATCTATCTTGTCGGCTGGCAGAAAGGCGGGCACGACCACGGCTATCCCGCCTGGAGTGAAGTGAATCCCAAGCTGAAGCGGGCGCAAGACGCCACGGCGCTCGATAGCCTGCGGTGGCTGATTCGCGAGGCCAGGCGGTTCAACACGACCGTGAGTTTGCACATCAACATGGTGGATGCCTATCAACAAAGCCCGTTGTTTGACGAGTATGTGGCCAAGGACTGTTTTGCCAAGGACGAGAACGGGAAATTGCTCGCCGCGGGCATCCAGGTGAAAGGGGAGGATATGTATAACGTGGTCTATCCCAAAGAATGGGAGGCCGGGTTGGCGCAACGACGCATTGACGGATTGATCAAAATGATCCCAGAACTGAAAGAGGGACACACCATTCATATCGATGTGTTCATTGCCAACCGCGATGGCGGCAAACCGATCAGCCCCTGGCACGCGAAACCCGAGAATGGTGGATTGACCCCGGACAAATACGTCGAAACCCAACGCAAGATCTTCCACTACTGGCGCGACCGCGGCTTCGATGTCACCGGCGAAGGGACCGGCTGGTCACATCCGCCGGGTGAACATTTCATCGGCTTGCAACCAATGTCGTGGTGGTATTCGTGGAACCCGATGGAGATCCCGGAATGCCTGGGAGCCCGCGGCCGCACCGATCGCGGTGGCGACGGCGATTTCCGTTTCGGCTCCAGCATGCACGGCGAGGAAATCTGGAAACAAGACAAGTCGAACATGCCTGGGTTCCAGGGCATGTTCTGCCGGACGACCCTGCCGTGGTATTTCCTGGGCCGCTTTGAGCGGCAGAAGTTTGAGAACGAGGCGGTGTATTTCAGCGACGGGGTGGTCGCCCTAACGGCGAATGGCAAGCGCATCATCCGCCAGGGCGACTTCGTGCTGCGCGAGGACGACAACCTCTTCGTTCCGGCCCTGTGGAACGGCAAGGAGATCATCGCCTACAGCAGGCCCGGCTACGAAAACAAGGCGTGGCGGTTGCCCGCAGATTGGAGTGACGTCAAGAGCGTGGATCTCTATCACATTACCCTGGAGGGCTGCGCGCCCTTGAAGAAGAATGTTCCGGTGACCGATGGGAAACTGGTCTTGTCGCTGGCCAACGACCAGGCCGTTTCCATCGTCCCGGCAGGTGCCAAGCTCACCGGCAAGGTGCTGCCATAATCCACCCTGGGAATGACACGATCCATGACTGCATTTCATCTCATGACAGCCGTTACCAGCATGGTGGTTCTGGCACTGAATGGTTTCGCCGGGGAGCCGCGTGACCCGGCGAAACCGGACGGCGGCAATGCGGAGTGGGGCATGCGCCACGGCGAACAGGTGGCGGATGTGAAGAGTCATGCTAACAATTTGGAGGTTCTATTCATCGGTGATTCCATCACCAGCGGCTGGCGCGACATCGGCAAGGCACTTTGGGAGAATCAGGACATCAGCAGCCGCTTGCTGGACCAGGACGGCAAGCTGACCGCGAATGTCTCCGCCGATGGTGTGCATCCGACGAAGAAAGGCTATCAGACATGGGCGGAGGCCATCATGCCTGTGCTGCGCGAAATGACGGCCGCCACCAGTCCTCAGCAGGATGCTCCCGGCCAGAGCGCCTCCACCTTCCTTTCGGACCTGAAGCCAGGCGTGGTCAAGGGCGAATGGCGGGCGGACCGGAACTTCGCCGACAATGGTCTAACGGTCGGAGACGTGCAGTACTCCCGCGGGGTTTGTGTCAAGGCGGGCAGCGAGTTGACGTACCGGCTCGACGACAATTACAAGTGGCTGGATTCCTGGGTGGGATTGGACGCATCGGCGGCAAGCGGCAGCGTGGTCTTCAAGGTCTTCTGCGACGACGAACTGGCGTTCGACAGCGGGGGCTTCAGCGACACCGACCACCCGCCGGCGGGCGCTTCGCGGTTCAACCGCAACCGGGCTGTCGCGTGCAGGGTTCCGTTAGAAGGTGTCAGGCAGCTTCGTCTCTCTGTGACGGGCGCCGGCGGCGAAGCTGCCGACTGGGCGGACGCCCGGCTCTGGACCGGCTCGATCCCGCTTGCGGACGCCAACCGCTTCGGATCCACTGGTAACGTCGCCCGCACGCCCCCGATGGGATACTGCACCTGGAACTCCTTCACCTTTGACTTCGACGAGAAGACCATCCGCGAACTGGCTGACGCCATGGTCTCCAGCGGCATGAGGGACGCCGGGTACGAATACCTGATGGTCGATGAACCGGGTTTCCGCACCCGCGACAAGGACGGCAACCTCGTGCCGGACCTGAAGAAGTACCCCGGCGGAATGAAAGCCCTGGGCGACTACCTCCACGCCAGGGGTCTGAAGTTCGGCATCTATACCGATGCGAAGTCGGCCACCTGCGGTGGATTTCTTGGAAGCTATGGACACTTCGAGCAGGACGCCAGGCTCTTCGCCTCGTGGGGTGTCGATTACGTCAAGGCGGACTGGAACGATGCCCCGGACCCTGAGCCGGCGCCGAAGGTCTATGCCGACCTCGCAACGGCTCTCCGCGCGACGGGCCGGCCCATCTACTTTGCCGTCATCCACTGGGGCATGGGCTCGCACCACTGGGCGCGGAAAGCGGGGAGCCACACCTGGCGGACCACCTTTGACGTGTTGAACGCCTGGGATACTCCCGCCGATTCCAACACCGGCGTTGGATGCCTCAAGGCTGCCGATCAGACCGAGGCCCTCGGCGCCTTCGCCGGACCGGGCGGATGGAACGACCCGGATATGCTCACCGTGGGGATGCAACAACAGGAGAAGAAGTACCAGGCGACGTACAACGGCAAACAATTGCCGATCAAGACCGACGTGGAGGACCGCTCCCATTTCAGTCTGTGGTGCCTGCTGAACGCGCCGCTGTTAGCCGGGAACGACCTTCGCACGATGCCCGCGGGCGTGCGGGACATCCTGACCAACCGTGAATTGATCGCGCTGAACCAGGACCCGTTAGGCATACCCGCCTGGCGGGCGCAGAAGATGGGCGATCTGGAGGTGTGGAAGAAACCGTTGAAGAACGGGGACATCGCTATCGGCCTGTTCAACCGTTCTGACAAGCCCCAGCGGATGACTGCCTCCTGGAGGTGCCTTGATATTTCGGGCAAGTGGCAGGCCCGCGACCTATGGGCGCACCAGGACCTGGGCGAGTTCGAGGGCGGATACTCATGCCAGGCAGCCAGCCACGAGATCGTGGTGTTGCGATTGTCGCGGATCCCCCACCCCGCGCTGGCCCCGCTTCCATCACGAGGACACAAATGAAACAGCGGTTCCTGTTCGCCAGTCTCCCGTGGGCCCCAACTATTCGCTTGATCTTGTTGGCCGTATTTGAGAAAACGCGTCTGTGAAACAAACCTCCAAACTGATAGCCCTCCTGCTCTTCTTCCTCGCGACCGCCGCTGCGGCGGCCGGAGACCAACCGCTCCACGACAAGACGCTCGTTGCCTGGGTTGCGCCGGGTAATCTGACCCAGCAGGGCGGTAGCGTGCTGACGTTGATCGACAAGGCCGAGCATTTCGATGCCCTGGTACTGGGTGAAGTGGCCCAGGGCAAATGGATGGCCGGCAGCGATTTCTTTCGGCGCACGCACCAGGACCAGGCAAACTGGCCACTGGAGAGCGCAGGCCCCGGTACGCCGGTGCAACTCGCGATTACCTACCGTGGCGACCAGGTCACCCTCTTTCGGAACGGCAAGGAATACGCCGTCTACCCCATGGGTCAGGCGCAGTCCTTCGGCGATGATGCCACGGTGTTGATCGGCCTGCGCTATATCGGCGAGATGGGTGAAATCGGCTTTTTCACTGGCGCCATCGAGGACGTTCGCATCTACGACACGGCGCTCACCGCCCAGCAGATTGGGGCTTTGGTTCCCAACAAGCCATCCGACCCGAAGCCGCTGGCGTGGTGGACATTTGAAGACGACAAGGCCGATGACATCATGAGGAGGTTTCCGGCCAGCCGGCTTGAAGGCAACGCCAAGGTCGTCGACGGCAAACTGGTCTTGGATGGGAGCGGCTACCTGTGGGCGGCGAAGGACGCGAAGCTTCTGACAATCGAAGGAGAGCAGGAAACGTCCTTCGACGCCAGTGTTCAAACCCTCTTCTACAAAGCCCGCTCCAAGCAAACGGGCAACATGTGGGACACCTGGCTGTATCTCCACCAAGGCAACTACTACCTCTACTACCTGGCCAAGGCCGGCGACCAATGGGACAACATTGCCATGGCCCGCTCGCCCGACGGCGTGCATTGGACGGAAATCGGCCGGGTGTTGTCGAAGGGCCGTGGCGTGACCTGGATGGGCACCGGTTCGACTTGGAAATCGCCCAACTTCGCAAAGGACGGCAAGTTTTTCATGAACTTCTCCGAGTGGAAAGGGCCGCGGCAAACCATCTTCTTCGCCGAGTCCAAGGACCTCGTTCATTGGACGCGTCTCGGCAACGAATACGAATTCGTCCAGGACGAACGCTGGTATGAGAAGAACGGCCGCTGGGACTGCATCTGGACCATCCCACGACCCGGCGGCGGATTGTACGGTTATTGGACCGCGACGCCCAAAGCAGAAACTGGGGGGCGATTCGGATTCGGTGAAACATTGGACGGAATTACGTGGAAGGCGCTGCCGCCGCCCAAGGTGTCGGGAGTCCGTGAGGGTGAAGTCGGCGCGATCGAGCGGATCGGGGACAAGTACTACATGATGTTCGGCACCCACCCCACTATGGTGACACTCGTGGCCGATCGGCCCGAAGGGCCGTTCGTCGCCGCCAGGAAGAACTTTTGCCTCCTGGCCGGTCACACTTACTTTTCCCGATTTTTCCCGATCCCCGACGGCGTGCTGGTCAACCATCATTCCATCGCGCGCGATGGTCAGGTTTATTTTGGTACGCTCAAGTCCGCTCTGTTGGATGACGCCGGCACGCTACGACTGGGCTGGTGGAAGGGCAATGACAAGCTCAAACATCTGGCCGTTGATGTGAAGCCGCCTTCGCCTGGTTCGGGTGAGACGCAGAAGATCGCGATGATCGAAACGCTGTTCGACGCGAGCCGTGGCTTGGTCCTGGAAGGGACGCTCAAACTGCCTGCATCGAAAGAATCCCAGCCCGTCGGCCTGTACCTCGCGCACGACAACGACACCGGGACCGCCATCCTCGTCCACGCCGGCGGTATCGCCGAGCTGGGTCCGATGCGTGCCAACGGCACCGGCTTCAAGGCCGAGTACCGCGTTGACCGCGAATGGAAATTTGGCGCGTCGGCCGGTTTCCGTCTGCTGCTGAAAGGCAGTCTGATCGAATTCTATCTGGAGGATCTTTTGATCGATTGCTACAGCCTCCCGCAGGGCGCCAGCGGTCGCATCGGCATCTTGCCGGCCGGCGATCCTGCCGCCTTGACTGCCCTGAAAGCGTGGTGCCCATGAAACTCATCCTCTACCGCATGGCCGTCATCTTGCTCATCCTCGCGACCGCCGTTGAGGCGTCCGCCGATGAATCGATCCATTAGGAGCATCTCCATGAAGTTAATGAAACCATTTCTGATCATTCTCGGATTGGGGTTGTCTTGCACGGGATCCAAAGTGCTGTGCGCCGAGGCTGGCCCGCCAGCCGATCAGAGGCGAACCGGGTATGTGCATGACACCAGCATCAATCCGTTCATCGTGACGGGCGACGGCAAGGAACTCGGCGATCCGATGCCGGTTTACTGGAATGGTGTGTGGCACCTGTATGCGTTGAGCGCTGACTTTCGCATGGTCCCGCATTTCACGAGCACGGACCTGGTCAAGTGGGTGGAGCATAAACCCGCGATGGTCGGCAAAGACATCTGCACGGGCACGGTGGTGCGTCACGAGAACAAGTACTACTTGTTCTATACCGATGCCGGCCCGCAGACCATCCGTCTGGTCGTTAGCGACAATCCCTGGGAGTTTGATTTCAGCAAGAGCAGACTGGTTGCTGAAGCGGATGCGAGTACCTATCGCAAAGACACGGGTTTTTTTCGCGACGCGTATGTGTTCTACAACGAGGAAGAAAACCTGTGGTGGATGCTCATCGAGGGTCGTTGCCCGGAAGTTTGCGCGGGCCTGTGGAAGTCGAAAGACCTGTTCCAGTGGACGCGGTGCGAACCGATCTTCAAAGACAAGGCCCGAACGTATGGCAGTTGTCCGCAGATCTTCAAACAAGGAAAACTTTGGTATCTGGCATGCCAGGACTGGTACAACTGGCACTACACGGCCGAGAACCCCTACGGGCCTTGGACAAACCGAGGGCCGTATCTGAGTGTGGCGATTGAGGCCGCCTCCCGCTTTGCCACCGATGGCAAACGCCAGATTACCTGGGGATGGCTGGCCAATTTCGAACAGACCAACAAGACGCCAGGGCCGGCAAACGTCTATCCGCCGACCATGCGACTCTTGAACTACGGCGGCCCCTTGTGCATCGGCAGGGAAATGGTTTTCAAGAAGGATGGCACAATGGGTGTGCGGCCTTTCCCGGAACTGTTGGCCGCCATCCGCAAAACGGAGAGCACGGTTGATCTTTTTGCCTGCGCCAGGAAGCTCTCCGGAGAATGGCAGATCGACGCCGCGCAGCGGACGCTTCAATACACCGGCGAGAGCGGAGGGATAGTGCTTTTGGACCTGCCCGAGAAGAACCCCAATTATTACTTTGAAGCCGAGTTGGAGTTTGGCTCGCCGCAGACAAGCGCAAACATCGTGGTCCGGTCCTCGGACACGGCTGACCACGGCTACGGCTTTGGTCTCAGTCCGGCCGAAAAGAAGATCGCGATCCGCGGGTTCAATTACCGTTCCGACGGCAAGGTGCTCAACGACAAGGAATACGCTTTCCCCGGAAAGAACAGGGTCAGCCTCCAGATATTCATCTGCGACAACAACATGGAGGTGTTTGTGGACGGCCAGGAATGCCTGAGCGCGCGCACGATAGACCGCACTTGTCACCAAGCGGCGATTGAGATAACAGGTGGAGCCGCAACTATCAGCAAGCCGTTGCTCCACTACTTCAAGAACAGGAAAGAAACACCATGAAGACAGCAAAACTGATGGTCGCTTTCGCAACGCTGGCTCTTTGCAGCGCATCGGCGGTGGCGCAAACCGACAAGATGCCGGAATATCGCTCGCCGATTCATTTCATGCCGGCCAAGCGTGCGGTGGGGGATGTCATGCCCTTTTACTGGAAAGGCGAATATCATGTCTTCTACCTGACCAACCCGACCGGCAACGATGACGTCAACTGGGAGCATGCCATCTCAAAGGATCTCGTGACTTGGAAGGAGCTGCCGCCGGCTCTAACCCCGGACAAGAGTGCCCCGACCGGGCCGGAGGGAGGATGCATGTTCACCGGCTGCGTCGTGGAAAAGGATGGTGTCTTTCATGCCTGGTACACAAGCTGGAATCCGAACAATCCGGCCGGCCGCGAGTATCTCTCGCACGCCACCAGCAAGGACCTGATCCAGTGGACGAAACATCCCGAGCACATGATTGCGCCGGATGGCATCCATTACGCCAATCATCATGATCGTGACTTCCGCGACCCCCAGATTTTTTGGAATGAGAAGGCCAATGAGTATTGGATGCATTTCAATGGCAATGTTCCGGGCAAGGAAGGCTACCGGTTCGGTCTTATGACATCTCAAGACTTGGTCACCTGGCAGCAGCAGAACCCTGTCGAGGGGGTGCCGGGGGATGAGTGCCCGGACTACTTCAAGATTGGCGATACGCACTACATCCATTCATGCAAGAGGTACTGCTATTCGGACAGGCTGGAAGGCCCCTACAAGTACCCGGAACTCACAAGGGAGGTTGATATGCCCTGCATCATCGCGGCCAAGCGATGTTGGGATGGAAAACGGCAGGTGTGGTTCGGCGGGTGGTTTACCGGGGGGCCGATGGCCATACCGCGTGAAGTCTATGCCGGTCCTAACGGGATCCTCTATATGAAACCCGTCGCGGAGGTGCTCAATGTCTTCAAACATACCGCCCTTGACCTGGCAGACAAACCGGAGATCACGCAATCCGGCGCTCAATGGCGGTACGACGGCCCCGTCCTGCGCTCCACCGCCGGTCTGGAGCCGACGAGCGCGGTCTTCAGCGTGCCCGAACACTACCTGTTGGACGGCCTCGTCACCATGACTCCCAAGAGCCGGCTTACCATGACGATCGGCGGACAGCACCGCCTGTGTCTAACGCCTGAAAACGGTCAACTGGCGCTCACCGGTCCGGGATTCAATCGAACTCGTCCGTGTCCGGTGGACATCTCGAAGCCGGTGAAGATCCAGGTGTTCGTCGAGGGGAAACTGATCGAATGTTTTGTCAACGATCAGTTCGCGCAAACCTGCACGGTTGGGACCGTCAAGGAAAAGAAGCTCGGGATCGCCGCGGACGGCGGCAGCGTGGATATCCTCAAACTGCTGGTGAGAACCTGCCAATAAACCGGAGGTCACTGATATATCCCAAGCGTCACGTTAAATATACATCATCAATAACATAGAAAATGAAAGGTGCGGTCCCGTGACAACTAACCAGATAGGAACATTTCCATGAAGCATGCGGTATCCATGTTTGCGGTCTTCGTTGGTGTTGCACTTGTGGGTCGCGCGTTGGCGGCCGAAGGAGGCGACATCCTCATCAACGACTTCGAAGGCTCCGGCTGGGGTGACTGGAAAACCGAGGGGCAGGCGTTCGGGGCCGGACCGTGGCATCCCGGCGGTGATAACCCCCGCGTGTTCGGCTATGAAGGCCGTGGCCTGGCGGCGGGCCGGAACGCACCGAACGGCTCGTTGAGCTCACCGGAATTTTCGATCGAGCGGGACTATATCAACCTGAAGGTGGGCGGCGGTTGGTATCCCGGACGTACCTGTGTCAATCTTCTGATCGATGGCAAAGTCATCCATTCGCAGTACGGGCTGGGGACCGGGTTTGGCGAACAGCATGAGGATTACGTACTGCAGTGGTTCACCTGGGACGTCCGGCCATATCGCGGGCAGAAGGCCCGGATCCAAGTGGTCGATAATTTCGACTACAACTCCGGGTTTATCCTTGTCGATCACCTCGTCCAGAGCGACACGCGAAAGGCCGAACCGGTTGATCGCACGCCGATGCGCGAGACCTATCGACCCCAGTTCCACTTCACCGCCGAAAAGGGCTGGTTGAGCGATCCGTGCGGGTTGTTCTATTACAAGGGAATCTATCACCTGATCTATCAACATGCGGGCCGGGATGAACTGTCTGTTCTCTTCAGCCCGACCGCGTGGGGACACGCCGTCAGTACCGACCTCCTTCATTGGCGGCAACTGCCCGACGCGATCCGCTGCGAGGAGGACTTCGACTGGTCGGGCTATTCCTGCGCCGGTGTGGCCAGTGTCGAGGGCAAGCCGAGCGGGTTCATCATGTCCGGCTCGTCGGTGATCGACCTGAACAACGATTCCGGCCTGAAGATGGGCGACCACCCGCCGATTCTAAGTTTCTATAACCACTATGCCACACAAACCTGGTTCGACGGCCAACGGCATATCCAAATCGCCTGGATGGCCAAGGGCTTCGCCCTGCCCGACATGCCGTTCAACCAACAGATGACTTTCCCACGCCTGTTGGAACTGAAATCGACGCCCGACGGCCCCCGGTTGTTCAAAACTCCTGTTAGGGAAATCGAGTCGCTCCGCGCCAAGTCCCACACCCGGCGGGATCTGGAACTCACCCCGGGCACTGGCAATCCGCTGGCCGGCATCGCGGGCGACCTGCTGGATGTTGCCATCGACTTCGAGCCGGGCGATGCCCAACGAATCGAACTCTCCGTGCGCGGAACGCCAATCGTTTACAATGTGGCGGAAAAGCAGTTACATTGCCTCGCCAGCACCATGCCTCTCGAACCGATCAACGGTCACGTGAAACTGCGACTCCTTGTGGACCGGACCTCCGTCGAGGTGTTCGGGAACGACGGCCGGGCGACGATGAGCAACTACTTCATGCCGCCGAAGGACAATACGTCGCTCGCTCTGGCAGCAATCGGCGGGCGGTGCAAGGTGGTTCTGGCCGAGGTCCACGAACTGCGTTCCGCAACCGTAAAAGGAACAGAATGATCCCAATGAAACCATAACTGGAGGACGACAACATGACCTTTCATTCCTGTGCCCGCCCATTCGTTAGCATTCGGCTTTTTGCCAGCGCCGGCTTCGCTTGGTGCGCGGTCTTGGCGGTCGTGCAGTCCGCCGAGTTGCAGCAGACCGCCGCGACGTCAGCCCTTTTTACCGAGGACTTCAACGGCGAAGTGGCGCTGATCGGCAGGAACAGCCAGGCACAGACGTTCCTGCCAGTGAAGCACGGCAACGAATTGCCGGGCTGGACGAAGCAGGGCGACGACATGCCGGCGCATTGGGTCGAGCAGTATCCGGGCAATTGGGCCTTGATGCTGGTGGCCAATAGAGCGGGCCAGAATGTGTTCACGCAGATAGAGCGGGTGGCAGCCAACGCTAAGGGGCACGTCTATACGGTCTCCTTGGATGCCGGGGCGGCCGTCCATGCGGGACTTTCCCAGGCGACTGCTGAAGGGGACCAGATCGCGGTGGATCTGTTGCGATCTGATGGCACGGTCTTGAAAAAGCACCTGGTCACGCCGGGAAAGTGGTCCGGCAGGCTGGCGCTGAAAAACCAAACCTTCAGCTATGAGGGCGATGGCTCCGGCCCTCTGCGATTCATGATTTCACCGGTCTACACGTCAGGGGTCCGCTTCTTCGGCGCGATCGACCACCTGCAAATCTTCAGTTCCACCGATGCCGCGACGGCTGCGATCGCCGCTCGGCAGGCGGTCGAAAAGGCGACTCGGGTGCAGGCGGCGGAGATCGCGGAGGCGCGGCGGCAGGAAGGCCCGCACGCCTCGCAGACCCCGAAGTTCACTTTCGCGGAAACGCTCGCCGAGCAGGAGAAACAGCTCAAGTCGAACCTGTTGATGCGGCGCTTCGCCGAATCGCGAAAGCATCTGGCGGCGGACCGGTATCGCCCGGCCTATCACTTCGTTAGTCCGGAAAGCCAGATGAACGATCCGAACGGGCTATGTTTCTGGCAGGGCCGTTGGCACCTGTTTTACCAGGGTTATCCACCTGATGAGTTTCCCAATCCGGCGGACATTCCGAAACGGCGGCAGCATTGGGGACACGCGGTCAGCAATGATCTGATCCACTGGCGGGATCTGCCGTATGCCATCTATCCAGGCATCGAAAGGATGTGCTTCTCCGGTAGCACAGTGGTCGAGTCCAATCAGGTCGTCGCGTTCTATCCGGGCATTGATGCGGGGCAGATGGTGGCGATCGCGAAAGACCCCCTGCTGTTGAACTGGGAGAAAATCGAAGGCAATCCCGTGAAGAGCCCCGCGGGGGATTCGTGCATCTGGAAGGAAGGGGACACCTATTTCGGCTTGGTGGGCGCCAGCCACCTGGTTTCATCCAGCAATCTGGTCGATTGGACCGTTCACAGCGGATTTCTGGAAGCGAACCCCTTTCCCTTAGGTGACGCCGGGGCCTGCCCCAACTTTGTTCCACTCGGCAACAAGCACTTGCTCCTCTCCTTCAGCCATACGACGGGCGGCCAGTATCTGCTGGGAGACTACGACCCGCAAGGGCATCGCTTCAAGCCATACGCTCATGGCCGATTGAATCACGGGACCGTTTCTCCGGGCGGCGTCCACGCCCCTTCCGCTGCGGCGGACGGTAAGGGTGGGGTGATCAATATCAACAATATCAACGACGGCAAGCCGAGTCCGGAGTGGGATCAGATCATGTCCCTGCCGCAGCAACTGACCCTGGGACCAGACTCACAATTGCGGATCGAACCCGTTGAGGCTATCGCCTCCCTCCGGGGGAGCCATCAGAGGCTCGGTGAAACCATCTTGCCTGCCAATCGGGAGATCGTGCTGGATGCGATCAAGGGCAACACCCTGGAACTGGAGGTGGAGATCGACCCGCAAATGTCGCGCTGGGTCCAACTCAACGTCCTGCGCTCGCCGAATGCCGAGGAGCAAACCTCGATCACCTTCTACAACTTCGACCGGAAACTGAGCATCTGGTATGACACGAAGGGCGTCGTCTGCCTGGACGGGTTACGGTCAAGCACTCTTGCTGACGTCTGGCTCCGGCCGCCGGAGAGAGCGGTTATGGAACGAGGAACCGGTCCTTTGAAACTGCGCGTGTTCGTCGATCGCAGCGTGGTGGAGGTCTTCGTTAACGGGAAGCTGTACCTGGCCCTGCGGGTCTATCCAAGCCGTCAAGACAGCGTCGGCGTCTCCCTCCGCGCTCAAGGGCAGGATGCCGTGCTGAAGAAGCTCGATGCATGGCAGTTGCAAGCGATCTGGCAGTAATATGAAAGCGCCGACGACACCCAGACTTTTCCTCGGTCTGCTCGCCCTTCTCTGGCTGCCGGCGACGGTGCCATCGGCACTCATGGCTGGCGATGCGATGAAGGATTCGCTCTCGCTCTCTGGCACCGATTGGCGAATTCACGATGACCCCGACGGCAATGGCGAGCAACGCGGCCTGTTTGCGGCGGACGCGAAGTCGCCCGAATGGATCCCTGCCACCGTACCGGGCAATATCCAAGCCGACCTGGAAGCGGCCCATCAGTTGAAGCCGCTATGGTATGGCGCCGGTGATCCGCGTTTGCCTGACGTCGCCCGCAAGGATTGGTGGTATCGCAAGGACCTCACCGTGCCGCAATCGTTCGCGGGCAAGCGGGTTATGCTGGTCTTCGATGGCGTGGACCATGAGTGCGAGATCTATCTCAACGGCGGGAAGATCGGCGGCCATGCCGGCATGTATCGCCAGGTCGGCTATGATGTCGGCCCCGCGCTGCGGCCGGATCAGGTCAACCAGCTCGCGGTGCGGATCGCCCGGATGCCGCCGTCGCTCGATCGGCACATCGGGATGCCGTCGCAGATCAAAGTCTATCGGCACGAGCTGAGCGAGATCAAATGTCCCAGTTTCGGTCTGGACTGGGGCATCGGCGTTTACCCGCTTGGAATCTGGAAGGACGTCCGGCTGGAGGCAAGCGGCCCGGCCCGGATTGACCATGTGCGGGTCCAGACCAAGCTGGATGCACCCTGGCGCAAGGCGACCGTCGTGGTGCGGCTGGAGGTCGACAGTGAGAAGCAACTCGCGGCCCAGGCGCGCTTTCGAATCGAAGGCCACGGGGCCGGGTGCTCCACGGACGTTGCTGCGACCTTGTCGGCGGGCTTCAATCAAATCGAGGCGTCGCTTGAGCTGGACCAACCCGCCCTGTGGTGGCCCAACGGGCAGGGCGAGCAACCGCTCTATCAGCTTGTTTCCGAACTGGTCGGTGCGGAGGGCGAAATCATGCACAGCCGCGCGACACGGTTTGGTGTTCGCGACATCACATGGGTGCAGGTGGAAGGCGCGCCGTACGATGCCGTTGTTCGATCACAATTGGTCGTCAATGGTCGCAAGGTGCGCCTGTTAGGGACCAACATCATACCGGCCGACCTGCTGCCCGGTCGCCAGCATGCCAAGGCCGACTGGCTGTTGCGGATGGCGCACGCGGCGGGGATGAACGTGGTGCGCAACTGGGGTGGGGGCGTGACCATGCGCGACGGGTGGTACGGCCTGGCCGACGCATTGGGCATCATGATCCAGCAGGAGATGCCGACGACCAATTCAGGCGAACCGTGGCCGGCGGAATACTCCTCATACACGGCGGCCATGGAACGCACTGCTGTTAGCATCATCAAACAACTGCGCAATCATCCCTGCATCGTCGAGTGGACGGGCGGCAACGAGATGGGCTGGCCCGGGGATGATTCACCAATCCCCACGATGCTGCGCAAGCTTGTTGCTGAAATGGATGGCCGGATCTTCCGCGTGACTGACCCCGTACCCGGTTGGGGGCACGGCAACTACGACGATGGCCGGAGTTTCCGCGCGACTAACCCGGCGCCTGGCTGGAAGCACGGCCCCTACGATGTCAGTCCGGACGAATTTTACAGAAATCACAGCGGCATTCCGGCGGTGCGGTGTGATGAATTCGGAGCGCCAGGCCCCGCCAATCTCGAGACCTGGCACCGGGACATACCGCCCTCGTCCCAATGGCCGCTGCGTCCGGATGATCGCCTGCTGATGACTAAGAAGGTTTTCGGGATTTTCGGGGAAAACGGTTGGCTGCAACTGCACAACATCAAGGGTCAGTTCGGGCCGCTGCCGGATTTGCCTGCGGTGATCAAGGCGGGACAATGGATCAGCGCCGACGAACTTCGCTATGCCATCGACGGCATCCGCCGGGGCGGGCTGCGAACCAGCGGATTCATGAACTGGGTTTTCAACGAACCCTGGTCGAACGGCGCGGGCAATACGGTGGTCGATTACGATGGCCGGCCACTCATGAACTACTACCTGGCCAAGCAGGCACTGACGCCTATCAGCCTGTCGCTCAAGTTTGACAGCCTGCGATACCAACCGGACGAAGGATTGAAATTCGAAGTCTGGCTGACCAGCGATGCGCCAGCGGCGGCAACGGGTTTGTCGTGGCGGATCCTTGCCCGCGACCGGAACGGAAAGGTAATTGGAACCCGGCAGGGCAAAGCGGAGATCGACCCACTGCAGGCCAAGAAACTCGACGCGATTTCAATGGCAATCCCGGCGCAAGTTGCCCAAGGCCCCGTTCTGGTGGAAACGCAATTGTTGGATTCCGGGGGCGCGATACTTCAGGAGCGCTTGCAGGCGTTCGGTAGTGGTTCTTTGTTAGCACCATTCCGCGGACTGCTCGCTGCGCCGCCGTCGCTAACAGCGAGCGTGTCGGATGATGCCCGCCTCGATGCCATGCCGAATCTCGCCGCCGTTGCCCATGGCGCGAAACCCGCCACCGCCACATCCAGCCGGACGGAGTTATACCACCAGCCGGTGGGCATCAATGACGGGAAATACGGCAACGAGGCAAGCTGGATACCGGTGTCGCCGAAGTCGGCGTTTCAGATCGAACTGCGCGAGACTGCTGCGGTCAACCGCTTCAGGCTCAGCCGCGACCGCAACGGACAATTCAAGGACCGGTGGGTGGATTACCTGAAGATCGAGTGTTCGCAGGATGGATCGCGGTGGCATACGGCCTTCGAGAAATCGGGCATCCGGAGGCTTCCGGATTTCTCTCCCGAATGCGTGATGACGATCCGCATCGATCCCATACCCGCGAGGTTCGTGCGCGTGACGATCGAGGCACTGTCACCCGAAACCGGCGAGTTCCCGTGCGTCGACGAATTCGAGATCTTCGCGATGGACCCAAGCCCGGGTGCCATGCCGTCAGTGTCCTTCCGCACCGTCGGATCTAATGAATCGCCTCCGGTGACCCGGACAACGCTCGAGGTGTCACCCTTGCCCATGCGCGTTGAGAAAGGCCAGGAACACCTCGGCTTGCGCGTGAAAAACACCGGCAACATGACGGCCTTGTTCTGCCTGCCCCATCCCCTGATCGAATACAGAACCGACCTCTTCATCGAGAACGGTGAATGTTTCATTCCGCCGGGTGAGTCGCGGACGATCACCATCCGCGCCGATGTGCGGAGTGATGGCGGGTTGTCGCTGGCCCAGACCGGCTGGCGGTTTTCCTGTTGGAACGCCGAAGACGTGGTGGTCGAGCCCGTTGACGATGTGTTGTTGGCTGTGGGGCGTCGTGATCGGATGTGCCGGGAATACTTGGGCTATTTCGACACGAACAAGGACGTGAAACAAGCGATGCTGGAAGGAACGCGCCCCGCTCCACTCCCATTGTCCTTCTTGTTAGATAGTAACCATGCCGTGCGTTTCGAGTTCCCATTGAGCGATGCCCAAGCGGAGCATGCGGCGCGGTTGCGGATTCACACCGCCGACCAGGCGAAAGAAGCGCCAACCAAGGTTGTGGTGACGCTCAACGGCCGGCGGATGGATGGATCGCTTCCGGCGGGCCTGGGAATCCAACGAACCGATCCTGCCCATCTGGCGTTTCCGGCCACGGTGGAGTTTCAGATTCCAGTCAAGGACTTGCGCTCGGGAAAAAACATGTTGGAAGTTCGCGTGCAGGATGACGGCTGGTTTTCCTGGGACGCGATGGACCTAACCAGCCGCCGGAAGCCTCTGGCTGCTTCGTCCGAGTGGGAGATGGGCCCATTCGTGAAAACCGATAGGCCGGTCCTGTCGCCGAATCCCGAGGCGAAATTCCAGTGCCCGGTGGCAGGTACGAATGTGTTGTGGGAAGGGCTGAACGTTTACAACCCGGCGGTCGTGGTCAAAGACGGCAAGGTCTATCTGCTCTACCGGGCGGATGACAAGTGTTGGTGGAAGTTCAATAACGAAGCTCAAGCCACCAGCCGGATTGGGCTGGCCTGGAGCGAGGACGGGGGGCGATTCACGCGCCACCCCACGCCGGTCGTCTTTCCCGACCAGGATGCCTTCACGAAGTATGAATGGCCGGGCGGGTGCCAGGACGTTCTCGTGGTCGAGGGCGAGGACGGCAACTACTATATGAACCATCCTGCTGATGTTCAACGGGCAGAACCTGTGGAACCTGCCGCTGCCGCAAGGGACTTGGACGCTTGGGCAGGCTTTGATCGACCGGGAAGACCTCGTGACTACGCGCCAAACCCTGGGCCAGCCGCTCCTTCAGCCCGAGTTCGACTGGGAAAAGAATGGCTATTGCAGCGTGCCCGCCACTGGGTCAACGGTATGGTAAACTTTTAGGGCGAGTGGCTGCTCTATTATGGTGCGGCCGATCACTACATCGGGCTGGCGACCTGCCGCTCCGTAACCGTCAATGGAAACACCAAATGAAGACTCAAATGATAACCAACACCATGCGCCGCCCGGCGGGTCTTTTCAGCAAGAAGATTGGAACAGCAAAGTGGACCACAGCATGGATTCTTGCCGTCTCTTCCTGCGCCGCTTTTGCCGCCGAGCCGACGACCATTCAGGATCCGATGTTCCCCCTGATTCAATTGCCTGCGGAATTCCAGGCGCAACGGCAAAGCACGGACACCCGGTTGGTGAAGGGCCAGGCAGTGGAGATTTTCCGGGCGGCGGGGGCCGGATGTGTTAGATCCATCACACCAAAGGCCAGCTTTGGTTGATCGATGGCGAGACCGCCCCCCATGCCATCAACGGCCATAATGAGGAAGACGATTTTAGTTTCTTCTGGGGTTACTACTCAGGTTCCAAAAAATTCATGGCAGAATCATTTATGGCAGAATCATTTTTCAAGAGTCTTGAGGGGGATTCATCACTGGTCTGTCTGTCTGCGTGCGGGTGCGCACAGACAGGGGTTGATCCAATGACTTCTTCCAATTCTGAAATGATTCTGCCATAAATGATTCTGCCATACCTGAGTAGTAACGAAATAACAATAAGAAATGAGCGATGGGGTGCCAGTGGCAGGCTGCCAGAGGAGCGGCTTGACCACTATTCGGAAGCAATCTTATCCGTGCAATCCGTGGTAAAAAATCTTGCCGCAGGAGCCACCTCCGGGGTGCCTGGTCTTGCGGGTGGCAGCAGTGCCGCTGCGGTGTCATGTCCTGCTCTTACTTGATCATTGAATGTTGGAAGTTGGAATCCATCTCTTCATGGATCATTGGCCGCT
>JAPLUI010000518.1 GCA_026397725.1 Verrucomicrobiota bacterium | reverse complement strand
TGCGCGTGCGCGCGTGCGAGTCAAGAATTATTTATTGCGCACATGAAATATATTTCGAACCGGCAGAATCGTTGGAAAATCAACGGATTCCGAATTCAGCGGCCTCCGGCCGCGGGGCCTATGTCCAGAGATCTGAACTCCTGCCCGACTCCTTGACAAGTTCGGCACCCGGGCATAGCCTGCGGCCCGAAAGATGATTGAGGAGCACATACTGAATCGCTTGTTCCGCTCGTTTGCACCGGGGCGGCGGGGGATGGATTTGATCGTTCTGGTGCTCGCGCTGGGGGCGCTCGGGATCAACCTGCTGTTGTTCCAGCGGCATGGTGCGGGCGGTGGCATTGCCGGTTGCGGTGGCAGCAGTGCCTGCGAGGAACTGCTCAAATCGCGCTGGTCGCAGGTGTTCGGGATTCCGGTCGCGGGGCTTGGCTGTGTGGTCTATATGGTCCTGATAGTCACGCTGGTGGCGCGGATGAGCCGCCTGTCGAGCCTGCTGTGCGGGGTGATTGTTGGGGCGGCGCTGTGGTTTGTGTTTGTCCAGGCGGTGCTGCTCGGGCGCTTTTGCCCGTGGTGCAATTGGGCGCACGGTCTTGGCGCGTGCGTGGCGGTGCTCGGGTTGTGGAGCAGCGCGACGGCTGACGACACGGACTCCGTGTGGATGAGGGCGGGCGTGTCTGCGGCGGCGGCGGTGCTTGGAATCGGCTGGTTGCAGTATTACGGGCCCTTGCCGATGACGCACCAAATGGGAGATCTCAGTGGCGCTGACGCGCCACAGGCGCCCGGGATTTTCGCCCGCGGCAGCGGTCCCAAGGCGGTGTTTGCCGACGGGAGAAGGATTTATGACCTCGCGGCCATGCCGCACCTTGGCCCGGCGAATGCCAAGCGGGTGCTGGTCGAGTTCCTGGATTCCGCCTGCCCGTCGTGCCAGACGATGGGCGGGTATCTCGGGACCCTGCTGGCGAAGCATCCGGCGGACCTTTGCCTGGTGATTCTGCCGGTGCCCTTTGATCGCTCGTGCAATTTCTCGCTCGGCAAGGACTACCCCGAGTATGCCGGCAGTTGCAAACTCGCCCGGCTGGAACTCGCCGTCTGGCGGGCCAAACCGGAGGCGTTTGCCGGATTCCATCGGGCCATGCTGAAGGGCGCCGCCCCGGAGGACGCCCGCGCCAAGGCGCTGGAGCTGCTCACGCCCACCGAGCTGGCCAGCGCCTTGCAGGATCCCTGGATCGATGAACTCATCCAGGCTAACATCAACGACTGGGTCGCGCTTTCCGTCACCTCCAACAAGATGCCCAAGCTGCTCGTTGGCGGCAAGCGCATTCTTCACGGTCTGCCTTCCGGCGAGGCGGATTTCATCCGCGTGATGGAGGCGGAACTCGGCCTCTGAGCGCCCGTGACGGGCGCGGACTTAAGCCCGCCGGCAGGCTGCTGCTTCGTGCGTGCGGCGGTCAAACGATCCGGATCGGGCGGGGATGCCTGCTTTGCCCCAGTGCCGGTGGAGCCGCAACTTAGGCCCCGTAAAGAAATAAACCTTACAAAATGGTAAAATCATGATAGGGTAAAATCATGAAGAACTGGAATTGTGCTCCCGTTATCGGGAATTCTGATCTTTTCTTCCATCATTTTACCCTCCATCATTTTACCTAATTTCTGAATGATCAAACTTCTAACGCCATGTTTACGGCTCCTTAGCACCAGCACCCGCGATGCGGTAGGCGCGGAACGAGGAGTGACGTGGGAGCGATAGGAGCCACCACATTCCTGTGGTGCCTGCGGAAGCGCGGTCCATGAGTGCATACCGAGGGCTCTGTTCATGGCCATTCCTTCCGCATGACGACAAGAATGTCGTCACTCCTCAAATAATGGCACCATCGGAGCCAAGGTGCTCGGGAGGAGCATCTGGCGGGTCCGGGCCTTGAGTTATGGGCGACCAGCGGTTGCCGGCTGCGGCATCTCCCGGGTACCCCGGTAGTTGAAACCGTGACAGGGTTATCACAAACGCTGCCCCGGGCCGTACTTCGCTCACGGGTGCATTCTGCCTTCGCAACAGCGGCCCAGTGTTTGGGCCCTGGGTGCTCATCACCATCCACCATTGATCATCATGAAAGGCTCATCCCGCATCCTGTCGGCCGCCATCCTCCTCGGAGCAGCGGTTCTTGTTTCGGTAAAGTTCACCTCGTCCGGGCCTGCCGTGGTGGGCTTGGTCCCGGCTGAAACGCCCGCCACCGCACCCCCCCGTGTCACCGTTGCAGAGCCGGCCGATAGTGCCTTGGTCTCCCAAGGACAACTTTGGGAAACCGTTGCCACCAGCGCCCGCGCCAGGGCCAGCACCACGATGCCAGTGACGGCGACAGCGTTTCAGGAAGCCCAAAGCGGCCCGGTCGGCAGCCATTTCAGCATCGTGTTGTCGCCGCAGTTTCCGGTCCTGGCCGCCGAGGTCACCAACCGCAGTGTGGCCGACGACGGCACCATCATCACCCACCTGCGCATCAGCGGGAAAGTCCCCGGCTCCCTGACCCTGCAGGAAAATTCCGCCAGCGGGTTCTTCCTCGGCCAACTCTACTATGACGGGCTCACCGTGGCTTATGAATTCCGTCCCGCCGGCGAGGGCCTGAGTGCCACCCGCCACGAACTCGGCGATTTGATTTGCGCCATCGTGGATGCCAAGGGGTGCTGCATCGAAACCCTCGGGTTGCCGCCGGTGGACGAGGTCAAGGTCAAGAAAGCCAAGGCCGAGGAGCAGAATCTCAAAGCCGTCGGCCCGAGCCAGGAGGGCAAGGCCGTGACCCCTGCCAGCCCCGCTAGCGGCACCACGGGTTCGGCGCTCAGCATCAACGACGTCGCCAGCGTCGAAGGCAACCCAGGCCTCACGAATCTGGTCTTCACGGTGAAACTGTCCAAAGCGGATAGTACCAGAATCATCACCGTCAAGTATGCCACTGCCGATGGTACTGCCATGGCGGGCGCGGACTACCTCGCAGTATCCGGCACCGTGACCTTCCCCAAGGGTAGTACCACGCAGACGGTCACGGTCGCAATCGTCGGTGACGCAGTCCTCGAAGCCGATGAAACATTTACCCTCAACCTTTCCTCCCCGGTCAACGCCACCATCGCCGATGCCAGCGGCCTGGGCACCATCATCAACGATGACCTGACCCCCAGCAATGTGCCGGTGCACAACAGCCTGCCGGGGGCGGTGGCCGTGGTTTACCTCGATATGGACGGGCAGGTGGTGTCCGGCAGCCCGTGGGCCGGCGGGGCCACCCTCATCGCGCGTGGCATTTCGACTTCATGCACGCAGGCGCAAATGTCGGAAATCTGGCGCCGCACCGCCGAGGACTACGCCCCCTTCCAGATCAATGTGACCACCCAGGAGAGCGTTTACCTGGCCGCCGCCCCGAATCGTCGGATCCGGTGCATCATCACCCCGGACAACGAATGGTATGGTGCGGTGGGTGGCGTGGCCTATGTCAATTCCTTCACTTGGACGGGTGACACTCCCTGCTGGGTGTTTTCCGATCAACTGGCCAATACCCCCCGCTACATTGCCGAGGCCTGCTCGCATGAATGCGGCCACACGTTGGGGCTGAGTCATGACGGGCGGATATCCCCTGTGGAAGCCTACTATGCGGGCCAGGGCACGGGTGAAGTCGGCTGGGGCCCCATCATGGGCGTTGGCTATTACAAGACCCTCGTCCAATGGTCCAAGGGTGAATATCTCAGCGCCAACAATGCCCAGGATGATCTCGCCATCATCACCTCCCAAAACGGGTTCAGCTATCGCGTCGATCAAGTTGCCAATACCGCCGCCGGGGCCACTGCTCTCACGCTCAGCGATCATGCCGCCGCCGCTTCCGGCATCATCGAAACCCGGAGTGACGTCGATGTGTTCTCATTCACCACCGGCGGCGGCACCGTGACGTTTGACGTGTTGGGGGACGCCACCAGCCAGAATCTCGACATCCTTGCTGAAATCAGGGACGCCAGTGGCAACCTGCTGGCGGCCAGCAATCCTGACCTCCTCACCGACGCAAGCCTATCCATCAGCCTGTCTGCGGGCACCTATTTCCTGCATGTCTCAGGGGTGGGCCGCGGTGATTATCTGGTGGATGGATATACCGACTACAGTTCCATCGGGCAGTACACCATTAGCGGCACGGTGCCCTGAAGACGGCCAGCGCCTGGGCAGGTGAGGGTATGGAGTGCGGTGGGAAGCGCAGCGCCACACCGCTGTGGCTAAGTCCCGGCGCTCGCTGCGGCCGGACCATCGTCCGGTCCGTCGCCGGGGTCCCGGTTCTCGGAGGCGTGCCCGCCGCGAGACGGACCGTGCCTCATGGGAACCCCAGTCAGGTTCACGCAGCCAGGGAAGACCAGGACTTCGATGGTGGCGACGCTTCTGGGAATCGCCACGCTGGTGACACTGGCACAACCGGCAAACGCCCGGCTGGCGATGCCGGTTACCGGGAGGAAAACAGTGACCGGCTGTTCAATCGAGCTGGGAATGACCACCGGGCCACCGGGACCGGTGTAGCGGGTGATGGTGACGTTACCGCCAGGACCGATTATATTCTCCCATTGAGCCCGCACAGAAGCGGGCAGCAGCAGGAAGCACACCAGCAAGAGCAGCGAGCGAAGCCCGGCAGTTCGGGCAAGGGGAAGGCGCGGGGGCAAGAAGTTGGTTAGATGGGGGATGGGCGTTGGCATGGCTTGATGGTGGGATGGTGGTGGGGGCGGGAGCCTCCGCCACACCGGGAACCAAAGGCAGGGACTGACCTCCGGGCGGTCCGGCGGGGAACGGTCCGTTTGCCGAGAAAATATGGTCTTGCGTGGCATCTCCGATACCGGGATAGGTGCGGGTGGAGGTTTGGGGTGGCTAGCAATTTGTGGGAAATGCGGACCTGCCCCCGCCGGACCGCCCGGAGGTCGGTCCCTGCCTGCGCCACTGCCCGGTGGCAGGAATCCGGATCCACTCAAATGGCATAACTCGTTTTTCGCTGAAAATTTTCGTCAGGGGCCTTGCCCCTGAACCCCGGTGTTTTTTTCGTCATTCGTCATGTATCATTTCTTCCGCCGCTCCACTCTCTTCACTCCATTGCTGCGCTCGCTACCGCTCACTTGCTATTCCGTTCCGTTCGTTCCGCTACCGCCTGCTGTTAGGGGACTGAACTGCGAGCTGCCCGGAACCCGAAGCCCCAGTCAGAGTTGGCCGGTTCGGAGCTGCCGAAGCGTCTCGCGACGCGGCAGTGGTGCGCGTCGCTGCCCCAACCGCCGCCCCGGACCACCCGGTACGAGCCCGAAGCGGGACCCCGTGGATCGGTCTGCGAAGCAGCAGAATAGGACCCATACCAATCCCAGCACCACTCCCACATATTCCCCGCCATGTCATACAACCCATACCCGTTCGGCGCGAAACTCCCCACCGGCGAACTGTAGGGATAGCCTCCGACAGCATAGGTCGGGTGGTAACCCTGGTTCTGCGGGGATTCGTAGCTGTAGCTGGAATTGTAATAGTTCGCGAATGAGTGGTTGATGATATTGCCCCACGGGAAATTCCGCGCACTCAGGCCGCCCCGCGTCGCCTTTTCCCACTCCGCCTCCGTCGGCAGGCGGTAGCCATTGGCACTCCAATTGCACACCGGGGCGCTACTGCCAACCTTGTAAGTCGCCCCGGAGACCGTGTAGCACGGCGTCAGCCCTTCTTTCTGGCTTCGCGCATTGCACCACTTCACCATGTCATACCAAGTGATCGAATGCACCGGATGGTTCGCCCCTTTCGAGGCATAGCCGCCATTGCCCGCCGCCAGAT
This sequence comes from Verrucomicrobiota bacterium, assembly GCA_026397725.1. Classification (GTDB taxonomy): domain Bacteria; phylum Verrucomicrobiota; class Verrucomicrobiia; order Verrucomicrobiales; family Akkermansiaceae; genus Luteolibacter. Next base: position 2,747 of record JAPLUI010000518.1, on the reverse strand, counting down.
CCGTATAACCATTGGCCAGTCCCCAGGTCCGCACTGTATCCCACTCCTCCTTCGTCACCTCGTATTTACCCATGAAAAACGTGTTCACCTGCACCGTGTGTACCGGCAGTTCATCGGAATATCCCACCCGCGGATCGGACTGGTCGCCCATCTGGAACGGCCCCGCCGGAATCAGCGCGAAGCCAGCGGGGACCGTGGGACCCGAGGAAACTCCCACCAGCGCCAGCCGGTAGAACCGCTGCCGCACCGCAGGAACATACGGCACGCTGATGACCAGGTTGTTCCCGTCACCCACCCGCACCACTCCCACATCCTGCCACGACCCCGCCGCCATCGTGTCGGAAACCTGGAGCTGATAACTCCGCCCCGCCACCGATGGCTGCACCGTCAGATTCACATTGCCGCCGGCGATCCCGATTCGCGGCGCCACCAACTCCCCGGGAGCAAGCGGCGGCGGGACCAGGGTGGTAAAGGTCAGATCCGCACCCGGGGTGGTGCCGCTGCCATTGGCGGCGCTGAGACGGTAATGATAGGTCTGCCCCACTTGCAAGCCGCTGAGGCTCGTGCTCACATTCTGCGCCACCGTTCCATTGTTAGGCGAGAGCGTCACGCCCGCCGTGCTGCCGTACGAAGTCGTCAGCCCGTATTCAAACTGCGCGGTGGTCGCCAGCCCGTTCGGGTTCACCGTGCCGTTGAGGGTGGCGGTGGTGGCCGTGATCCCGGTGGCGGCGGCGGTCGTCACGGTCGGCCCCTGGGTCACCGTGATCTCGAGGTTGGATAGATACGCCTGTCCGGCAGCGACGGTTTGCAAGTCCGACAAACCGACGAGCACGACACTGAGAGTGTCGGCGGCCCCCAGGTTCAGATTGTAGGTTCCGCTCGCAATGTTGGCGCTGCCCTGCGCGACCCAAGTGTAACCGCCGCTTGCGCCGTCGGCATCGAAATAGTAGGTGAGCGTGTGGGTCGCGGCGGTGTAATCCATCCGCAGCGCCACGTCGGACGAGGTGAGATTCGGGACGCTGATCAATTTCGGCGCGCTCGCGCCGTTGATCCGCACGTCGTCCTCGATGAAGTAGCCGTTGTAAGCCCCCCACAGTCCACGGCCAAACTCCAAGGCGATGTGCGTGTTATCCCAATCGCCCGTTTTACCGAGGCCGAGAAACACGCCGCTGCCCTGATCCTCTGTGGTGAGGGTGAAGGCGTTGAGATGGGCGTCCACCTTCAGGCTCCAGTCCTGGGTGGTCGGGAGGAAGGGCGCGTTTCTCGCAACGCCAGCGAAGCCTCCGGTGACCGAAGCGGAGGTGTAGTTCATCCGGCCATTTCCGACAGCGAGATCCCCGGCATCCGTTATCGGCGATCCCCAGTTGGCGGGATCAGTAAAGTTGTCGATGATGGTCAAAGCGGGCGACACTTGGGCGAGCAAGGCTGCCAAGACGGCGGCGACCAGGGCGTGAGGGAGCCGGATTTTTTGGAAGAAGCTGAAACGCTGGAATGCTGAAAAGCTGAAATTGGCTGGGGTGGTCATTGTGTTGAAGCGGTGGAGTCTGGGGGGCGGGGCGGGAGTCATGAGCGGGAGTGGATTGGGGGTGGGAGGCTGGGACTGGAGCGGCAGGGCGGCGGGAGAAGATGCGGCAAGATGCCACCACCACGGCGGAGAGGCGGGCCGGGGGCGGGGGATGGGCGAGGTCTGTTAGACATGGTGAAAGGTAGAGCATGGCGATTTTCAAGCGGGCTGGCAATGCGGATTCCGCGGGAGACTGCGCGGATGGTGTGGTTTTTGGGGGAAGGTGGAATGACCGGTCCGACTCGTCCGACGGGTCCGACTCGTCCGACCGACCCGTCCGATCCGTCCGGTCCGTCCGATCCGTCCGATCCGTCCGCAGGCTGCCGGGGCGGAGAAACCGTCCCGGCTGGCGGCCCTGCGCAAACTGGCTTGAACGCTGTCATCTACCAAGCTTACAAGCAACGCGGGGCGGGTGTTACAAAGATTTCCACTGGCGGGTTGTGGGTGTTGCAGGCAACCCAAAATGGATCTGCTTGCTCATCACCCTCATCCGTGGCTAGACTCCATGCGTGAATGATTCCCCGCACGATCCGCTCCCTCCCGCCGGGCCACCGGCGGCGGAGCCTGGCACCGGCGCGTTTGCCGCTACCCGCTGGACCCTGATCCAGTCGGTGGCCGGCACCGACCCGCACGGGGCGGCGGCCGCGATGGAACAACTGTGCCGGATCTACTGGTATCCCATTTACGCGTTCATTCGGCGCACGCGCGGTTACCGCCACCACGATGCGCAGGACTTGACCCAGGCGTTTTTCGCGCACCTGCTGACCCACGAAACCCTCACGCGGGCACGCCAGGAGCGGGGCCGGTTCCGCAACTTCCTGCTGGCAGTGCTGTGCAAGGTCCTGGCCAACGAGAAGGATGCGCGGGAAGCGCTCAAACGCGGGGGGGCCGGGAGATTGTCTCCCTCGACGCAATGATTCCGGAACGGCAGATGGAACCACGAATGGAAGCGAATTTTTCGTCTGTAACTCCAGATCTCTTGACATAGGGGGATTTTTCATTTCGTAGGGCGGGCGGGGTGAGGTGAGGACGGCGATTTGAAAAAGCGTATGAAACGGGCGGTTCGAAAAGGGCATGGTGTTAGGGGTCGTCTGCTTCAAGAACTTCACTCACAAACTCTTCTTCCTTTGTCTTCTTCGGGGTCTGCTTCCGGGGTGCGGGGGTCGGGGCGACGGCGAAGCTG
>JAPLUI010000251.1 GCA_026397725.1 Verrucomicrobiota bacterium | reverse complement strand
CTGGCAGGTGGCGACCAGGAGACCGCCGCCCTTGAAAAGGCGCTGGCCAGATATTGTTGCTACGACAAACGGAAAAAGCGCCGGAATTTCACGGAAACATGGGAGAATCTGGCTTAACTTGACGCGCATGCCCACCGGGGTTGGGTCATGGGTGGCATCATCGAACCATGGTACAGACCGAACTATGGGACAGACCAATAATCGCGAGGTCCCGTCCGGTTCCGGGCTGGAGAGGAATTGATGAGTGCTGATTGTTGATTTTTGATTTGCGAAGGGAAGAGGCAGAACCCGCCATTAAGTCACTTCAGAAATCAACACTCAACACTCAGCACTCATCGATCAAGGCCCGTCACCGCCGGCGGGACGGAACCGCGTGGTGCTCTCACCCATCTGTTTGGCCAGCCTGTTTGTCGGTGAATGGCTTTGACAGTACCCCAACCCATCGCTAAAAGCCGGTGACCACACCGTTCACCAATGGACCCAGCTATCCGCGTTTTCATTTGCTATTCACATCTGGACAAGAAATGGACGGAAGAGGGCAGGCTTGGCCTGATCCCCTATTTTCAGCGCCGTTTCAAGCGGGAAGGCGTGCAGTTCTGGTGGGATCGAGAGGAGGAAGGAGGGCTCAAGGGGGGGGACGAGTGGCGGCGGAAGATTTTTTCTGAAATTGATCGCGCGGACATTGCGGTTCCCCTCATCAGCGGCAATTTCTCGGCTTCTGATTTCATCCAGGACGAGGAACTGCCCCGGATTCATGAGCGATACAAGCGAGAGGAACTGAAAGTGCTGCCGATTCTGGTGACCCACATCGGAGACACGACCCGCAAGACCCTCGGCTGGATCATGGATCTGCAGGTGGTGCCGAGTAAACAAAGAGCACTTGAGGAACATACCGCCACGGACGCCGCTTGGGAAAAGGTGAAGGAAGATCTGTTGGACGAGCTTGACCGGAGCATTGGTGAATGCCGGAAGAGAAAGACGGAAGCAGCACGGCTCGAAGAGGAACGCAAACAGCAGGAGGACGCACGCCGTGCGGCGGAAGCGGCCCGCGCCATGGCCGCCGCAGAGAAAGCCAAGGCGGAGAAGGAGGCTGAGGTCGTGCGGCTGGCCGCCGAAAGAAAAAGGTTTGAGGACGCCCGTCGCGCTGCCGAAGAGGAGGCGGCCCGTGCCAAGGCCGCCGCAGAGGAAGCCAAGGTGGAGCAGGAGAAAAGCAGCCAGCCGACCATCGAATTGCTGGCGCTGCTTGACGGCCAGGAGGTCCATGGCGCGAAGGTGACCTGCGGGGACACTTGTTGGGAGACCCCGACTGTGTTGAGCCTGGGCCAGGGCGACACCTACCACTTCAAGCTCACCCACACCGACCCCGCCGGCCACCCGTATGCCGGTGAACTCCGCATTGCGGCAACCTGGAGCGGCGAGCGCACCGAGCGAGTCGCGCTGAGCGGGACCGCGGTGGCTGCTGCGTCCGGGCGGTTAGGCGTTCCCGAAGCACCCGGCCGAGGTGACCCGACCGGCAAGTCCTCGTGGGACGGGGCGGCGGCGGGGCAGCGGCGGGAGGTGGACCTCGGAGGCGGGCTGAAGCTGGAGTTGTGCGGGATTCCGGCGGGGAAGTTTACGATGGGCGAGCGGGAAGGCCGGCACGAGGTGACCTTGAGCAAGGCGTTTTGGCTGGGGCGGACGCCGGTGACGCAGGCGCAATGGGAAGCGGTGATGCGGAACAATCCGAGCCATTTCAAGGGCAGGGATCTACCGGTGGAGCAGGTGAACTGGGACGACGCGTCCGAGTTCTGCAAGAAATTGAATGCGAAGGCCCTGTCGCCCGCTGGCTGGAAGTTCGCGTTGCCAACCGAGGCGCAATGGGAATACGCCTGCCGGGCCGGAACGACCGGGGACTATGCGGGCAGCCTGGATGAAATGGCATGGTATTGGAGCAACAGCGGCGGCACGACCCATCCGGTGGCGACGAAGAAGCCGAATGCCTGGGGACTTCATGACATGCATGGCAACGTGTGGGAGTGGTGCGCGGATTGGTATGCCGCTTATTCCTCAGATGCCGCGACTGATCCCACCGGATCTAACACGGGCTCGGCCCGCGTGTTGCGCGGCGGCGGTTGGAACTACGACAGCAGCAACTGCACGTCCGCCTACCGCAACGACGGCTACCCGTCCTACTGGTTCTACAGCTACGGCTTCCGGGTTGTCTTGGCCCCAGGTCAGGCGGAGCCATGAGCCAGCGGGAGCTAGTCAGCAAGAGCGAGCCCGAAGGAGCGGGGTGAGGGACGAACCCCGGCGACTGAAAGGCGAGCGGCCGGGGTCGCGTAGAGTGGCGGTCTTGCATGCATCCATGCCGCGCAGCGGCCGATTTTTTTTCAGCGCCAAGTCATGGCCTACCAAACCTTCAGCTTGCCGGTGGCAGCGTCGCCGGAGCAGGCGGAAGCCTTCAATGCCTTCCTGCGGGGGCATTCCGTGGTGGTGGTGCGCAAGGAATGGGTGGCGGCAGGGCCGGAATCGTTTTGGGCGTGTTACTACTCAGGTATGGCAGAATCATTTATTATGGCAGAATCATTTCAGAATTGGAAAAAGTCATTGGATCAACCCCTGTCTGTGCGCATCCGCACGCAGACAGGCCGACCAGTGATGAATCCCCCTCAAGACTCTTGAAAAATGATTCTGCCATAAATGATTCTGCCACGAATTCTTTGGAACCTGAGTAGTAACGAATGTTGAATGTTGAATGTTGAATTCGGACGGATGGGCGGCCAACGATCCATGAAGGGAAAGATGTTCAACATCCAACATTCAACTTCCAACATTCAATGATCAATGATCAAGTAAGAGCAAGAGATGACACCGCAGCGGCACTGCTGCCACCCGAAAGCCCATGCGCGGATGATTCACGAATTCGTCTGAAACGCCAGAAAGTGCCAACTCATTCTCCGCCGGGATCGGGAACTGTGAAGTCACGCGCCTGGCTCAAAAGGTGGTGCCCAAACGCTGGTTGATCTCATTCCAGAGGACTGCGGAAGGGATGAGTATTGCCTTGCCTGCGTCAATGGTGCAGGCTCGTCGCTGAAGCTCCTCGCGCCATTCGGGAATTAGCTCATCCTTGTCCTCATCGAGACCATGGGACAGACAAACGATCACTCGCCGGCTTGTCGCAAAATCTCCGCGACGATGTTGTCCGCCAGCCAATACCCGCTAGCCCGCATTTGTTCGAGTGCAGGACGCACGTTGCGGATGAGGGCGGCACGCTTGGCCTCCACCAGCAATCGACCCGTGCCGATGACTGCGATGCCGTAAACTTTGCGGGCGATGTTCCGTCCCTTGCGTTCGTCCATCAAGACCAGCGAAGCGGAGACCTGATTGGCCAGGGAAATGGTGGCGGCCTCTCCCTGATCCAGCATGGATGTGAGCCATGGGTCGACCTGGTGAGAAAGACTTTTGACCTGCAACCATGGCGTCGTCGAAAACATGTCGGCGCCTGCCGCGGCACCGCCGCCTGCTTCCACCTCCGCTTTCACTTCCTCGGCAACCAGAACCGAGCCGAACAGATCCCGCAGCAGCTCCAAGGAACCGATGCCAGCCAAGGCAATGAGAGGGCCCGCATTGCACACCACCTGGTTCATGGGCGGGGTGGCAGTGGGGTGGCAAATTCTGCCGACAACTCCGTCGCGTCCCAACTCACACTATCGACACCCCATTGCCGACAGCCGAGCAGAAAATCCCGGCGACACATGCCCGCAAACCGGGCGGCTTGACCGCTGGTGAAGCGGCCTACCTCGAACAGTTTCACCGCTGCCGCCATTCTTGCGTCCTGAGCAAAATGGACCGCATCCGTCCCCATTGCGGCCAGCCAAGTATCCGGATATTCGAGTGTGATCGCATTCACGTCAACGATCCTAGCGCGAATGCCGGACCTTGTCAACCGGGCCGTGATGCTCACCTCCCATCCACCATCCGCTATCCAACGGCTCTGCGGCTGGAAGCACGCAGCTACGGCATGGCGGGGAGGAAGCCCTTGCCGGGGAGGCCCTCGGAGCCGCTCGAGACTATGGGACAGAGAAACCATCGAAGGAAGGATTTATGATTTGCGTCGCCGTGAAGGAAATGAAAGCCAAGTGGTGGGCCGGGAACCAGCGCCGTTTCCTGCCGACAGAAACGATTTGACCAGCGGGAGGTGGAGAACTTCCTTCTCCAGGCGTTGGTAGGTTTGAGGGTTGACAGCCATGGCGGCACTATAGGTGCAGTGGCGGGCTTGTTCCAGTGTATTTTCATGGGTAAGAGCCCGTGGTTCCGTCCGACTCGGAGATGCCGGGTGATCAAGAAAATCAACTTGGCAGGAGCCGCTTTTGGGTTATCCTGTTCCCATGTCAGCCAACGAACTGTTCAAGCGCATCACCACCTCACCGGAGATTTGCCATGGCAAGCCGTGCATCCGCGGGCTCCGTTACCCGGTGGAGTGGCTGCTCGAACTGCTGAGCGGTCCCACTTCGGAAGCCGAGATACTGGCGGACTACCCCGATCTTGAACCCGATGACCTGAGAGCCGCCCATGCCTATGCCGCCCGGTTGGTCCGGATCAAGCGTTTCGAGTCCCTCCCTGCCGCATGAATTTCATGGTCGATGCCCAACTTCCCCGCTTGTTGGCCGTCCGCCTGAACGAGCTTGGCCAGGCCGCCCGGCATACCCTCGACCTCTCCGCAGGCAACCGCACCTCAGATCACGTGATTGCTGAGCTGGCGGATCTTGATGAGGCCGTGGTGATCAGCAAGGACTCCGATTTTCTCAACTCCCATCTCCTCCACCGCAAGCCCGCCAAGCTGTTGCTCATTTCCACCGGCACGCTCAGCATCGAACGCGATGCCATGAAAGTCCTCATTGCCGATCATCACCCACTCCTGTGCATTTTGCGAAGCGGATTGCTCATGTTGCGAACGCCTGAAATTGAAGCTGCCGGCAATTCGTAGTTCCGGTTCCTGCCTGTTGGGTCCCCGCCTTTGGATTCCGCAGCCCGCTGCCAACCTCATCATCAAACCTGCCATGAACCCTAACATGATCCCCGGCGCCGCCGTGCCCGCCGCGGCCATCGCCGGCGCCAGCCTCCTGCTGACCCTCGCCAGCACCTCCGCGCAGCCCACTCCATGGTTGGTGAAACCCGCCACCCCCGCCGCACAGCACTTGTTTCCGCCAGGCGCCGTGCGCTTGTTGGACGGCCCGTTCAAGGCCATGCAGGAGGTCGATCACGCCTACCTCCTCCGGCTGGAACCCGATCGTTTGTTAGCACAGTTCCGCGTCGAGGCCGGCTTGGCACCCAAAGCCAAGCCGTACGGCGGTTGGGAATCGCCGGCGGCCCCGGGCACCGTCCGGTCCCTGGCCGGCCACAGCCTCGGCCACTACCTCAGCGCGCTGAGCCTGATGGCTTGCGCGACCGACGACCCGAGCCTGCGCGAACGCATCACCTATATCACCAAGGAACTCAAGGAGTGCCAGGACCGGCGCGGCGACGGGTCGGTGGTGGCGTTTCCCTTCGCCCGCGAACTGGAAGCGGACATTCGCAAGGGCAAGGTCGAGACCATCGACAATTACTGGGCGCCGTTTTACACGATCCACAAGCAACTCGCCGGGCTGCGCGACGCCTGGGTGAATTGCGGCGACGCCACCGCTAAAGCGGTGCTGGTGCGCCTCGCCGATTGGTGCGGAGCGTTGGTCAAAGACCTGCCGGACGAGCGCCGCGAACGCATGCTCAACTGCGAGCACGGCGGCATGGCGGAAGTGCTCGCCGACGTTTATGCCATCACCGGCGAAAGGCGCTTCCTCGACTTCGCCCGGCTTTACTCGCACCGCGCGCTGCTCGATCCGGCCGCCGATGGCCAAGACAACCTAACCGGCAAGCATGCCAACACCCAGGTGCCCAAGTTCACCGGCTTCCAACGCATCCACGAACTGGCCGGTGACGCGCGGCCCGGGGCCGCCGCCGCGTTTTTCTGGCAGACCGTCGTCAACAACCGCACCTGGGTCAACGGCGGCAACAGCATCCACGAACATTTTTCCGAGCCCAGGAACATGGGCGGCGACCTCACCCACGATGGCGGCCCCGAAACATGCAATACCTATAACATGCTGCGCCTCACCACCGCGCTCTATCAGGAGCGGCCGGCGCCCGCCTATCTCGACTACTACGAGCATGCCCTCTTCAATCACATCCTCACCTCGCAAGCCCCGCTGCCGGGTGAGGGCGCCATGGTTTACTATACGCCCATGCGGCCTGGCTATGCCCGCAGCTACGGCACCGCGTTCAACTCGTTCTGGTGCTGCACCGGCACCGGCATGGAGAACCACGCGAAATACGGCGAGTTCATCTACACGCACGACTCGGCGTCCCTGTCGGTCAACCTGTTCATCGCTTCCGAACTGACCTGGCCGGAACGCGGCCTGGCGGTGCGGCAGGAAACGCGCTTCCCGGATGAGGCCACCACCACCCTGGCCATCACCAAGGCTCCCGCCGAGCCCGTCACGCTCCGCCTGCGGCACCCGTATTGGTTAGACGGTGACCAACTGGTCGTGACGGTCAACGGGCAAGCCGTGGCCACGACCTCCCAGCCCGGCGGCTTCGCGGAAATCAAGCGTCAATTTCAGGCCGGCGAGCGCCTCAGCATCGCACTGCCGATGAAGCTGCGGGTCGTCCGCCAGGCCCAATGTCCGGGTTGGGTGTCGGTGTTCAACGGACCCATCCTGCTAGCCGGTGAATTGGGCCGCGAGGGCCTCAGCCAACCGGATTTCATCGGCCCTTACACGCCCATCAAGGCCCTGCTGCCGCTGAACCGTGCCCCGTTGTTGGTGGCCACGACCGACGCGGAGGTGCTGGCCCGCATCGCCCCGGTGGACGGCCGCCCAGGCGTCTTCCGCACCATGGATCTGGCCCAACCCAAGGACGTGACCCTCGCGCCGTTCTACAGCGTCCATTTCCAACGCTATGCGATCTACTGGCAACTGAGCGATGCGGCCCATGCCGCCGCACTGCAACGGGAGGTCGCCACCGCCGAACGCTTGGAGCAGGAGTTGGAGGCGAGTACCATCGACCGCGTGCGCCTGGGTGAACAGCAGCCGGAAACCGACCACCAGTTGCGCTTCGAAAAATCGCGTTCCGGCTACGGCCCGTTAGGCAAGCACTTCCGCGCGCTCGACGACAACGGCTGGTTCAGCTTTGAGATGAAACTCCCACCCAAGGGGGCCAAGACCGCGCTGCGGCTGGTCTATTGGGGCCGCGACAAGGGCCCGGAGTCCGACCTGCTCATCGACGGCACCGTCATCGCGACGGCCATGTTGAAAGGCACCGACCTGGAGGATTATTACGGCGTCGAGTATGCCATTCCCGCCGCCTTGCTGGAATCCAAGGCCAAGGTCACCGTGCGGGTCCAGGCCAAGCCCGGCAAGCCCGCCGCCACCGTGTATGACCTGCGCGTCGTCACCCAGCCATAGACGTGCTCTCAGCAAATGCGCGGCAGTTGCTCACCGGCCGGCAGCTCCAGGGCCCGCAGCACGCCGAGGGTCGTTTCCAATTCCACCGTGCCCGCAGCTTGCAAGGCAAGCACCGTCCCTATCGGCACCGCTGCGGCCGTCACCGGATCGGCCCGCAGCACTGCCAAGGCTGCGGCGACCTGCGCCACCGGAACGAACGCGATGAAACGTCCCTCACAGGCCAGTTGCAGCGGATCGAGCCCTAACAACTCGCAAGCTGCCGCCACCCCGGGTGATACCGGGATCGCCGCCTCGCGAATCCGCAGGCGAACCCCGCCGTCCCGCGCAATCTCCGTTAGAGCGGCGGTCAAGCCGCCGCGGGTGCAGTCGCGCAGGCAATGCACCTCCACTCCGGCGGCCAGGAGCGCGAGTACCGGCCGGTGGAGCGCTTGACAGTCGCTCAAGGGTGCCGGCTCAAACTCCAAACCCTCGCGTATCGAGAGCACCGCCGCACCGTGGCGGCCGAGGTCGCCGCTGAGCAGGATCGCATCGCCCGGTTTGACCGCCTGCGGTCGCACCGGGGCTGGTGCCCGCACCAGTCCGATGCCGGCGGTGACGACGTAGAGGCCATCCGCTTTGCCTCGCTCCACCACCTTGGTATCGCCTGTGACGATACTCACGCCAGCGGCATCCGCCGCCGTCCGCATGTCGGCGAGCACCCGTCGCAGGGTTGCCATCGGGAGGCCCTCTTCGAGCACAAAGGCGGTGGATAACCAGCGTGGCTCCGCGCCGCACATGGCCAGATCGTTCACCGTGCCACATACCGCCAGATGACCGATGCTGCCGCCGGGAAAAAACAGCGGAGTGACCACATGCGCATCCGTGGCAAACGCCACCTGTGCCCCAGCCGGATCGAGCACCGCGCCATCATGGCGTTCATGCCGGTTGGGATCGCCCAAGGCAGGCAGGAACACCTTCTCCAGCAGGTCCCATGCCAGTCTGCCGCCGCCGCCATGCGCCAGCGTCACGCAGGTGTCGTCGGCATCAGGCAGTGGGCATTGCATTGGCATGCCTCCATGATACCCGGCCCGTGTCATCTGGCAAGGACGGCACGGACCTTCGCCAAAAAAATGACTGGCGCGGGTATGGAGTGCGGTGGGAAGCGCAGCGCCACACCGCTTTGGCTAGGTCCCGGCGCCCGCTGCGGCCCGAACATCGTCCGGGCCGTCACCGGGATTCGGCGTTCCCGTTCTCAGCATCAGAACCCGGTGGGCGGGTGTGGCACCGGGAGTAACGTGGGCGCGATAAGGAGCCACCACATTCTTGTGGTGGTAGCGGAAGGACGGCCCATGAGTGCGTGCCGAAGGCTCTGTTCATGGACGTTCCTTCCGCTCGACGACAGGAATGTCGTCGCTCCCTAACGGGCATCCTCGGAGCCAAGTTACTCGGGAGGGCCGTGACCGCCCGCGAGACGGACCGCCCCCATGGGAACGCCGCGGCGCTCCCGGTTCAGCCAAAGCGGTGTGGCGGGCTACGCCCTTCCCACCGCACTCCATGCATCGGCTTGCGCCTGTGCGGCGCAGCCAATGAGTGGAGGAATCCGCTGGCCATTCCCGCTCATGGTCGAGGGCGATTCGGTAATCGCCCTGCCGTGAATTTTCGGATGTCGCGATTTTTCTCTCGACAGTTCGCCGGGCGGAGGTAAACGGAGCGCATGCATATCCCTACTTCGATGATGGATGGAGCGGTTTGTCCGGTTACGGCCGCAGTGAGTGTGGGTGGAATCGCCTTGGCAGCCGTCATGGCATGGAAAGCGAAGGAGCGACCAGCGCCCGCACGCTTCGCCGCAGTCAGCGCGGTGATTTTCGCGGGACAAATGGTCAATTTCCCGGTGCAATTCGGTACCTCGGGCCACTTGCTAGGAGGGGTGCTGGCGGCGGCACTGCTCGGGGTCCCCTGCGGGGTACTCGCGGTTGCCCTGGTGGTCACCTTGCAATGCCTGGTGTTTGCCGACGGAGGCATGGCGGTTCTCGGCGCGAATCTCCTGAATATGGCAATCCTCGGCACCGGAGTCGGCGGATCGATCTGGCAACGCCTCGCCTCAGCCGCACCGCAGCACCGCCCTGTCACTCTCGGCCTCGCCGCATGGCTCTCGGTGCTCCTCGCCGCGTTGGGTTGCTCGCTCGAACTGGCCGCTGCGGGAACCATCCCGTTTTCGCAAGTGCTTCCAGCCATGCTGGGAGTGCATGCGCTGATCGGCGTTGGTGAAGCCGTGGTGACCGTCGCCGTGATGGCACTCCTAACAAGTGCCGCGCTGTCAGCCACCGCCCGCCGCCCGGTCTTCTTTCTCGGCATTGCCGCCTTCGTTATCGCCCTGGTCGGCGCCCCCTTCGCCTGCCAATGGCCCGATGGCTTGGAATCGGTGGCGAAAACCCTGGGCTTCCTCCATGCGTCCGCTCCCTCGTTCGTTGCCCCCCTGCCGGATTATGCTTTCCCTGCCATCTCCCATGCAATGCTCTCGACTTCCCTAGCCGGCCTGCTGGGAGCCGTTGTCACCTTTCTTGCCGCTTGGGGCATCGCCACCACCTGGCGCCGCAACCCGGCAGCCACCTGACTCGCGTCGCAAGCCAAGTCCCATTAGTCCCGTTAGTGCCCCCAAGCTCCCAGCTCCCGGCCCGATGCACGAGGTAGCGATCTGCGAAGCGCTGCTCGGGCAGCTTGTCGCCTTGGCTGGTCAGCATGGCTGGTCCCGCCTGGTGCGGGTGTGGGTCCGGTTAGGGCTGCTCTCAGGGGTGGTGCCCGAGGCGCTGGAGTTTGCCTTCACCGCCCTGTCGGCCGGCACGCCCGCCGAGGGGGCGGAATTGGTGTTAGAAACCGAGCCCGGCCATTTTGCCTGTGCCGTCTGCGGTGAACTCGAACTCGCGAGCTTTGATTTTGCTTGTCCGCTGTGCGGCGGGCCCTTGCAATTGCTGCGGGCCGGACGAGACTTGCTGCTTTGCGAGGTCGAGCCCATACTTTCCTGAACCAAGCCCCCATTCCCTATCATGTGTGACCACTGCGGCTGCGAAAAAAACGAGCATTTCCAAGTGCATCCCGACCCCGGCGCGGGCCACCCACCCCAGGAGTCCCACGCTCACGCCCATGACGCCCATGACTCCCATGACTCCCATGACTCCCATGACTCCCATGACTCCCATGACTCCCATCACGCCCATGACGCCCATGAGGCCCATGACGCCCATGAGGCGGGGGGCGGTTGGCACGCACACACGGCGGCGGGCGGCAGCGTGAGCTGGCACCGCCATGGTGGCCAAGGCGCGCAGCCGGTTCTCGATGCGAACCAGCGTGAAGCGGAGCGCAACCGCGGATACTTCCGGGCGCGTGGCATCCTTGCGCTCAATCTCGTTTCTTCCCCCGGGGCGGGAAAAACCACCCTCTTGCAGGCGACCTTGGAGCGGCTGCATGCCCGGGTCGGCTGCGCGGTGGTGGTAGGCGATCTGGAAACCCAGGCGGATGCCGAGGCGCTGCGTCCGAGCGGGGTGCCCGTGGTCCAGATCACGACCGGCACCGTCTGCCATCTCGATGCCCGGATGGTGGCCGCCGCAGTGGACACGTTGCCCAAGGATGGCGTGCAATTGCTCTTCATCGAAAATGTCGGCAACCTCGTCTGCCCGGCATCCTTTGATCTCGGTGAAGCCCACCGCATCGTCCTGTTGGCAGCAACCGAGGGCGAAAACAAACCGCTGAAATACCCGCCGATTTTCCATGGCGCCCGGGCCGTGCTGATCTCCAAAACCGATCTGGCCGCACCGGCGGGCTTCGATCTCGCCCGCGCCCGCCAAGCCATCGCCCAAGTCGCCCCCGCTGCGGAAATTCTCGAACTCTCCGCCCGCACCGGCGAGGGTCTCGATGCATGGCTGGCCTTCCTCGAGCGCCTGCTGGCATCGGCTGACCCTTGAGCGATCATGATCACGACGGCCGCAACTCCTCCAGCTCCCGCCTGCTCCGCCTCGATCCGCCGACGCTGGCGCGTGGGTGGGATTGTGCAGGGCGTGGGTTTTCGACCATGGGTTTGTCGCACCGCCAGACAATTGGATCTAACCGGCGAGGTGGGCAATGATGCGGCTGGCGTGTGGCTTGAGGCGCAAGGCAGCGCGGCGGCGCTGGAAGCCTTGCGGGCACAACTGCGCCAGGCCCCGCCACCGGCGCGGGTCGAGGCGCTCGAGGAAGAACCGGCACCCGCCAATCAACCGTCAGACAGTGGCTTCCGCATTGCCCCGAGTCGCTTGACCGGGGCTGGCGGGTCCGCGCTCGCACCCGATCTCGCGCCCTGTCCCGAGTGCCGCCGCGAACTGCTAGACAGCCGTGACCGCCGCTATGCTTATCCCTTTCTCGCCTGTGCCAGATGCGGCCCGCGTTTCACCATCGCTGACGCCCTTCCCTATGACCGCGCCCGCACCACGTTGGCCAGGTTTCCGCTCTGCCCGCAATGCGCTGCCGAATACGCCGACCCCGGCGACCGGCGGTTCCATGCCGAGGCCACCGCCTGCCCGCGCTGCGGCCCACGCTTGCAGGCTCTATCGCCAGAGGGACACTGGTTGGCGGATGCCCACGCGGCCATCGATGCCGCGCTTGCCATGCTGGATGCCGGTAAGATCGTGGCGGTGCAGGCAAACGGCGGCTTCCAACTGTGGGTGGATGCCACCCGATCCGACGCGGTGACCCGGCTGCGCGAGCGCAAACACCGCGAAGCCAAACCGCTGGCCGTCATGGTGCGTGACCTCGCGGAGGCCCGGCAACTGGCTGATCTAACACCTCAGGAGGAGGCGCTGCTGGCGGGCCCCGCCGCGCCCATTGTGCTCGTGACGGCCCGGGTGGCCGGCCCGCCCAACGCGGATGGTTCGTTCAATGCGGCAACGCAAAGACCGCTTGGCGACGGGCAAAATGCCCGCGCCACAGGGGTCCGGGCATGCTGCCAGGAGCTGTCTCCTACCCAACCAAGTGCCACCCGCACCGGCTTGGATTACCACCCGCTGGCACCGGCGGTGGCACCGGGCTGCACCACCGTCGGCTTGTGCCTGCCCGCCTCGCCGCTGCAACTGCTCCTCTGCCTGGCATTTTCCCGCCCGGTGGTTGCGACCAGTGGCAACCTCAGCGACGAGCCGCTTTGTTTCGAGCCGGCGGAGGCCATCGCACGCCTCGGCCGGGTGGCCGACCTGTTGCTGGTTCATGACCGGAAAATCGCGCAACCCGCCGACGACTCGGTGCTGCGCATGGCCGCCGGTCGGCCCCGCCTGCTCCGCCGTGCCCGCGGCTACGCGCCGGCCCCGGTGCGCCTGCCGCTCACGGTGGCCTGCCCCGGACTGGCCATGGGTGGCCAGGTGAAGGGCTCGCTCGCTCTGGTCAGGGACGGCAACCTCGTGCTGAGTCCGCACTTGGGCGATCAAGACACGGTCCTTGCCCGCGAGCGTCACGCCGCCACCGCCGCCGCGTTGCAGCGCTTGCTGCGGCTGGATCCGCAGTGGGTTGCCTGCGATCTCCACCCGGATTACGCCGCCTCGGTCGCCGCACGGCGCTTGCCCCTGCCGCGCATGGAAGTGCAGCACCACCATGCGCACCTGCTGGCCGTGCTGGCCGAACAAGCCCGCCTGCCCGCCGGCCCCGTGTTAGGCGTGATCTGGGATGGCAGCGGCTTCGGACCCGATGGCACCGTCTGGGGCGGTGAATTTCTGCTGGCCCAGGGCCCCGCCTGCCGCCGCGTGGGTTACCTGCGCCGCTTCTCCCTGCCGGGTGGGGAACGTGCCGTGCGCGAACCGCGGCGGAGTGCCTTTGCCTGGCTTTGGGAAACCCTCGGCCCGGAGGTGGCCACCGCTGCTGCCCGCCGCCTCAACCTGCCCGCCGGGGCATTGGGAAAACTTTGTGACGGTGCGGCTGGCACGCTGCGCACCAGCAGCGCCGGCCGGCTGTTTGATGCCGTGGCGGCCCTCGCCGGACTGTGCCCGGTCGCCCGCTACGAAGGCGAGGCGGCCGTTTTGTTAGAAGCGGCCGCGACCGCGCATCATGGCCCGGCCGCTCCCTATCCGTTTGCCCTGCACCCGGCATCCGCAGCCAGCACGGCCGACGTTGCACTCACGGGCGACTGCGCCGGTTGGCAACTGTCACGCCCATCGTTGCCGGAGGTCGCCGCTTGGGAGGTCGATACCGCGCCGGTGGCCGATGCCGTCTGGCAGGCAGTTGGCGCGGGCGTCCCGGCCCCGGAAATCGCGGCGTGTTTTCACCAGACGCTGGTAGCGATCACCGCCGCGGTGGCGGCACGGATCGCGGTCTCCACGGTGGTGCTCGGCGGCGGTTGTTTTCAAAACGTCCGCCTGCTCGAAGGCGCGGCAGCGGCCCTCTCCAAGCAAGGCCACCAGGTCTTGCTCCCCGAACAATTTCCTTCTAACGATGGTGGCCTCGCCGCCGGCCAAGCCTTTGCCGGTGCCTGGTTGCACCCGCCACTCTAACCATAACTCCCCATGTGCCTCGCCATTCCAGGCCAAGTTCTCACAGTTGATACTGCCGCCGATCCGTGGAACCGGACCGGCCGGGTGCTTTTCGGCACGATCGAGAAGACGATCAATCTCGCCTACGTACCCGCTGCCGAGGTCGGTGACTATGTGCTCGTGCATGTCGGTTTCGCCCTGCAACAGATCGACCCGGAGGAAGCCGCACGCATCTGGGAGATCCTGCGTGCAATGGAGGAATTGCAGGACCTTGAGGAAGCGACCAAGCCACTGCGGGAGGTGTCGGCATGAAATTCATCGAGGAATACCGCGACCCGGCGGCGGCGCATGCCCTCGCTGCGGAACTCGCCCGCATCATCACCCGGCCGTGGACCTTGATGGAGGTTTGCGGCGGGCAGACCCATGCGATCCTGCGCTTTGGCATCGACCGGCTGCTCCCGCCCGCGCTCAGGTTGATTCATGGCCCCGGTTGCCCGGTCTGCGTGACCCCCGCCGGCCTGATCGACCAAGCGGTGGCCTTGGCGCGACGGCCCGAGGTGATCCTGTGCTCGTTTGGCGACATGTTGCGCGTGCCCGGCCGCCAGGGTGACTTGTTGCATGCCAAGGCCGCCGGCGGCGACGTGCGGATTGTGTATTCTCCGTTAGATGCGGTGGCGCTCGCCCGCCGCGAACCCGCCCGCGAAGTGGTGTTTTTCGCGATCGGATTTGAAACCACCGCGCCGGCCAACGCGATGGCGGCCTACCAAGCCAAGGCAGGTGGAGTCAACAACTTCTCGCTGTTGGTGTCCCAGGTCTTGGTCGGCCCCGCGATGGACTTCATCCTGCGCTCACCAGGGTCGGAAGTGCAGGGGTTTCTGGCCGCTGGCCATGCCGCCGCAGTCACCGGCGTGCAGGAGTTGGCAGATCTCTGCCGCCGTCATCACGTGCCGGTGGTGGTCACCGGCTTCGAACCGGTGGACCTGCTAGACGGCATCTTGCGCTGCGTGCGGCAGTTGGAAGATGGCCGCGCCGAACTGGAAAACGCATACGCCCGCGCGGTGCGCCCCGAGGGAAACTCCCCTGCGCTGGCAATGACCCATCGGGTTTTCGAGGTGATCGACCGGGAATGGCGTGGTCTCGGCGTGTTGCCCGCCAGTGGCCTCGGCCTGCGGGCGGACTATGCGGATTTCGACGCCGCCCGCCGCTTCAAGTTAGGCCCCGCCCCTACCGGCGGAGACGAGGAATGCCTGGGCGGCCGGGTCATGCTCGGCACCCTTCGCCCCGACCAATGCCCGGCCTTCGGCAACCGCTGCCGGCCGGAGCATCCGTTAGGGGCCCCGATGGTTTCCTCAGAGGGCGCGTGTGCCGCCTACTTCCGCTTCCGCAGCCCGCCCGCCCCTCCATGCCCCACCTGCATGCCGTGAAAATATGGGCACCAAGTCCCATAACGTCCACCGATTCTTCCACCCATCCATCCGGAGACCCCCCATGAAAAAACACCTGATGCGATTGGTCGTCGCCTGGTTCCCGCTGGCGGCGGTTGCCGCGCCGGCGGGCGACCATGCTGCCTCCGGGCTGTGGGCCGCGCCACCGAAGGAGGCTTGGAAAGTCGAATTGCTCAAGCATCCGGTTCGCGCATTCTGCGTGGATTTCAACTGGCAGATCAATGGCAATGCCTGCCGGTTTGCGGCACCCGGTCACTGGGCTGACGCCGATCCCGCCGCACAGGTGAATTGGTGCAAGGAGGCTGGGGTCAATTGCATCCAGACATTCGTTCTCTCCTGCAACGGCCATGCTTGGTATAGGGGTGGGCCCATTCCGGAACAGCCGGCACTCAAGAACGATTTTCTAACGGACGTCGTCAGGCTGGGTCATCAGCAACAGATGCTCGTCATGGGTTATTACTGCATTGGAGCCAATACGCTCTGGGGTCAGCGCCATCCCGACCAAAGCTACGGCACCCCGGCCGACAGCATGCATATTCCGTTCACCAGGGATTACATCACCTATCTTTGTGCGTCAGTTGAAGATGCGCTGAAAAAGACCGGCATGGATGGCTTCATGCTCGACTGGATTCCAAGACCCAATACAAGACCTGGGATTTCTATGGTTTTGCCGCGCCCTATGACCATGGCCTGCCGTTGCCAGTGGCTGATTATCTCGGCAAACCGATTGAGGAGTTCAAAGGGAGCGACCGGATGACGATCAATGGCAAAAACATCGCCGCACTCGTACGCTTCTATACGGGGCGTGAGGTGAAGCCCCTGAATGCCAACACCGGCCTGGCCACCGACAAACCGGCCACGGCATCCAGTTGCTGGGGCGCTGGCTATGAAGCGGAAAATGCCTTTGATGGCGACTCCTCGACCCGTTGGGGCGCGGAACCGAACGCGCACCATGCCTGGCTGGAAGTCGAGCTGGGCAAACCGGTCAGGATCCGGCGAGCCATCATCGAGAACGCCTATCCGGAATTGAAGCGGATCCGCAAGTTCGCCATCGAAACCTGGCATGACGGACAATGGATCCCTTGTTACCAAGGCGAAAACCTTGGTGAGAAACTCGAGGTCACCTTTGACCCGGTCACCGCCCGGCGCGCCCGCCTCAATATCACCGAAGCCACCGATACCCCGACCCTCTGGGAATTCCAGTTGTTCGAATAACCCGAGCCCCCATGATGGCCCGATTGCTAGGAAATTGCTTTCCCGATGAAAGCCGTTGACAGAGCCGGTGGCCGGACCGGAAGGCTGGAAAAATAGGGTGGATGCGGCGCAGGGTGTCGGGCACGGTGTCGGCGGATTCCCCGCAGGCGATGAGCTTCCGGCCGGCATCCGCGATCTCGGGAAACTCGATGGGGGTTGCGTCGGCGAACTTGCGGAGTTTGGCGAGCGTCTCCTGTGCCTTGCCTGCATCGCCGATGCGTGTCTTGAAGGCGACGCTGGTTTGCTCGAAGTCGGCGGCGGAAGTTACGGACTTCACCCCGGCCGCCATGGCGGCGGCACCGGAGGCAACCGCTCCGGCGATCCCGGCATGGATGGCCGGCACGGCGAGCGAGAACCCCGTGCCCAGGGCGGCGGACGCCCCCTTGCCAAGCCCGGCGAGGCCCTTGCCGGAGATCGTGGCCATGCGGCGGGCGGAAACGGCGACGGCCTCGGTAGCGACGGCCAGCCCGCGCTTGGGGGAGGCGAGGTCCGCTCCAATGGTGACGGTGAGGGCGCTCATGCGCCGGGGGCGGAGTCAACCTGGATCAGAACGTTCAAAGCCACCGATGACCGGCGGTTGATCTGTGGTTGGTTTGGCGGTTGTGGGGCTTATCGGTCATTCGGTGGGACGCCTTGTTAGCGCAGTTCGTACGTCCGAACGGGTAGGATCCGCGCAATGTTCTCGAAATCCCGGTCTGCACTGAGTACCGCATAGCCCCTGGCGACTGCAGCCGCGGCGATTAGGAAATCGGTGTGTGCCGCTTGCACACCTTTGGTGATGCAAAGATTGCATAGCTCGGCCGCCGTCTCGAAGTCTCTGGTCATCAATTCAAGATCGGGAAATGCTGCAAGACGCTCCCGAAGTCGCTCGAATTGATCCCGATGCTTGATCCCGGAAAGCACCTCCTGCCGCACAGGCCCAAGAAGTACCACCTGTCCCTGCTGGACCAGATGCACCAAGGCATCGACTTCAGGCGTCTTCACGACCTTCCTGCGCCGGAATGCCAGTGACCAGACCGAAGTGTCCACAATTACCTTCATGCCCGTTTGCGGTGCTTGCGGTAATCGTAATCCTGGGAATAATCGACCGTCCCAAATATTTCGACGATCCGCTGTTGCTTGTGTCTGGCGATATACTCCTGCAAAGCCTCGGTCACCGCAGCCTTCTTGCTTCGGTGGCGGCCAACGCTCACAGCCTCCTTCAAGAGGGTCTGATCAATGTCTAGATTGGTTGCCATGCACAACGCTTCGCACAATGATCTGTGCGTGTCAAGCCCACATTTTCTTTCCGCTAACAGGTATTCAACGACTGGTCGTGATTGATCGCGACGCCTCGTCTTACGTTGCGAAAAGTGGTCTGCACGGGGGAAGGTGGCACGGTCTCGAACCCCGACACAAGGGGATTTTGCGACAGGGAAGCTATTTCTTTCCGGAATTTCAGCGTCACGCTTTCGGGAAGGCGCCGGAGGCTCGAAGCAGGCTAGCCGACTTTCCGCCGTAAATGAGGGGAATCGTCGGGACCGGTCCGGTGCGGAATGGGGGTGCGTGCGTTACAGGGGCTTGGGGAGGGATCATGTCCGTTAGAGCCGCAGATGAGGCCTCACACGGGCATCTTCTTGGCTGGTGGACAAGAATGTTGATTTTTGAGGTTTGAATGGAAGATGAAGAAATCGCCTTTCAGTCACTTCTGAAATCATAATTCAACAATCATCACTCATCAATCCATTTGGCGGGTTGATCCAGGCCTCGGCCCAGCGAACGTAGTAGTCGCGGGTGGTGGGGCGGATGGCGAGGGATTCGAGGCGGTGGAGGAAATTCAGCCGTGCTGGAGTCGCGGCGGAAGCGGCCGGTGGGGGGAGGCAGTGGCTGGGACATGACGACAAGGGAGCCGTTCAAAAGAACAGCGCAATGGAAAAGTTTGAATGATCAAGTAAGACAAAGAATTGTCACAGCCGCGTCTCTGGGCAGTGGCCTCGGCTTGCGGGCCGACTATGCGGATTTGGACGCCGTCCGCCGCTTCAAGCCAGGCCCCGCCCCTACCGGCGGAGACGAGGAATGCCTGGGCGGCCGGGTCATGCTTGGCACCCTTCGCCCCGACCCATGCCCGGCCTTCGGCAACCGCTGCCGGCCGGAGCATCCGTTAGGGGCCCCGATGGTTTCTTCAGAGGGCGCGGGTGCCGCCTACTTCCGCTTCCGCGGCCCGCCCGCCGCCACGGGATAAGGTCGCTCACCTGGCATCTCATCGCCCCCCGGATTCCCCAAGAAAAAAAATTTAAAAAAGGGGGTTGACCGCGACTTTGGAAATGCGAACCATACGGGCCGTGAGCCGTTGGCGTTGCCCCAGTTGAGGTTGGGAGCTGCGTGTCGGCATTCAACCCATCCACGCCATGCGCCTTCCATCGACGACTGATTCCGTCCGCTTGCCGCGGGCATTGCTTGCGTTGCTGCTGCTCACAGCGACCAGTCCGGGTGCGGAGAAATGGGCCATCACGGGCTGGAACAATCTGGGCATGCACTGCATGGACGCGGATTACTCGGTCTTTTCCATTCTGCCACCCTACAACACCCTGCATGCCCAGGTCGTCCATTCCACCGGCACGACCAGTACCAACATGGTGACGGCATTGATGACGAGCGCGGACGGCGTGCGGGTGACCTTCGAGGCCGTCGCCGACCCCGCCGGCTCAATCAACAAGACCTCGGCGGGCAAGACGAACTTCTGGACCTACGCCCAAGCACTCTACGGGTCGGCGCTGCCGACCGATACGGGCTTGACCGGCTTCTCGATGCCGGGGGCGGCCAACACGCCGCAAGGCTTCTCCTGGGATGCTTCTAACAGTTGCTTCACGGCCGAAGGCATCCCCATCGTGCCGCAGGATGACGCCGGTCAAAAGAATTACTATCCGATGTTCCGGCTGAAGGCTTACGACGCCACCAACACGCTGCGGGCCCAGGCAGACGTGGTCTTGCCGGTCTCGGACGAAATGGATTGCCGGGCCTGCCATGCCTCCACCGCGAAGCGCAACGACGCCCGTCCCTACGGCGGCTGGGTCAATGACTCCAGCGCCGAGCGGGACTATCGGTTGAACATCCTCAAGAAGCACGACGAGATCCTGTTAGGTACCACCCTTTACCAAGAATCCCTGGCGGCCAAGTCCTACCGTGAGGACGGCTTGCTGCCGACGGTGACGGCCGCCGGCAAGCCGATCCTGTGCGCCGCTTGCCATGCCTCCGAGGCGTTGGCAGGCAGCGGCTATGCCGGGATTTCACCGTTGACCCAGGCGTTGCACAGCACCCATGCCACGGTCATCGATCCGGACAACGGTCAAATGTTAGGGGCGCAAACCAATCGTACGGCCTGCTACCAATGCCACCCCGGATCGTCCACCCGCTGCCTGCGCGGGGCGATGGGATCGGCAGTGGCGGCTGATGGTTCGATGCAAATGCAGTGCCAGAATTGCCACGGGACCATGCGGCAAGTCGGTGCCCCGAGCCGCACCGGCTGGCTTGACGAACCGAATTGTCAGCAGTGCCACACCGGCACAGCCATCAGTAACAACGGCTCGATCCGCTATACCTCGGCCTTCGAGCCATCCGGCCAGCCGCGGGTGGCGGTGAATCAAACATTTGCCACCAATTCCAACACGCCGTCGGTGGGCCACTCGTTGTTCCGGTACTCCTCCGGCCACGGTGGCATGAAGTGCGCGGCCTGCCATGGTTCGCCCCATGCCGAGTATCCCGCCGGAGCCAACGACAACGTGCAATCCAACGCCACCCAAGGGCATGTGGGAGTGCTGGCCGAATGCACCGCCTGCCACGCGATTTCACCATCCAGATCCCGCTGGGCCTCCGGTCCCCACAGTCTTCATCCGGTGGGCTCCACCTGGATAGGTTCCCATGATAACTACGAAGACACCGATGCCTGCCATGCCTGCCATGGCGCGGACCACCGGGGCACCGTGCTCGCGGAAATGCAGAACACGCGGACCCTGGATACCAAGACCACCGCGGAAAGCGAATCGT
Source organism: Verrucomicrobiota bacterium (assembly GCA_026397725.1). GTDB lineage: Bacteria > Verrucomicrobiota > Verrucomicrobiia > Verrucomicrobiales > Akkermansiaceae > Luteolibacter. The sequence continues at coordinate 3,485 of JAPLUI010000251.1, read as the reverse complement.
TCTGGCGCGGCTACCGGATCGGTTGTTACAGTTGTCACAACGGCACCGGCGGCGACAACGCCCCGCCCGCCTCGCCCACCGTGACCAGTGCGGCCATCACTGCGGCCGGCGCGCCGGTCACCTTCACGTTAGGCATGAGCCCGACCACCGCGGCCTTGCGCATCGTCACGCAAGCGGCCCACGGCACTGTGGCCTTGTCCGGCACCACGGCCACCTACTTCCCGGAACCGGGCTACGCGGGAACGGATTCCTTCACCTTCGCCGCCCGCGATGCCACCAACTCGGTCGATTCCGCCCTCGGCACCATCTCGGTCTCGGCCGCGAGTTACCTCCTCTGGCGCGGCGACGGCACCACCAATCGCTGGGACGTCGGGACCACCGCCAATTGGCGGCTCAACGGTGGGAGCAGCGCCACGACCTTCACCAACGGGGCCGCCGTGACCTTTGACGACACCGGCGCGGCCAGCCCTGCCATCCAGTTGCCGGCTGCCCTGACACCCGGAGCGGTCACGGTGAATTCCAGCCAGAACTACACCCTCGGCGGGCCCAGTTCGCTGGGCGGTGCCATGTCTTTGGCCAAGTTCGGCGGGGGCACCTTGACCCTCAATTCCAACAATACATTCAGCGGTACCACGGCCATCCACGGCGGCAAGGTCATCGCCCCGAGCGTCGCGGTGGCGGCCGGCGCCAGCAGTTTGGGGAACGCCACCAGCGCGGTCAGCCTGGGCAATTCGTTCACCAAGGGTTTCCTTTCCTACACCGGAAATTCGGCCACCTTCACGCGGGGCTTCACGGTGGCGGCCGGCGGCGGGCAACTCGACACCGCCACCCCCGGGCAAAAGTTGGTCGTCGCCACCGGCAACATCATCGCCAACGGCCCGCTGACCATCGGCGGCGACGGCGACACGCAAATCAACAGTGTCGCCAGTGGCGGCGGCACGCTGACCAAGACCGGCGCGGGCCGCCTGATCATCAACACCAACCAGACCTTCACCGGGGCGGTTGCCATCGACCAAGGCACGGTGAAGATGTCCGGCGGCGCAACCTTCGCGGCGAACAAGAATCTCAGCGTGGCAGCCAATGCAGTCTGGTTGCTCGACGGCACCAGCCAGACGGTGGGCAATCTAACGGGTTCGGGACGGGTCGGCGAGGAAGCGGCGAGTGCGGGGAACGACACCCTGACGGTTGGCGGCGGCGGGTCGAGCTGCACGTTTGCCGGCTGCATCGCCGGGGGCGACGGCACGGTGGCTGGCTTGCGGGGCATCGCCCTGACCAAGACCGGCGCGGGAACCTTCATCCTGACGGGTGACAACACCTACCGCGGCCCGACCACCATCAGCGTCGGAACGCTGCAGGTGGGCAATGGCAGTGCCATCGGCACGCTGGGAACCGGGCCGGTGACGAACAACGGCAGCCTGGTCTTCAACCGCAGCGACAGCGGCTACACCGCCCTCGTGATCCCCAACACCATCTCCGGCACGGGCACCCTGACCATGACGGGCGGCGGACGGATTTTCCTGACCTCGCCTGCCAGCGGCTATTCGGGCGTCACCATCTTCGCGGGCGGCATCGTCAACGTAGCCTCGGTCTCGAACTACGGTGCCAACGGCAGCCTGGGCAACCATTCGGCCAGCGAGGCGGCCAACGACATCGGGCTCTTGTTCCGCGGCGGGACCCTGCAGTACACCGGAAGCACGCCGCAAATCACCAACCGGCAGCTCCGCCTAAGCACGACCGGCGGTGGCGGCACCTTGGAGGCCTCGGGGCAAGTGCCGGCGGCCACCTTGAGCCTTACGGCGCCGAGTTCGCTCAACCTGTGGGAAAACGCCGGCCCGCGCACTCTCACCCTGACCGGAACCAATCCCGGGGACAACACGTTTCTAACAGCATTGGCCGACAGCGGCGGCGCCACCAGCCTGGTGAAGAGCGGAACCGGCAATTGGGTGTTGGGCGGCAGCCACGCCTACACCGGCAACACCAGCGTCTTGCTCGGCACGCTGACCCTCACCGGCACCATCACCAGCGGACCCGCCTCGACCGTGCAGGTCGCCAGCGGCGGCACCCTCCGCTTGTGGGATGGCACGCTCACGGCCGGCAAGGTGCAGATCGATCCCGGCGGAAGTCTAACGGGCCGCGGCACGCTCAATGGCAATCTGGTCAGCAGCGGCACGGTGGTGGCCGACAATGCCGGAGTGCTCACGGTCAACGGGACGGTGACCAACTTCGGCACCGTCCGCCTGACCAGGGGTGCCGCGCTCCAGTGTACCGGCCTCTTCGTCAACAACGGCGTGTTCGACATCATCACCGGCACCCAGGCATTGCCACCCAACTTCCAAAACAACGGGATCATCCTCGATTCCAGCAGCGTGCGCGTCCAGAGTTTCGATCTGAGCGGTGCCGACGCGCGGCTCACCGTGCCCACCGTGACGGGCCATGTCTATCAACTGCAACGCTCCGGGGTTCTCGGCACGGGAACATGGGAGAACATCGGGGCTGCCATCTCCGGTGACGGCAGCCCGCAGCTCTTCACCGATCCCGGAGGTTCCACCGGGGCAAAACAACGCTTTTACCGCGTCCTGGTCTCACCCTGAGATTGCCGCATCATCCGCCACCCCCACCGCCCATGCCGTCAACCATCACCATCGACCCGGTCACGAGAATCGAAGGTCACCTTTCGGTCCGGGTCGTCACCGACAACGGAATCGTTACCGAGGCCTATACCGTTGGTGAATCCTTCCGCGGTTTCGAAGCCATCCTCAAGGGCCGCCATCCGCTGGATGCCCAACAGGTCACCCAACGCATTTGCGGCGTGTGCCCGGTCGAGCATGCCATCGCTTCGGTGCTGGCGCAGGACGCGGCTTACGGCGTGACTCCGCCCACCCAGGGCCTGCTGATCCGCAACCTCGCCCAGGCCGCCAATTTCATCCAGTCGGCCATTGTTCATTTCTACACTCTATCAGCCATCGACTTCATCGACATCACCGCCGTGCTGCAATACCAGGGCCGCGATGCCGCCTTGAACTATCTGAAGGGCTGGGTGCAGTCCGAACTCAATTCCAGCAGCTACTATCCGGCCGCGCCGTTCCTGCCGAGGTTCGATGGCGACTACCTTGCGAACCTCGATCTCAACCTCGGTGCCATCCGCAATTACCTCACCGCGCTGGAGATCCGGGCCGAGGCCTCCAAATTCTGTGCCATGTTCGGCGGCAAACTGCCCCACGTGGCCTCGCTGATTCCGGGCGGCGCCACCCCAAGGTTGACCGCCAGGCAGATCCAGGACGCCATCGTCCTGATCCGCAAGATCAAGAACTTCGTCGATACCGCCTACGTCCCCGACGTGATCGCCAACCCTGTCTCTAACTCATTCCGATGATTCCCTCCCCTCGGGTCCACCTGGGCCTCCCACAGGCATCACGGATGCTCCCATTTTACCGCCCGGCCCCCTGTCCGCGAGCTTTCCTTTGGAGGGGTTGCTGATGGCGCAG
>JAPLUI010000078.1 GCA_026397725.1 Verrucomicrobiota bacterium | reverse complement strand
GTCACCCCGGGGAGCCCGTCGGCTGCATTCAAGTGCCGCTTCACCGACGATGGCAGGCTTCGTCCAATCCGGAAGATTGGCCGCTCCCACTTTGTGTAACGAGGCCGAATCGAGTTCACTTGCATTACGGCTCGCAGGTTAGCCGCACCGGGCTTCGCCTTGGGGATTACTCCTTTCAGCGCCGGATTGGCTACATGTTGGACACTTATTTGACATGTTGATCACATTTCAGATCAATAGAGAAGCCAGTCTTGGCCTGGCGCACCGGATTCCACAGATAATGAAAGAGTCATGCATTTTATGACATTCACCATTTGGGTGAACCTGAGACTTGACAGATCAGGACCATCTTATCCGTGTAATCCTCTTCAATCCGTGAAATCCGTGGTAAAAAGCGCCGCTGCAACCCTTTCCATTTTCCATTTCAGGCTTAACCACGGATGACATCACCGCATGCTGCGTCTGCAAGGTGGAAGGCAAACTCCGCCTCTATTACGCAGCCCGTGCCCGTGACGAGGCCAACCTCATGCTTTGGGAAGGACCCGCAACTCTGCGAGAGATCGGTCACATGGCCGTGCCTCCATGGTAACACTTCCCGTGACCGCAACAGCCCATCATGAAAAACCACAAGCGCAGAAACCCATGACACCAAACCAGCCGGATGGGCGCCCGCCCATCCGATCTGCCGACATTCCGTGTAACCTGCCCCGGTATTTCCGGATGATGGGCGTGTGAGACGGGATCTCGGAGCGTCCGGCATCTCCCTCACCAAGCCAACCATGAACAACCCCTTCCATTCATGAACGATTCTTCGCATGATTCCCTTGACGGGCACTCCGCGGAAGTGCCGCTGCAACCTGCGGTGAGACGGAGGCTGGTCCGCGAGTGGCGGCACCCCCGGTTCGGGCGGGCAAATCCCGAGCGAATGAACAATCCGGTTTGGGAGTGGCTGGCCCACTCGCAACTCGAGGGGAAGTGGCTGGCCCGCTCGGAAGACGACACCTACTGGGCGAAGCATTTGCTTGGACTGTCGACGTGCAATGCCGCCCCGCGCTGGATGTTCCAGCGCAACGGGCAATCCTCCACGACACTGGCCGATGGGCGGGTCGTTTTGATCGGCGGAGAACACGAAGACTCCTACGACCCCGATTTCTACAGACAGTTGCAGCTAACCCAATCAAAGCCATGATGGATCCCTCCACCTGCCCGGTGTGTGGCACCCCGCTCGCCCAGGGGAGCCGCAGTGGAATGTGCCCCACCTGTCTGTTGCAGGCCGCCATGGGGGGCGATTCCACGCTGCACCCTGGTCCCGGCGATGAAGGTGCGGCACCGGTGGCTCCTCAGATGCCCGAACAGCCCGGCACCCGCATCGGCCACTACAAGTTGTTAGAGCAAATCGGCGAGGGCGGCTTCGGCGTGGTATGGATGGCCGAGCAGGAGGAACCGGTGCGCCGGAGGGTCGCCCTCAAAATCATCAAGCCGGGCATGGACACCCGCGAGGTGGTCGCCCGCTTCGAGGCCGAGCGCCAGGCGCTCGCCATGATGGAGCACCCTAACATCGCCAGCGTTTTCGACGGCGGCGCCACCGACACGGGCCGGCCCTACTTCGTGATGGAACTGGTGAAAGGCGTGCCCATCACCACCTACTGCGACGTGAACCAACTCACCACCCGCGAGCGGTTGGAGTTGTTCATGGAAGTCTGCCACGCCGTCCAGCACGCGCACCAGAAGGGCGTCATCCACCGCGACCTCAAGCCGTCCAACATCCTGGTCACCGTCAAGGACGACCATGCGGTGCCCAAGGTGATTGACTTCGGCATCGCCAAGGCGACGCAGGCGACGCTCACCGAGAAAACGCTCTTCACCCGCCTCAACCAGTGGCTCGGCACGCCCGAATACATGAGCCCGGAACAGGCTGGCCTGGGCAGCCTGGACGTGGACACCCGCAGCGACATCTATTCGTTAGGCGTGCTGCTCTACGAGTTGCTGACCGGCCGCCCGCCGTTCGACACGCAAAGGCTGTTGGCCGCCGGCTATGACGCGGTCATGCGCACCATCCGCGAGGAGGAGCCACCCAAGCCGAGCACGCGGCTGAGTGCCCTAACCGCAGAGGAGTTGGGGGCCGTGGCCGCGAAGCGCGGCTCGGAGCCGGCCAAGCTCAACCGCCTGGTGTGCGGCGACCTGGACTGGATCGTGATGAAATCGTTAGAGAAAGACCGCCGCCGCCGCTACGAGACTGCCAACGGCTTCGCGGACGACCTCCGGCGGCATCTCGACAACGAGGTGGTGAGCGCCACGCCACCGAGCATGGGTTACCAGTTGCGCAAGTTCGCGCGGCGCAGCCGGACCGCGCTGAGCGTGGCGGCGGGGATCGCGGCATTGCTGGTGGCGGCGACTGTGGTCAGTTCCTGGCTGGCGGTGCGTGCGACGCGGGCCGAGGAACTGGCCAGAGTACAAGCGGAGCGCGCCACTGCGGCGGAGGCCATGGCCAAACAACGACTCGCCGAGTCCGAGGCCATTTCCCAATTCCTTACGAGCGCGTTCCAAAGCCCCGACCCCGCCCGCGACGGCCGCACCATCACGGTCGCGGAGATGCTCGACAACGCCGCGAAGAAGCTCGACACGGATCTCGCCGACCAGCCCGCCCGCCGGGCCTCGCTGCAATCCTCCATCGGCTCGACCTATCATGCCCTCGGCCTGTCCCGCGATGCCATCCCGCTGCGAGAGAAAGTTCTGGATTACCACCGAGCCGCCGGCGGCCCGGAGCACCCCGACACGCTCAAGGCAATGGACTGCCTGGCGAGTTCCTACTTTGTCGCCGGTCGACTGGACGAGGCGATCGAACTGCAGGAGCAGGTGCTGAAGCTCAGTGACATGATCAACGGTCCGGAGCACCTCACCACGCTCGGGGCGATAAATAACCTGGCGCTTTCCTGCGCCGACATCGGTCGCTGGGGCGAGGCACTCAAGCTGCGGGAGAAGGTGGAACGGCTCATGCGCAAAGTGCATGGCCCTGAGCACCCGGACACGCTCACGGCCATGAGCAACCTGGCGCTGTCTTACGATGACGCCGGCCGCCGGGACGACGCGCTCAAACTGCGGGACCAAGTGGTGCAACTCCGCTTCACGGTGAACGGACCGGCGCATCCGAATACGCTCGGGGCAATGGCCAACCTGGCGATTTCCTTCTCCGCCGTCGGCCGCAGGGCCGAGGCGTTCAATTTGAGGGAGAACGTGTTGTCGCTCTGTCGCCAGGTGCTGGGTCCGGAACACCCCGACACCCTCAAGGCCATGGGCAGCCTGGCGAATTCCCACGCCGAGATGAGCCGCCGGGACGCCGCGCTCAGCTTGCGGGAGGAAGTGCTGACGCTGAGCCGCAAAGTGAACGGCCCGGAGCACCCCGACACACTCGAAGCGATGCACAATCTGGCCCTTTCCCTCTCCGGCGCCGGACGTGCTGACGACGCGCTCAAGCTGCAGGAGGAGGCGCTCCGGATCATGCGCAAGGTGTACCCTCCGAAACATCCCACCACGCTCAAGGCGATGGCCAATCTGGCGAGTTCCTTCTTCGAAGTCGGCCGCCGGGACGAGGCGCTCAAGCTGCGGGAGGAGGCGCTCCAGCTCATGCGCGAGGTGCTCGGCTCGGCGCACCCCAACACGCGCGGGGAGATGGGCAACCTGGCGAATTCCTACTTGGCCGCCGGCCGCCTGGACGAGGCGATCAAGTTGCTGGAGGAACAAGATAATCCGCAGACTCAATACTATCTGGGCTGGTGCTTCCTGCGGGGCAAATTCGTTGAGAAGGATGAGGCGGAAGCGGTCAAGTGGTTGCGCAAGGCCGCCAGCCAGAATCACGCCGATGCGCAATACAATCTGGGTGTCTGTTACCGCGACGGCCAAGGGGTGGCGAAGGACGAGGCGGCGGCGGTGGAATGGTTTCGCAAGGCCGCCGAGCAAAATCATCCGCTGGCGCAATACAACCTGGGCTCCCGTTACTACACCGGCCTGGGGGTGGAAAAGGACGCGGCGGCGGCGGTGGAGTGGTTTCTCAAAGCCGCCGGGCAGAATCTCGCCGAGGCCCAGTTCAATCTCGGCAGTTGCTACTTCAAAGGGCTGGGCGTGGCGCAAGATCACGTGGAGGCCTACAAGTGGCTGCTGTTAGCGGACGCTCAAGGATTGGAAACCGCCAAGGATGTCATGGCCGGACTGAAGCCCCAGTTGACGCCGGAGCAACAGGCCGAGGGCAGCAAGCGTGCCCTCGCGTTCAAACCGCAGGAAGGTCCGTCATTCCACAACCCAGAACGCGAGGCCAGCCAACCGCTCGAAACTCCTCCTTCTGAATTCGACGAAGCCAAAGCCAAGGCCGAAACGGGGGATGCCTCAGCTCAAAACAATTTGGGCGTCTATTACATCCATGGACGCGGGGTGGCGAAGGATGAAGCGAACGCCGTGGAGTGGTTCCGCAAGGCGGCCGCTCAAGGCCAAGCCGAAGCCCAATGCAATCTTGGAATCTGCTACGACAAGGGCTGCGGGGTGGCGAAGGACGCTTCAGAAGCGGCGAAGTGGTTGCGAAAATCCGCCGACCAAGACAACGCCGAGGCTCAATGCCAGCTCGGATTCCATTACTGCTATGGCCAGGGCGTGATCAAAGACTATGCTGCAGCGTTGGAGTGGTATCGCCGATCGGCCGCACAGAACTTCGCCGAGGCGCAATATAATCTTGGGATTTGCTACCGCGACGGCTTCGCTGTGAAGAAGGATGAAGTGGAGGCTGTGAAGTGGTTTCGCCTGGCCGCCGGGCAGAACAACGCATTGGCCCAAAACGCGCTGGCCTTCCGCTACTACACTGGCCAGGGCGTGGCGCAGGACTACCGTGAAGCGGTGAAATGGTACCGTCAGGCCGCCGCGCAGGATTGCCCTGAGGCTCAGTTCGGGCTGGGTGGATGCTACCTCAATGGGCTGGGCGTGGTGCAAGATCCCGTGGAGGCATACAAATGGGTGCTGCTGGCATCTGCCCAAGGGTTCGCTTCTGCAAGGCAAAACCTGCCCCTGCTGGAACGTGACTTGACGCCGGAGCAACTGGCCGAGGGCAGGAAGCGTGCCAGCGCTTTCAAGCAGCCGGAGGGTCCGCCTATCAAGATCAAGCCGGGCGAATCAGGCGGCAATCCGCTGGCCGATCTGCACGCCATAGCGGCAAGCGGTGATCCCAAGGCCCAGTATGAATTGGGTGAGGCGTTCCAAGCTGGCAAGCTGGGCGTACCGAAGAATGCGGCGGAAGCGCTCAGGTGGTTTAGGCAAGCCGCCGTGCAGAATCATCCGGCGGCGCAAGCCAATCTGGGCATCTGCTACGAACGCGGCGACGGCGTCGCGAAGGATGAGCTGGAGGCCTACAAGTGGTATCTGCTGGCGGCGGCGCAAGGGGACGAAAATGCGAAGGACAATGCGTCCCTGCTGGAACTGCTGCTGTCACTCGACCAAATCGCGGAGGGGAAACGCCGGGCAAACCAATTCAAACCGCAGGAGCGGACCCAACCATGAAACCAAGAACAACAGAAGATATATCAAACCGCCGACAAACCATGAATGCCTCTCCCAAAATCCAATTTTCTAACATGCCAAGGTTGCGTCCGCGCTTCCAGGAAAAGCATCCCGGCCGGGGCTTTCGCCTGTTTCAACCCGGCGGGTGCGATGGTTTCTCCAGTGTTAGAACCTGTCTGGCCACGCTGGTTCTTGCGGTGGCTTGGTGCTGCGCCTGTGCTTCCGCGAAGCCAAGCGACGCCAACCCGTTCGATCCCCTGAAATTTGAGAACTACCAAGCCAGGGCCGCACGAGGCGAGGCCAGAGGGCAAGCCCTGCTAGGCCGCTGTTACGCCACCGGTCAAGGAGTGGCGCAAAACCCAGCGGCAGCCGTGAAGTGGTATCGCAAGGCCGCCGACCAGGGTGATGCCAGAGGTCAATGCGGTCTCGGCTCCTGCTACGCCATGGGCCTGGGTGTGGAAAAGGACGCCGCCGAAGCCGCTAAGTGGTATTGCAAGGCTGCCGTGCAAGGTGACGCCGGTGCTCAAGCCAATCTCGGCTCCTGTTACTATCAGGGCTTGGGCGTCGAGAAAGACTTGGTGGAAGCCGTGAAGTGGTGGCGCAAAGCGGCCGAACAGGACTACGCAGATGGTCAATCCAAACTTGGGGTCCTCTATCTCAAGGGCGAAGGCGTGGAGAAAGACTATGCCGAAGCCGTGAAGTGGTTGCGCAAGGCTGCCGCGCAGGGTTACGCCGAAGCGCAATATAATCTCGGAAGCTGTTACCACAATGGGCACGGGGTGGAAAAAGACCTTGCGGAAGCCGTGAAGCGGTTTCGCAAGGCTGCCGTGCAGGGCTACGCCGAAGCGCAATATTATCTCGGAAGCCGCTACTACAATGGGGAAGGGGTCGAGAAAGACCTTGCGGAAGCCGTGAAATGGTTTCGCAAGGCTGCGGAACAAGCCCACGCCGATGCTCAATTCCAACTCGGAAACTGCTACTATCAGGGCGAAGGCGTGGCGAAAGATTTTGCGGAAGCCGTGAAATGGTTTCGCAAGTCGGCCGAGCAGGGCCACGCCGTGGCGCAAAATAATCTCGGACTCTGTTTCTATCAAGGGGAAGGCGTCGCGAAGGACGCTACGGAAGCCGTGAAGTGGTATCTCAAGGCTGTCGAGCAAGGCTACGCCGTGGCTCAAAACAATCTCGGACGCTGCTACCACAAGGGCGAAGGCGTGGCGAAGAATGAGGTGGAGGCCTATGCATGGTATCATTTGGCCGCCAAGACGGATGCGGCCGCGGCGAAATGTCGCGATGATCTGGAGCAAGCGCTGTCCGCGCAACAACTCGCCAGAGCCCAAAAACGCGCTGCGGAATTGGAAGCCCTCATCAATGCCGCCCCCCAAGCGCGACAAGTGAAGCACAAGTCCGACTCGTCCGACCCGTCCGACCCGTCCGACCCGTCTGACCCGTCCGACCCGTCCGACCTGTCCGACCTGTCCGACCCGTCCGACCCGTCCGACCCGTCCGACCCGTCCGACTCGTCCGACAACTGACAACCCACCCCCGGCTTTCCCATGCGTGTTCACCAGCGATGCAACTTTCTAACAGTCTTCACCGGCGGTCTGGCGCTGTTGCTCGGTTCCGCGCGGCTGCTCTCCGGTCCCGCTGCGGCGTTTCCGCTAGAGCCTGCATTCGAGCTGGCGGCGGATGCGCGCCCGGAACCGGTGCCCCTGCGCTGGGCGAGCGGTTGGGTGCTGGTGAAAGTGACGATCCATGGGGCGGACGCCGGATGGTTCAAGATCGCCACGGGTTGGGTCACGTCTTGCATCGATCCGCAGGTGGCGGCCCGGCTCAAGCTGCCCATGGTTTCCGAATGCGGCCTGATGGATGGCTTCATTGAAAACGCCAAAGGCAGCAAATCAAAATCCTATCGGGCCGATGTGTTGCAGTGCGGCGCGGCTAGCGCCAGGGACGTTCATCTGGCCCCCTTCGATCTGACAGAGATGTCGCAGGAGACCGTCAAGATGTATGGCGCAGGCATTTCCGGAGTGCTGGGCTGGGATCTGCTCCAGACGCTGCCCTTCGTGCTGGATGAACCGGGCCTGCAGTTGGAGTGGCAGCGGGAGGCAACGCCCGCCGAGGGCGCCACGCGGGTCCAGGTGATCGAAAAAAGCGGCTGCCCCTCCATCGAAATCACGGCGGGTACGGGCCACAGGATCCTGGCCATGTTGAATTCAGCGTCAGCCGCAGTCTCCATCCGGATGCCTTTGCTCAGAAAACACGCCAACCAGCTTTGGATTGGTCCGGTGCGGACCGGCGCGTATATCTCTTACGGAACCAAGGACGACGACGACGGGCTGCCGGTCGGAAAATTCGTCGAGTCGTCGCCGTCGTCCCGGTGGCTGGCGGTGGCATGCGCGGGCTTGAACCAGGTGCTACCTGCGACGATCGATCCTCGCAACGAACCCACGTTCTGCGAAGTGCAGATTGGCTACGGATGGTTGCGCCGGGCACGCGTGCTTTTCGACGGACCGGAAAAGGCGCTCTGGCTAACACCTGTCATATCAACACCGGAGGTCGAACTCATCAGCAATGGCCGGCCGACACCCTCGCCATATCTGTTAGAATCTGCGCTTAGATCGACGATCGAGTTCAACGACCCCGCCGCAATCAAGGCGTTGGCCGCCGCAGGGGCTGACGTCAAGGGACCGCCCAATCAACTGCCGCTCGCCAGAGCCTGTGGTGGCGGCTCGCTGGAGGCGGCGCTGGCCTTGCTGGAAGCAGGTGCTCCGGTCGATCCTGATCCAGGCAAGCCAGTTCCGCAGACGCCACTGGTCACCGCTTGTAAAAACGGCGATGCCGTCCTGATCCGGATGCTTTTAAAGAAGGGAGCCGACCCGAATCGCGCCACACTTGCCGGCTTCACCCCTTTGATGGCGGCTGCGCGCAGCGGCGGTCCCGCAGCGGTCGAGGCGCTGCGCGGCAAAGCGCGGTTTCCGGCCGCTCCAAACCATGCGGGTGAACTTCTGGCCGATGCCTGTGCGGGCGGAAATCTCCTCTTGGCAAAAGCAATGCTCGCGCGGATTCCTGACAACTCGCGGTCTAAGATCCCATGGCCCGTGTTCCTTGAACCGGCGCTGCTTCTCGGCCATGAGGAGATGGTCGATTGGCTTTTGATGACAGGCGGGGCCGGGCTTGCATCCAAGGGCGCCGAACTGCCACCGCTGCTCGCCGCGATCCTGCCCACGCGCCCGGAAAAGTCCGATGCCGTCCGCGAGCGGTTGGTGACGAAGCTCCTCGCCGCCGGTGCTGATGCCAACGCCGTGTGCAAAGGTGTGACGCCACTGCTGTTAGCCGCCCGCCATGGCAACGGTGGAATTGTAAAGGCGCTCCTTGCCGCCGGAGCGAAGACCACGGAGAAGGACTACAAGATGCGCGATCCGCTGCTGCGGGCCGCCGCCGCCAACCAAGCGCTGGAAGTCATCGCGCCCTTGTTGAAACCAGGGATCGATTTGAATGCCGAGGACACCAACACCGACCGAACCATCCTATCCACCTATGCAATGCATGGCAATCTCGAGGCCTGCGACGCCCTGCTCAAGGCGGGTGCCGATCCGAATGCCAAATCCACCTTTGGTCCCACGCCGCTGCTCATGGCCACCAATGGCCCACGCTCCACGGATGAGAACGCCCTGGCGGTGGTCAGCCTGCTGCTCAAACACGGGGCCAAGTTCGAAGCTTCCTCCGGGTCGTGGACGGATCTAGGTTTGCTTTTCGGGGCCATCGCCAGTCACCGCAGCACCCTGATCAAGCCGCTGGTCGATGCCGGCGCCCAAGTGAACCAGGAAATGTATAGCAAGGTCACGCCATTGGCATTGGCCGCAGCCGTATCCACAGTAGCGACGGTGCAGGCGCTGCTGGCTGTCGGCGCGGACCCCAAGACCCTCGACGTCATGGGCATCAGTCCGCTGGCCCATGCCGCAGCCGCCGGCAAGACCGCCAGCATGGCCGCGCTCCTGGCCCACGGCGCCTCGCCGGATGCCACCCGTCCAAACGAAAAGCCACCCGTCTGGGTGGCGGCCTCCGGCGGCCAGTTGCGGGCCGTGCGCGCGCTGCTCGCCGCCGGAGCTGACCCCGGCGCCCTCAATCCCCAAACCAAAACCACCGCCCTCGACGTGGCGAAATCCCGTCGCGATCTGCCGATGGTGACGCTGCTGGAAAATCATCCCAGCAACAAGTGAAACCTGCCGCCATTCTAACAAGAAAAGAAACAACCCTATGAAAACCTCGCTCAGCCTTATCGTCGTCGCGGGATTGACCTCCTGTGGCAACATGGAAACCCGCAGCGGTCCCTATCGGAAGTCTGAGACAATATCTTCCGAAGATGGCTTGTATCTGAACGATTGAAAAACAAATCATTGGGAAACCTCCAACCGCATCACCATGAAAATCCCGACCTGCCTCATCACGACGATCCTCTGCGGCCTTACCTTCCTCCAAACGTGACGGTTGAGGGCTATCCGCCTGGAGTGCTCTTGGGCGAAGCCAAGAAAATCACCAACTGGAGCCCACGGCAAATCCACAACACCCAACCTGGTGGCTTCATAACCATACCCTGAACCAAATTCCCGAGACCGCACCAGCCCATCATGAAAACCCACAACTTGAAGAACCAAAGAATTGTCACAGCCGCGTCCATTCTTATGCTTGTTGACGGACCGGACGATGGTCCGGCCGCAGTGAGCGCAGGGATTTAGCCACAGCGGTGTGGCGCTGCGCTTCCCACCGCACTCCATACCTTCACCTGCCCAGGCGCGAGCCAAAGTCTGGAGTGCGGTGGGAAGGGCGCAGCCCGCCACCCCGCTATGGCTATACCGTTAGAGCTGCGGGGTTCCCATGAGGCACGGTCCGTCTCGCGGGCGGTCACGCCCCTCCCGAGTAACTTGGCTCCGAGGATGCCCGTTAGGGAGCGACGACATTCCTGTCGTCG
>JAPLUI010000509.1 GCA_026397725.1 Verrucomicrobiota bacterium | reverse complement strand
CCGCGCCCACTCCGCCCGGCGCATGCGTGTTGCCTGATGCCACGGTGACCGTATTGCCAACGGTGCCAATGGTGCCGGTGCCGCTGAGGGTGCCGCCGGTGCCGCTGAAGGAGATCCCCTGCACCAGGGCGGTGGTGGAATTATAGTTGAATTCGCCCGCGCCTATCGACACCGCGCTGGCGGAGTTGAGCGTGCCGGATGAAGCGATGGTCAATTTGCCTGCGCTCACCGTGGTTACCCCGCTGTAGGTGTTGATGCCGGAAAGTGTCAGGGTGTTGGTACTCGAAATGCCGAGGGTGAGTCCGCCGGTGCCGGCGAGCACCCCGGCGTAGGTGCCCGCACTGGTTTGGTTGACGGTGAGGAGTTGACCACCGTTGTTGATGGTGGCAGTGTTGGTGCCGTCGGTGGCGGTGGCGATGGTGCCGCTCAGCGAGCCGGTGGTGGTCGCGGCGGTGGTGGAAAGGTTCAGGACGACAGCCGTTCCGGCAGCGGTAGTATTTATATTGTTCACGGCAAGGGTGCCGGTGATGGCTCCCAACGCGGACGTGCCGGTTGCGGTTAGCGTGCCCACATTGACGATGGTGCCGCCGCTGTAGGTGTTAGGGATTGTCCCGGCAAGCTCGACCACGCCGGGGCCGGCTTTGATCAAGCCGTATGATCCGCCAATGACGCCAGTAATGATCAGCGTGCCGGCATCGGCGTCGAGTTCGGAATCTGCCGTGAGCGTGATCGCCCCGGCGTAGGTGTTGGTGTTGGCCAAATTGCAGAGTGTGCCGCCATGAAGCGTGAGAGTTTCGCTAACCGTGAGGCCGTTGCCAGCCAGTTCGATCTCCCCGTCCGCATTGACCGTGGTTCCCGCGGCGGTGGTCCCTAACGATAATCCATTGCCGACGCGCAGGATTCCGTCATTGACGACGGTCTCACCGGTGTAGGTGTTGGCGTGACTGAGTGCAATGGTGCCGCTGCCGTTCTTGGTGAGGGTGTTGCCCGTGCCACCGCTGATAAGGCCCGTCAAAACGACACTGCTGCCATCGGTGTCGAGCGTGCCGCCGCCGCTGTTGAGGGTGAGGTCTCTGGCACTGGTAAAACTCCCCGAGAATGAAAGCGAGCCGCCGCCGAAGGCAAGGCCACCGGAACTGTTACCCAAGTTATTGTCCGCCCCGGCTTGCAAGATACCGCCATTGATGGCAGTGCCGCCCGTGTAGGTGTTGACGCCATTCAGCGTCAGAGTGCCGGCACCCGCCTTGGCGAGCCCCCCCGCGCCGCTGATGATGCCGGTGAACGTCGAATCAGTGGTGCTACTGAGGGTCAACACGCTGCCGCTACCGGTGGTCACCGCCCCGCCGCCCGCCAGGATGGCGAGCGTTTCGGAACTGGAGCCAAGGGCGAAGGTGCCATTGACAGTAACGGTCGCGCTGTCCGCAATCTGGTTGGATGCCAGCAGTGTCGCCGTGGCGCCAAAGTCGATTTGCAGGCCGCCGGTGCCGATCACATGGATGCCAGGCGTCTTGTTCAGGTTCAGGGTTCCTTCAACCACTTCGGTCAAGCCGGTGTAGGTGTTGGCGGCAGTCCCGTTCAAGGTCAATGCCCCGGTGCCAGACTTGGTTAGAAGTTTGCCGGCAGTACTTTCTGAAATAGCACCGTTGATATCCAGACCTGCGGCCGTCACCACATGCAGATTGTCGTTCAGGGTGATTGGCGCACTGATCCCATGGTTGGCACCACTGGTATTGATGACCTGAATCACGACATTGCCATTACCCACCTCATCCAGGATCAATGCTCCTGACGAGGCGTTGATAGTGAATGCCGTGGCGGCATTGTCAAAGACCAGCGAACCAACCGTCTGATCGCCATCAATCGTCACGGCGGCCGTTGCGCCGAATCCGCTGCCATTATTATTAAGGAACAGCGCATCCGCTCCTATGGAATTGGGCACCGCCACATACCAGTTGCCAGCAGTGCTCCAGTTGGTGTCGGTGCCGCCCAGTTTCCACTGGGCCGTGATCGCTGTTACAGCGAGGCCGATCCAGCCCGTGTTATTTGTCAAGCTGAGATTATATAATCCCGTGCTCGGTTCGGCCAGCGTCAGATTCGAAAAAGTGGGATCGGCTCCGGTGTAGTTGAACAGGTGATAGGTTCCGGCCCCCATGGAGCCGGTATTGATGATGTCAATGACCGAAGCACCCGGAATCATGAATGAACCGCTCGTGAGATTGACCAAGGGCGTGCTGGTCCATGCGCCGAGTTGGAAGGTGCTGAGCGATCTATCATTCAGGGTCAACCCGCCCGCCAAGGTCAGGGTGGAGCCACCGGACGTCACGCTGGACGCTAGCAAATTACCGCCACTGCCCACGATCACCGAGCCCGTGATGATGCCATATCCAGCGGTGGCACTCCCTTGCAGCGTGCCGCCACTACCCACGGTCACCGCGCCGGTGCCGGTCGCGCTGCCACTGCTATTTCTCACCTGCAACACCCCGTTGGTGATGCTCGTGCCGCCCTCGTAGGTGTTGGCATTGGTGACGATCATGGTGCCGGTGCCGACCAAATCCAGTTTGCCCAAACCGTAGATCAAGCCATTCCGCAGCTGGGTGAAACCATTGGTAATCTCTATTTTCGCACCGCCTCCAATCCCGCCTTTATCGCCCATCAACTGAATCTGCCGCTCGGTGGCCCAAGACCCCACCGCGATCTGCAAGGTCGCTCCATCATAGATGTGATGGGCATAGAGATTACTTCCCGCAGGCGGTTGCGGCCCGGGGGCCTGGCCGCTGGTGGACACCAGCGTGCCTGCCTTGATATAGGTGCCGCCGATGTAGGTATCCACCCCGCCAAGGGACAGCGTGCCGCCTCCCGTCTTGATCAAACTGCCGGTGCCGCTGATGACCGAGCTGGAGGTATAGGTCAGGATCTTACCGGTCGCCACCTCGAAGGTGCCGCCAGTGGTGGCACCAGCCGTGCCACCGAGGATGGTGGAGCGCGACGTGTTGAATGACCCGGTCACCTGCAGGGTCGCGCCTCCAGCGATTGCTAGACTATTATTTTCCAGACCCAATGCTCCGGATGCGGCCACGCTCAGTGTTCCGGCCGAGATCGTGGTGCCACCGGTATAGGTGTTATTGGCGGTCAGTGTGGTGGTGCCCGCGCCGGCCTGGACGAATGCACCGGTGCCGGTGAAGGCCGCGCCGCTGAAATCGGTGCCTTGTCTCACGGCGTTGCTGCGATTGATGATCAACGTGCCGTTGTTAGTGATCGTGCTGGAGGTCGAGAGCGACCCGGTCGTGCCGCCGTTGCCCAATTGCAGCGTACCGGCGGAGATGGTCGTCGTGCCGGTGAAGGTGTTGGCACCGCTGAGCGTAAGGGTGCCCGTGCCGTCCTTGGTCAGCGTGCCGATGCCCGTTTGGATCACGTTGGAGCTGATCGTATTGCCGGCCCCGCCGAAGGTGAGATCATGGGCGCTGTTGATCACGCCACTAAGAGTCAGCGTGTCAGCATCCGAGTTGATGCGGGTCGGGTAGGTCACGAGATTGATCGTGCCGGTCCAGGTGTTATTGCCAGAGATATTGCGGAGGGCACCGGTATTGGAGATACCGGTTCCGCTCAGGTGAACAAACTCTCCGTCCACGGTGATGCCGCCTTGGAGTTGCAACTCGGCTCCCAAGCGGATGATGGTGTTGCCTGCGGTAGTGCCCAGGGCGGAGCCATTCTGGATATGGAGGACCCCCTTCTCCACGGTGGTGGTGCCGGTGTAGGTGTTCGCGCCGGTCAACGTCAGGGCGTTTACTCCCAATTTGGTTAGGGCTCGGGTGCCGGACAGGTTGGTTGCTTGGGTGAAGTTCCCTGCGGTGGTGTCAAGGGCCACCCCGGAGGTGGCATTCATTGTGAACCCGCTCAGAGTGTTATTAAACAAGTGGTCCACGTCGGTCGAGTTATAGTCGCCCGAAGTGGCGCCGACGCCGAGGCCGATGGTGCCGAGTGCGCCTGCGGTGACCAGGCTGCCGCCGGTTCTTGAAGCGGTGTTGAGGAAGGTCAAAATGCCGCCGTTGACGGTCGTCGCCCCGGTGTAGGTGTTGATTCCCGAGAGCGTGAGAACGCCCGGGCCGCTCTTGGTTAGGGCGTTGGATCCATTGGCAAGAATTGCCGTGCTGATGGTCAGGTAGTCGTTTTGGGCGGCTGATGTGTAAATGACCAATTCAGAGTTGTAGGAGGCCTGGATGCCGGTGCCCCCGGAGATGGTGGCGGCACTGCCGGTATTTTTGAGGATGCCATCCACCGTGACAATGCTTCCGGCGGCCAGCGTCATGTTGTTGCCCGCACTGACATTGAGGGTGGTGAAGGTGGCGGTGGCTTGGGCGGAGATGGGGCCGGTGAATCTCTGATGGGCTATCGAGGCCAGCGTGGTGGCGGATCCTCTGGTTGCCGAGTTTGCATCAACGCCGTAGTTGATGGCCCGCACATAGCCGGTGCTGTCATACCAAGCATAGTTGGTTAACGAGGGGCTGGTGGGGTTGGCAAAGAACATGCCTCTGTCGATGAACCTGTTGGCGGTCACATTACCGAGCGTGAAGCCATTGGCCGCTGAGTTCGTCGCTGAAGTGTCGCTATTATAGAAAGTGCCGGTGGCACCCGCGGTGCGAGCGGCCAGAGAGGTAAAGGCAAGCACTTCGTTTTGGGCCACGGTGTGGGTGAGCAGCACGGTGCTTTCACCCGCATGGAAGGTGAGTGCGTTCAGGGATTGGCTGGTCGCGGTGGTGGCCCCCGCGTTGTCAAACACAAAGCTGCCGCCGCCCATGGTGAGGTTGGAGCTGCTGCTCAGCGAGCCGCTTGCCCGGTTGAGTTGCAGGGTTCCCGCCGTGACGGTGGTCGGGCCGCTGTAGGTGTTGGTGCCGGTCAGCAGCAGTTTTGATGACACGCTGTTTTGCGTGACGCCGGTGACATTCGAGCCGATCGCGGAACTGATGGTATTGGTTCCGGTTCCCGCGCCGCTGTTAGTCACCGTACCAACCATATTGATGGCATTGGTTGAAAGCGTAATGCCGCTGCTGGTTGCGATGGAGTTGAGCGTCAGGTTCCCGGTTCCGGTGAATCCGCCGCTCATTGTGAGGGTGCCGGCGCCACCCCCCTGGGACGTCAGCAACAAATTGTTATTCAAGGTCACGGGACCGGTGAAAACAGTGTTGGTATTATAGACGTTTTCGATCGCCAGCGTTCCCGTGCTGCCAGCGGCCACGGCAATTGCATTGCTTGCGATCGCAGTTCCCATTCGTAAGGTGGCGGCAGCACTTCCGCTCGTATTGCCGAGGGTAATGGTGCCGGTTCCGCCAGAGGTATTATTGGCAAACTGGGCGACCCCGCTTTTGATCGTCACCCCACCCGTAAAAGTATTTGCATTATTGAAGGATACAATCCCCGTGCCGGTCGTATTGACGACCACCGAAAGCGTGCTGCCGCTGCCTTGGCTGACGATGCCTAACAGATCAATGTTGAAGTTGTTCGACGCCGTAGATAAGCCGCTAACCGTGCCGGAGCTGCCGCTACCCGCGAGCGTCAAGGTAACGGCGCCGAGGTTTGCGGCGGTTGTCAAGGTTCCCGTTTTCAATCCTGCCGTGCCATTGGCCGTGACGTATGCGTTGTTGGTCCACGTCTGGGTGGCCCCCAGGATGACGTTATCGGTGAGGTTAACCTGCCCGACTCCGTTTGCTCCATTGCCGTTCACAATGATGCCGGACGCGCCAAGCGTCAAAGCCGTATTGGAGAACGTAAGCGTGCCGGTGGTGGTGTTGCCATTGCCTACCGTAATCCCCGCGATGTGGGTCGTTCCGGTGGTTGGGTGGAAACCGAAGGCCGTGTTGTTGAACAGCGCCGTATCCTGGGTGAGGCTGTTCGCTGGAGCCTTACCCCCGACCCAGTTGGATCCGGTGCTCCACGAGGCGGCGGTGTTGCCCCAGGTGATCTCATTGGCCTTGGCTGTATAACCGGCGGTGGCAAAAATGCACGCAACCATCACCAGCGGCTTAAGAGAAGAGTTCGCCGCAGGGGCAAATCGGGTGAATCTGTTGAAAGAGGGTTTCATGGATTATAAGGGGTTGGCGAGTTGGTGGCATGAATCATGTGCAGTGAAAACAGGAGTATTGAATGGTTGGGTTTCGGGTATGTCAATTCTTTGAATGTTGCATGTTCGATGTTGCTCTTCAATACGATGGCATCTCGCCCGCAGGGGCAGTTAGGGCGCGGCAAGGCCGCCACGCCCTTCCGGCGCATGGTAGGGCGGATCGGCCCGGTCCGGTCTGTTGTCAGAAGAGCTTGCGCTCAGTGCGTTAGCTCACCCACGCAATCACCGACAACGGACAACCGACCACTCTTCCTCTTCTCTTCCTCATCTCCGCCGCCGCAGCAAGCCGGCACCTAACAACAACCCGGCCAGCGCGCTGGTGGGCTCGGGGACGGTGGAGTACACCAAGCTCGTGCCGGAAATCGTGAAGCTGCCGTATTGGCTCACGTCGCGGCTGGTTGCCACGGTGGTGAAGCCGCTGGTTCCGACGAACGCCTTGTTAAAGATCGAGGTCATCGCCCAGGTATGGGTGACGTAGGGCTTGCTCCAGAAGTCATCGGTCATATCGACATTATCCCCGAAGACGATCTTGAAGGTGGTGTTGCTGGTATCGACGGTGATCGCACCATCCGCGCCCACTATGTCATAGGCCATGCCCGCCATGTTGTCCCCGCTCGCATTCAGATCCCACCCGCGCCCACTCCGCCCGGCGCATGCGTGTTGCCTGATGCCACGGTGACCGTATTGCCAACGGTGCCAATGGTGCCGGTGCCGCTGAGGGTGCCGCCGGTGCCGCTGAAGGAGATCCCCTGCACCAGGGCGGTGGTGGAATCATAGTTGAATTCGCCCGCGCCTATCGACACCGCGCTGGCGGAGTTGAGCGTACCGGATGAAGCGATGGTCAATTTGCCCCCGTTCACGACGGTCGTGCCGGTGTAGGTGTTGGCGCCGGCAAGAACCAGGGTGCCGCCGCCTTGTTTTGTCAGAGTGCCGTTGGTGCCGGAGATCACGCCGGAGAAGGTGGTGCTGGCGGTGGCGTCACCGACTGTTAGGGCGCCAGCCGTGCCCAAGGCCACGCTGCTGCCATTGGCGGTGAGCGTGCCGGTGTCGGCCAGCGAGCCGATCACCTGGGCGTTGCCGTTGAGGTCGAGTTGGCCGCTGGAGCCGTTGATGAGCACTGCGGCGGTGCTGAGGATCTGGCCGCTGGCCTGCAGCTTCACCACGTCCGCGTTGGCACCGCCGGTGCCGTCGCCGATCGTTAGATTGCCGCTCACCGCGAGCGTGCCGATGGACCTGTTGAGGTTCAGTTCCCCGGTGTTGACCGTGGTCAGGCCGCTGTAGGTGTTGGTGTTGGTGCCGGTGAGGGTCAGCGTGCCGGTGCCGGTCTTGGTCAGCGTGCCGCTGCCGGAGAAGACCCCGCCTTGTTCCAGCGTGTGAACGTCGGTGTCAATCGCGGCCGTCGCGCCGCCGTTGAAAACGTAGCTGCGGGCGGAGTTGACGTCGGCCGCCAACTTCAGGGTGGCGTTGCCGGCAAAGATGAGTTCGCCGCTGGACTCGCCTTCAGCATAGGAACCCAGACTCAAGCTGGAATTGATGACGATGGTGCCGGCGTTGTGGGTGATGTCGCCCTCGAATTGGTTGCGGCCCAGAAGCGCCAGCGTGCCGGAGCCGGACTTGATGAGCCCCCTGCGCCGGCCACGACGCCGCTGTAGCTCAGGGTCTTGGTGCTGGCCACGTCCAGCGTGCTGGTGGTGGTGAGTTCAATGCCGCGGTTGCTGTTGAGTTCGAAGGAATCCGTGGCGGCCAGGGTGCTGCCGTTGAGCACCAGATGTCCCGCCGTGATGGCGATGCCACCCGGGGCGGTTCCCAGACCACTATCCGCCGCGAGGCTCAGGGTGCCGCCGTTGACGGTGGTCGCGCCGGTGTAGGTGTTTTCTCCGGAGAGTGTTAGATTGCCCGTGCCGGTCTTGGTCAAGGTACCGCTGCCGGAGATGACGCCCGTCACGGCCAGTGTCATGTCGGAGGTTGCCGTGTCGAACACGCCACCTGCGGAGCCCAGCACGATGTTACGTTGGTTCGTGCCGCCGTTGTCGAGCGTGATGTCGTTGGTGCTCGCCTGCAACGTGCCGCCATTGAAATTGAGGGTCGCACCGGTGGCGACGGCACCGAGATTGGAGTTGCTGGAGATGCTCAGAATGCCGCCTGTGATGGTGGTCTGTCCGGTATAGGTGTTGGTGTTGGAAAGCGTGAGGGTGCCCGCGCCGGTTTTGGTCAGGGTGCCGCTGCCGCTGATGACGTGGGCAAAAGTCCGGCTATCAGCCAGGTTGTAAACCAGGGCACCGTTGTTAGTGATGCCCGAGGTGGAGGCGATTGAGCCGTCCGTGCCGCCGTCGCCGATTTGCAGGGTGCCGCCACTGATGGTGGTTGCGCCAGTGTAAGTGTTCACGCCGGTGAGTGTCATCGTGCCGGCGCCCTCCTTGGTGAACGAGCCGCTGCCGCTGATAATCTGGGAGAAGGTGCGGCTGTTGACCAGTTTGTAAACCAGGGCGGCGTTGTTGATGATTGCCGCGCTGGAGGCGATCGAGCCGTCGGTGGTGCCGTCGCCGATCCGCAGCGTGCCGTTACTGATGGTGGTCGCGCCGGTGTAGGTGTTCACGCCGATGAGCGTGAAGATGCCCGTGCCGGTCTTGGTCAGCGCGCCACTACCGGTGACGATTCCGGCATTTGTCAAGTCATGGCCGTTGGTGTCGATTGTGGCGATCACGTCGGAGTTGATGACATAGTTCCGGGACACGGTAATATCGTGATCTGTCCGCAGCGTGCTGCTGCCGACGAAGGTGAGCATGCCGCCGGGCGCGCCTAGGCTGCTGGAGGAAGTGATGGCAAGGGTGCCGGCACTGATAGTCACGTCACTGGTGAAGATGTTGGTGCCGCTGAGTTTCAGGGTGCCCGCGCCCGCCTTGGAGAGGCCCCCGTTGGTGCCGGATATCTCGCCGGCCAGTTCCACGTTCGAGACCGTCGTCAGCGTGTGGGTGCTCCCGTCGAGGTCCACCGTGCCGGAGAACGTGAGCAAGCCGGTGTTGGTGGCGTTGCCAAGGGTCATATCACCGCCGATGACGAGGTTGTTAGACAGCGGGCGGGCGTCGGTGGAGTTTGATGAAAGCGTACCGCCATTGAGGGTGACGGTGCCGATGCCGAGCGCGGTCGCGGTACCTAACTTGAGTGTGCCCGCGTTGAGTGATGTTCCGCCGGAGAAGGTGTTTGCGGTGCTGATGGTCAGCGAGCCCGTGCTGTCCATGGTCAGCGAGCCCGTTCCTGCAATGGCCTTCGAGCCCGTAAAGGTGAAGTTCTTCGATCCACTCACCGACACACTTACGGGAGTCACATTATCCACGGTGATGTCTGCCGTGGTGTTGGTGGCATTGTCATTGAACAGCACGGTGTCGCTGGCCAGAAAGTCCGTCGCCGTGTTGTCGGTGTCCAACTTCCAGTTTTTATCGCCGGCGATGGTGTTGGTGCTCCATTCATTGCTCGCAATGCCGGACCAGTAAGGGACCGCGCCGGACACCACGTAATCGATCATGCCCGTGTTGTTCGTCAGCGCGGCGGTCTGGCGGTTTCCGATGTCCGGGCCGGTGATGGCCATGCCGGTTAGGTTGGCCAGGGAGTTGCTGTGGCTGACCAGATGATAGGTGCCGTTGCTGACCCCGCCATTGGGCAAGGCGAGGGTGACCGCGCCCGTGCCGCCGTTCAGGGTCAGGCTGCCAGCGACGGCAAGCGCCGCGCTGGTGGTGTAGTTGCTGAGCGTGCCGATGTGGATGGTGCCGGTGTCGCCGTTGTTACTGCCGAACGTGAGGTCGCCACGAATGCTGAGGGTGCCGCTGGTGCCGTTGCCCGCTGTGATGGTTCCGGTGGAGGCGACGCTGACAAGGGCACTGGAGCCACCGACGGTGCCGGTGCCGGTCAAGGTGGCACCTCCGCTGACCGCCACGTTGGAACCGGAGTGCAGGGAGCCGGTGATATTGAGCGTGCCGCCGCTGAGGGTGGTTGTTCCGGTGTAGGTGTTCGTGTTTGAAAGCGTTAGAGTGCCCACGCCAACTTTGGTCAAGGCGAGGCCGCTGCTGTTTTCGCTGATCACCCCGCTCAGGGTCATTTCTCCGGAGCCACCCACGCTGCTGCTGGCGGCGAGGGTGATATTGCCGCTCAAGCTTGCGGCCGTGCCGTCGCTGTTGATGAGCGTGCCGTCGGAGGCGATGCCCGTGCCGCTGAGGGTCAAGGCCTCGGCGCCCACCGTCTGTCCTAACAGGTTGAGCGCGGCACCTGAGGAAACCGTGGTGCCGGTGGCGGTGGTACCCAAGGCGGTGGTGTTCCCCAATTTCAGGGTGCCGCTGGTGACCGTGGTCAAACCTTCGTAAGTATTGGCGCCGGACATCGTCAGCGTGTTGGCCGAGCCGGCATCCATGATGAAGGCACCGGTGCCGCCGAGGATGCGGCTGAAGGTGGAATTGGCGACATTGTTGTGGTTCACCAAGGTGCCATTGTTGGTGATGGACGTGGCGTTGCCGAGGGTGCCGTTGTAGGTGCCGTTGCCAATCTGCAGGGTGCCCGCGTCGATGGTGACGGTGCCGCTGAAACTGCTCTGGCCGATAAAGATCAGGGTGCCCGCGCCGGACTTGGTCACGGTGCCGCCGCCGCTGATGGAGAGGGCGGCGGTCTGGGTGCCGACCACGTTGTAGATGAGGGCGCCGTTGGCCGTCACGGCCACATTGGCGGCGAGGGCGCCGTTGGTGGTGCCGTCGCCGATTTGCAGCGTGCCGCCGCTGCTGATGGTGGTCGCGCCGGTGTAGCTGTTGGTGCCTGTTAGGATAAGCGTGCCTGCGCCGGTCTTGGTGAGTGTGCCGGAGCCGGCCGCGATGCCGCCGTAGGTCAAGGTTTTGCCGGTGGCCACATCCAGCGAGCCACCGGTGGTGATGCCGCGCTTGCTATCCAAGGTGAAGGTGTCCGTGGCGGCCAGGGTGCCGCCGCTGAGCACCAGGCGTCCGGCGGTGGCGGATCCCGGGGCGGTTCCCAAGCCGCTATCCGCCGCGATGCTCATGGTGCCGCCATTGATGGTCGTCACGCCGCTGTAGGTGTTGGTGCCGGAGAGCGACAGGGTGCCAACCCCGGACTTGGTTAGGGTGCCGATGCCGCTGATGACGTGGGCGCAGGTCTCATTGCCCGCCACGTCGTAAACCAAGGCGCTGTTGTTGGTGATGCCGGAGCTGCTGGCGATGGAGCCGTCCGTGACCCCGTCGCCGAGTTGCAGCGTGCCGGCACTGATGGTGGTCGCGCCGGTGTAGGTGTTAGTGCCGGTAAGTGTGAGCGTGCTCGAGCCGGTTTTTTCAAAGCTGCCGCTGCCGCTGATGACGCTCGAGTAGAGGTGGGTGCCGGAGCGATTGAAAATCAGGGTGCCGTTGTTGGTGATGCCCGCAGTGCCGGAGAGCGAGCCGCCCGCGCCGCCGTCCCCTTGCCGCAACGTGCTGTCGGCATTGATGGTCACCGCGCCGCTGAGGGTGTTGCTGCCTGTTAGGAGCAGCGTGCCCGCGCCGGACGCGGTTAGATCGCCGGTGCCGGAGATGATGCCGCTCACGGTCAGGGTGTGGCCCGAGGTCACCGTTTCCAGGGAACCGCCGCCGCTGCCCACCACGATGTTGCGGCTGTGGAAGCCGCTGGTGTCGAGCGCGATGCTGGCGGTCGCCTGCAAGGTGCCGCCGCCGCTCAGGTTGAGGGTCGCGCCAGTGGCAATGGCGCCGAGGTTAGAGTTGCCGGCGATGCTCAGCACGCCGCCGCTGATGGATGTCTGGCCGGCGTAGGTGTTGGTCCCGGAAAGTGTCAGGGTGCCGGCGCCGGTCTTGATGAGAGTCCCGGCACCGCTGATCACGCCCGAGGCGGTGACGGCGTTACCATCGGTGTCGAGGGTGCCGCCGCCGCTGTTGAGGGTGAGATTGCGGGCGCTGCTGAATGCGCCCGAGAAGAGCAGTGTGCCGCCGCCGAACGTGACATCCCCGGTGCCGCCCAAATTGTTATTTGCGCCGACCTGCAAGGTGCCGCCATTGATCGCCGTGCCTCCCGTGTAGGTGTTAGGCCCATTGAGCGTCAGGGTGCCGGAGCCGGCTTTGGCGAGACCGCCTGCGCCGCTGATGGTGCCGAGGAAGGTCGCATGGGTGGCGCTGTTGAGGGTCAGCACGCTGCCGGTGCCGGTGGTCACCGCGCCGCCGCCCGCCAGGATGGCGATCGTTTCGGAATGGGTGCCCAGGGCGAAGGTGCCATTGACCGTCACGGTGGCGGCATCCGCAATCTGGTTCGAGGCCAACAGGGCGGCGGTCGCGCCGGATTCGATTTGCAGGCCGCCCGCACCGATGGCATTGACGCCGGCGGTCTTGTTCAGGTTCAGGGTGCCGCCGCCGACTTCCGTCAGGCCGGTGTAGGTGTTGGCCGTCGTGCCGCTCAGTGTCAGCGGGCCCGCGCCGGTTTTGGTCAGGGATTTGTCGCCGCCACTGATGGCACCGCTGAGGTCCAGGCCGTAGCTGCCGGAGGTGATATCCACCGTTAGATTGTCAGCCAGAACGAGCGGCACGCTGATGACGTGATTCGCGGTGGCCGGGGTCCCGAGCACGCTGATCGTCGCCCCGCCGCCGCTTTCGTTGAGGGTCAAGGTCTGTGTGGACGGGGCGCTGATCGTGAAGGCCGTGGTGGTGTTTTGAAACACGATTTCGCCGACCGTCTTGCTGCCATCCAGCGTGACCGTCTCGGTGCTTCCAAAGCCTGCATTGCCATTGTTGTTGAGGAACAAGGCCTCCACGCCGATGCTATCCGGCACGGCGCCGGTCCACCAGTTGGCTGCATCGCTCCAGTTGGAGTTAGAGACACCTTTTTTCCACTGTTGGGCAATGGCGGTGACATTCAGATCGATGGAGGTGTTGCTCGTGTTGTTGACCAGACTGAGATTGAACAAGCCGCTATTGGCGTCCGCCAAGGCCAGGGTCGAAATATCGGTGAACGCGGTGCCGGAGTAGTCAAACAGACTGTAAGTCCCCACTCCCATCAGGCCGGTGTTCACGATGCTGAGGGTCGAGGTGCTGGAGCTTGGCAGAAGGAATGCATTGGAGCCGGTGATCTGAATCATGCTCGTGGCAGTGAGTGCGCCGAGTTGGAAGGTGCCGAGCGATCCGGCGCCCAGGGTCAGGCCGCCCAGCGTCAGGGTTTCGCCGCTGAACGCCGACAAGGTGCCACCGCCCTGGATGCCCACCGTGCCCGTGATGAAGCCCTTGCTGGCAGTGGTGCTGCCTAGCAGAGTGCCGCCGTTGGCCACGGTTACCGCGCCGGTGCCGGTGGCACTGCTGCCGCTGCTGTTGGCCACCTGCAACACGCCGTTTTCAATGAGCGTGCCGCCGCTATAGGTGTTGGCTGCCGTCAGGATCAGCGTGCCGGTGCCCACCAAATCCAGTTTGCCGGCCCCGGAGATCACGCCGTCGCGCTGGTGGGTGTTGCTGCCGGTGACATCGACTTTGGCCACGCCGCCCGTGCCCACCAAGTTGCCCACCAACTCCAACTGCCGATAGGTTGACCACGAACCCACCTGGGTCTGGAAGGTCGCACCATCATACAGGTGCAGGCCGTAAAGAGGGCTGCCGGATGTCGGCACTGCGCCGAGAGCTGCCTGGCTATTGGCAGCGAGCGTGCCAGCCTGGATGTAAAGTCCGCCGGTGAAGGGATTGGTGCCTTCAAGAAACAACGTGCCGGCGCCCGTCTTGATCAAGCTGCCGCTGCCGGTGATGGCCGAGCTGGACGTGTAGTCCAAAGTCTTGCCGGTTGCCACCTCGATGGTGCCGCCCACGCCGGAGCCCGCTCCCCCTAGCGAGGTGGCACGCGAGGTGGAGAAGGAATCGCTGGCCTTGAGGGTCGCGCCGGTGCTGATGGTTAGAGTGTTAGACTCAAGGCCCAACGCGGAGGAGGCCGCCACGCTCAGGGTGCCGGCACTGATAGTCGTGCCACCGGTGTAGATGTTGCTGCCGGAGAGGGTCATCGTGCCGGAGCCGGTCTTGACCAGGAATCCGCTCCCGCTGATCCTGCCGCCGAAGCTGGTGTCACTGGCGTCGCCGGTGGTGAGGGTGGTGGAGCCGAGCACCACATTGCCGCCGGCGGCGCCGCCGCCTGCGAGCGAGCCGATGGTTTCACTGGCGTTGAGTGTCAAGGTCGCACCCGCCGCGTCGGACAGGACCACCGCGCTGCTGTTAGATAGCGCCGCGCCGCCGAAGAGACTCAAGGTGCCGGTCTCCACGAGCGTGGTTCCGGTGTAGGTGTTGGTGGCCCTTAACTCGACCGTGCCGGGGCCGCTCTTGATCAACCCGAAGGCGCCGCCACTCTCGCCAATCGCGCTGGTGATGCTCAGCGTGCCGCCATCGGCATCGAGTTCGGAATTGTCTGTGAGCGTCGCGGTGCCGCTGTAGGTGTTGGAGCCGCTCAAGTTGCACAAGGAGCCGCCATTGAGCGTGAGCGCTTCGGTCAGCGTGAGACCGTTGCCGTTGATTTCGAGTTCCCCGCCCGCGTTGATGGTGGTGCCCGCGCCGGTGGTTCCCAGCGCGGCGGCGTTGCCGAGTTGCAGGATGCCATTGTTGATGATCGTCGCGCCGGTGAAGCCGCTGTTGGCGGTGTTGAGCGCCACGGTGCCGGTGCCTTCCTTGGTGAGGGAGCCGGCGCCGCTGATCACGCCGGTCAGGGTGACGCCGCTGCCGCTACTGTCGAGGGTGCCGCCGCCGCTGTTGAGAGTTAGATTTCTCGCACTGGTGAAGCTGCCAGAGAAGAGGAGCGTGCCGCCGTCAAACGTGATGTTGGAGGCGGTGCCGCCCAAATTGTCATTCGCACCGACCTGCAAGGTGCCGCCATTGATCGCCGTGCCGCCCGTGTAGGTGTTGGTTCCGTTGAGCGTCAGGGTGCCGGCACCGGCCTTGGCGAGGCCGCCCGCGCCGCTGATGGTGCCGAGGAAGGTCGAGTCCGTGTCGCCGTTGAGGGTCAGCACGCCGCCGGTGCTGGTGGTCACCGCGCCGCCGCCGCCCAAGCCGGCGATCGTTTCGGAATAGCCGCCCAGGGCGAGGGTGCCATGGACCGTCACGCTCGCGTCATCCGCAATTTGGTTGGAGGCCAGCCACGTCACCGTCGCGCCGGAGTTGATTTGCAGGCCGCCGGAGCTGATCGCATCGATGCCGACTGTTTTGTTGAGCTTGAGCGTTCCGGCGGCGACTTCGGTCAGGCCGGTGTAGGTGTTGGCGGCGGTTCCGCTCAAGGTCAGCGGGCCCGCGCCCGTCTTGGTCAGGGATTGGTCGCCGCTGATATCGCCGCTGAGGATCAAGCCGTAGGTTCCGGCGGCAATATCCACCGTCACGTTGTCGAACAGGCTGATCGGCGTGCTGATCAGATGATTGGCCGCGCTCGGGGAGGTGACGACCTGGATGCTGGCATCCACGCCGTCATTGTTCAGGATCAAGGTCTGCCCGGAGATTGTGAAGACGGTACCGGCATTTTGAAACGCGATGGTGCCGACGGTCTTGCTGGCATCAAGGGTGACTGTTTCGGTGGCTGCGAAACCTGCGCCATTGTTATTGATGAACGCGGCCGCCGCGCCAGCGGCATTCGGGATTACGCTTGTCCACCAGTTGGCCGCATCGCCCCAGTTGGTGTTAGAGCCACCTTTTTTCCACTGTTGGGTGATCGCATCGACCCGCAGATCGATCGAGGTGGCGTCGGTGTTGTTGACCAGGCTGAGATTGAACAAGCCGCTTTGAAGATTGGCCAAGGCCAGGGTCGATAGATCGGTGAAGGCGGTGACGGCACTGTAATCAAACAGACGATAGGTGCCGATTCCCATCAAGCCGGTGTTCACGATATTGATGGTCGAAGAGCCGGAGCCGGGCAGAGAAAACAAGTTGCTTCCGGTGACATTGACCAGAGGGGTGGAGGTCAGGGTGCCTAACTGGAAGGTGCTGAGGGATCCCGCATCCAGCGCCAGGCCGCCCAGCGTCAGGGTGCCGCCGCTGAGCGTCAACAACTTGCCGCCGCTCTGGATTTCGACGGTCCCGGAAATGGATCCCGTCACACCAGTGGTCGCGCCTTGAGCCGTCAAGCCGCTCAGGGTGCCGCCGCTCATGACGGTCACCGTGCCGGTGCCGGTAGCGCTGCCGCCGGTGTTGTTCACCTGCAACACGCCGTTGGCGATGATCGTCCCGCCGGTATAGGTGTTCGCATTGGGGCTGCTATTGTTGATGATCAAGGTGCCCGCGCCGATCGAGTTCATCGCACCACTGCCATAAATCGCACCATTGCGCACGATGGTGATGCCACTGGTGACATCCACATTTCCCGTGCCGCTCGCCAACTCGAGTTGCCGGTTGGTGGACCAGGAATTGGCCGCAAGCTGGATGGTCGCCCCGTCATAGAGGTGGACGGCATAGTTGCTGCTGCCCAGGGTCGGGAGTGGGCCGAGGGCATAACCGCTGTTGACCACGAGCGTGCCCGCCTGGATATAGGTGCCGCCGGTATAGCTGTCTGTCCCGGCAATGGACAGCGAACCCGTGCCCGTCTTGATCAAGCTGCCGCTGCCGCCGATGACCGAACCGGACGTGTAGGTCAGGATCTTGCCGGTCGCCACCTCGAAGGTGCCGCCAGAGGTTGCGCCACCCGAACCTCCCAGCGTGGTGGCTCGCGAGGTGCTGAAGGAATCGCTCACCTTCAGGGTCCCGCCGCTGCCGATCGCTAGATTGTTAGATTCAAGGCCCAGGGCGGAGGAGGCCGCCACGCTCAACGCGCCGGTGGTGATGGTGGTGCCACCGGTGTAGGAGTTGCTGCCGGAGAGGGTCAGCGTGCCGGCCCCGGTCTTGACCAGGAATCCGCCGGTGCCGCTGATGCTGCCGTCGAAGCTGGTGTTACTGGCATCGCCGGTGGTCAGGGTGCTGGAGCCCAGGTTCACATAGCCGCCGGTGGTGCCGCCGCCGGCGAGCGAGCCGATGGTTTCACTGGAGTTGAGTTCCAAAGTCGCGCCCGTCACGTTGTGCAGGATCACCGCGCCGGTGTCCACAATCGCCGAACCATTGAACAAACTCAGCGTGCCAGCCACCACCTGGGTCTCACCGGTGTAGGTGTTAGTCCCCTTGAACTCGACCGTGCCGGGACCATCCTTGGTCAGCCCGAATGCGCCGCCAATCGCGCTGGTGATGGTGAGTTTGGCGGAATCGGCGTCGAGCACGGAATTCGCAGTTAATGTTAGAGAACCGCTGAAAGTGTTGGTTCCGCCCCCGTTGCAGAGTGCGCCGCCATTGAGGGTGAGGGCCTCGTTCAGCACCATGCCGTCGCCAGTGAGTTCGAGTTCACCACCCGTGTTGATCGTGGTGCCCGCGCCGGAGTTTCCCAGCGCGGTGCCGTTGCCGATCTGCAGGACCCCGTTGCTGATGGTGGTGGCGCCGGTGTAACTGTTAGCAGAGGTGAGCAGCACAGTGCCGGTGCCGGTTTTGGTCAGGGTGCCGCTGCCGCTGATCACGCCGGTCAAGGTGACTTCGCTGCCATTGTTGTCGAGGGTGCCGCCGCCGCTGTTGAGGGTGAGATTCCGGGCGCTGGTGAAGCTGCTAGAGAACGAGAGCGTGCCGCCGCCAAACGTGAGATTGGAACCGGCACCGCCCAAATTGTGATCCGCGCCGACCTGCAGGGTGCCGGCATTGACCGCCGTGCCGCCGGTGTAGGTGTTGGTGCCATTGAGCGTCAGGGTGCCGCTGCCGGCTTTGGCGAGGCCGCCCGTGCCGCTGATGATGCCGAGGAAGGTCGAATTCGAGGTGCTGTTGAGGGTCAGCACGCTGCCGGTGCCGGTGGTCACCGCGCCGCCGCCTGCCAGGACGGCGATCGTTTCGGCATAGGTGCCAAGGGCGAAGGTGCCATTGACCGTCACGGTGGCTCCATCGGCAATCTGGTTGGATGCCAGCAGCGCCGCGGTGGTGTTAGGGTCGATTTGCAAGCCGCCGGCACCGATCGCATTGACGCCGGCCGCCTTGTTCAGATTGAGGGTGCCGCCGGCGACTTCGGTCAAGCCGGTGTAGGTGTTGGCCGTCGTGCCGCTCAAGGTCAGCGGGCCGGCACCGGATTTGGTGAGGGATTTGCCACTGCCGCTGAGGGTGCTGCTGAGGTCGAGGCCATAGTTGCCGGCCGCGATATCGACCGTCAAATTGTCGGTTAGGATCATCGGCACGCTGATCGCGTGATTCGCCGTGGCCGGGGCGCTGAGCACGTTGATGGTGGCCATCGATCCGGTTTCGTCCAGGGTGAGGGTCTGGCCGGAGGATCCGATCGTGAAGGCCGTGCCGGTGTTTTGGAAAATGATCGAGCCGACGGTTTTGTTGCCGTCGAGCGTGACCGCCTCGGTGGTGCCGAAGCCTGCTATGCCATTGTTATTGAGGAACGGCGCCGCCGCGCCCACGCCATCCGGAACCCCGCTGGTCCACCAGTTGCCCGCATCGCCCCAGTTGGTGTTAGACCCGCCCTTTTTCCACTGCTGCGAAATGGCGGAGACGGCGAGGTCGATCGAGGTGCTGCCGGTGTTGTTGACCAGGCTCAGATTGAACAAGCCGCTGTGGGAGCTGGCCAATACCAGATTCGAGAAATTAGCGACAGCGGCTCCGGTGTAGTCAAACAGGTGATAGGTTCCGAGCCCCATGGTGCCGGTGTTGACGATGTTGAGCGTCGAGGCGCCGGAGCCGGGCAGCGTGAATGAATTGTTGCCGGTGACATTGACCAGCGGGGTGGAGGTCAGCGAGCCGAGCTGGAAGGTTTCAAGCGCCCCACCGGCCAGGGACAAACCACCCAGGGTCAGGGTGGTGCCGCTGCGGGTCAACAACGCACCGCCGCTCTGAACAGTCACCGTGCCCGAAATGGATCCCGTGATTCCCGGATAGCCGGGTGCGGTCGGCAACCCGCTCAGCGTGCCGCCACTGGCCACGGTCACCGCGCCGGTTCCGGTGGCGCTGCTGCCGCTGCCGTTGTTGACCTGCAACACGCCGTGCTCGATGAGCGTGCCGCCCGTGTAGGTGTTGGCCGCCGTGAGAATCAGCGTTCCGGTGCCGACCAAATCCAGTTTGCCGGCCCCGGTGACCAGACCGTTGCGCTGGTGGGTGAAGCTGTTGGTGACATCGACTTTGGCCACGCCGCCCGAGCCGACCAAGTTGCCCACCAACTCCAACTGCCGGTAGGTCGCCCACGATCCCACCTGGATCTGGAAGGTCGCGCCATCATAAAGGTGCAGGCCGTAGCTGCTGCTGCCCGCGCCCGGCACCGCGCCGAGGGCCTCCTGGCTGTTGGCGGCGAGCGTGCCGGCCTGGATGTAGAGTCCGCCGGTGAAGGGATTGGTGCCTTCAAGAAACAACGTGCCAGCACCCGTCTTGATCAAACTGCCGCTGCCGCTGATGCTCGAGCCGGACGTGTAGTCCAGGGTCTTGCCGGCCGCCACCTCGATGGTGCCGCCCGCGCCGGCACCCGCGCCTCCCAACGTGGTGGCTCGCGAGGTGATGAAGGAATCGCTGGCCTTGAGGGTCGCGCCGGTGCCGATTGCCAGATTGTTAGACTCAAGGCCCAGCGCGGAAGAAGCGGCCACACTCAGCGCGCCGGTGGTGATGGTCGTGCCGCCGGTGTAGGTGTTGCTGCCGGAGAGGATCATCGTGCCGGCCCCGATTTTTGTTAGGGACCCTCCCGTGCCGGAAAGCACCCCGGCAAAGGTGGTGTTCGTGGCGTCACCGCCGGTGGTGAGTTTTTTCGCGCCCAGCACGACGGACGAGCCGCTGACACCGGCCAGCGAGCCGATGGTTTCCCCGCTGGCAGTGATGGCGGAAAGATCCAGGATGCCCGCCAATGCCGAAACATTCACGGCGGAAGAATCCGCGATGGCACCCGCCCCGCTGAGCGCCAGCTTGCCCGCGCTGACGGTCGTCGTGCCGGTGTAAAGCTGGCTGGCTGTCAGGGTGAGCGTGCCCGCGCCGGTTTTGGCCAGGCCGCCGGTGGTCGCCGGGCTCGCGCCGGAAAGCGTTAGATTGTTGGCCATCACCTCAAAGGTGGCGACCTTGCCGGAATTGATCGTGAAGTTGCGGTCGGTGGTGGCGTTGGCGCCGGTGTAGCGCAGCGTGCCGCCATTGAACACGAGGTTGGCCGCCGCGTTGGTCGCCTTGCCGAGATTGCCGGCCACCGCGCCATTGCCGATGGTGGTGACCGATAGAATGCCGTCGGTGAAGGTGGTTACCCCGGTGTAGGTGTTGAGGCCGCTCAGCGTCAGGGTGCCGGTGCCGTCCTTGGTCAGGGTGCCGGTGCCGATGCCGATGATGCTGTTGATGGTGGTGTTGCCCGCGCCGCCCACCGCAAGGTTGTAGGTTCCGGCGATGGTGCGGGTGTTGCTCAACGTCAGGGTGCCGGCGTCCGAGTTGATCCGGGTGGCGCTGCCAAGTTTGACCAGGCCGCCGTAGATATTGGTCCCGCTGATGTTGCGCAACGCCCCACCGGTGCTGATGCCCGTGCCATTGAGCGTGAGTGCCTCCGCGCCCACCGTGATGCCACCTTGAATCTCCAAGGCCGCGCCCGAGGTCACCGAGGTGCCTCCGCGGGTGCTCCCCAGCGCGGTGGCGTTCTGGATATTCACGACGCCCGCGCTGATGGTCAACGCACGTTTGAATGTGTTGGCACCTCTCAAGGTCAGCATGCCGGTCCCGACTTTGCTCCACGCGGTGGTGCTGTTGCTGCTGGAAATCACTCCGCTCAGTGTGAGGTCCCCGGTCCCGCCCATGGTGGTGGTGGATTGCAGGCCGCCAATCTTGCCGCTCAGACTGGCGGCCGTCCCGCTGTTGTTGACCAGCGAGGAGGTGCCGCTGAAGGTGATCGCCTCGGTGCCGATGGTCTGCCCGTTGAGGTCCAAGGATCCGCCCCCGCTGATCGTCGTGCCACCCGCAGTGGTCCCCAGTGCGCTCGCATTCCCCAATTTCAGGATGCCGCCGCTGATAGCAGTCACACCAGTGTAGGTGTTGGCCCCGGAGAGGGTCCAGGTTCCCGCTCCCGACTTGGCCAGACTCATGACTCCCCCGCCGTTATTGGCGATGATGCCGCTGATGGTGTTGGACGCAGTGCTGGTGCCACCGAGGGTGAGCGTGCGGGACGTGGCGATGCTGGCAGCCACGCCATTGACGATGTTGATCGCCGCAGTGTTGTCGTTATTGGCCCAGGTCTGGTTGGCGCTGAGCGCAAGCGCCACCTGCTGCCCGGCGGTGACCGAGCCGATGGTCACCGCACCCGTGCCGGACTTGGTGATCCCGCTGCCAGCCAGAGTGAGCGTCTGGTTGGTGCTGCCGCCTTCTAACAAAACCGTGCCGGTGCTGGTGAACGATAAACCCAGCGCGCTTTGCGCCGCATTCAGATTCACGGTTTGCGCCGTGTTTACGGTGGAAATGTTAAACATGGCGAGATCCGAGATGCCCGGCACGGCGCCGGGGTTGGGCGTGGTCGCCTCGGAGGCCGTGGACCATGAGCCAACCGCATCCCAGCCGGTGCCGGATCCATCCCAGTAAATACTGGCCGCCATCGCCCCCGGGGCCCAGAGCAGGGTGAGGGCGGCGAGGGTGAGCAGGTGGCCTCGCCGTATCGCGGAGCGACGTTCCTTGGCACCCATCCGACGGCTCCTAACGGCTGCGGTGGCATCAATGACCCGTGCTCTGCAGCAGATGGCGGCGAACGGATTGCGGGTTGGTTTCATGAAAAACAGGGGGCGCAGTTTTCTGTGAAATGGATTGAGAAGCCCGGAGGGCTGGCTGACGTGATGAGAGGTAGGGGATTGCTTCGCCAGTTGGCAAGGGAATTCTTCCCGGAAAATTTTCCCCGGCGGGCGCGATTTCTTTTTTTCCTCTCGCGCTCGCCGCCCGGCTCCGGCGGCGGGACATGGTTGGCCGGGCCGCCCGGGCGGGACGAAGGCGCGGCGCATGGCCACGCGATGGCATCTCACCCGCAGGGGCAGTTAGGGCGCGGCGCGGCCGCCACGCCCTACCGCTGCGGCGGTAGGGCGGCCCGGCCTCGGGCCGCCCACTTTCCCGCCCGCATGGGCGGTGCGTCGGCGCGGCATCAGGCAAGCGCCATCAGGGCGCAATGGCACCTGTCCCCATGGAATGGTCCTGCAGGTGAGCGGCAAGGCGCGGATCGAGGCGAAACTGAACTGAAGAAATTCCTTGATGGAAGGGTGGTGAATCCAGAGTGCTGGCCCGCCGCCTGGGCAACGCGAACGATCAACCGTCCGCCGTCGGATCGATCACCTCGAACAATCCGAAATCCCGAAAGTCATTCAGGTTGCGGGTATAAAAAGTTTTCACGCCACGGGCATGCAGCGTGATGGCAACGGTGGCGTCGAAAACAAGGATTCCTTTTCGATTGGGAAAGCGCCGCAAAAGATCCATGACCCGCGGCCACAGCTTGGCCTCATACGCGCAATGCGCGGCAGCTCCATGATCGCGGAGTTGCTCGATCAGATGCGTGGCCTGATCTGCTGAAAGCGGACGGCGGAACACGGCAGGGTTTCTGAGGGCGCGGAAGAGTTCGAAAAGCGTTTGGTCTGCGATGAGCCACGATTGTCGTTCGGTGAGGAAGCGTTCGTAGATCGGCAAAGCCTTGGCATGATGTGGCGAGGAGCGGTCCAACGCATGAACCAGAAGATTGGTATCAATGCTGTTCATCGGGTTTCATCCTCACGGACGTAGATCAATTCTTTGAGCAGTTCCGGGTCGGAGACTTCGAGGCCAAGGTCAAAGGTCGGCACCGGCCCGCTCCATGTCGGCCCGCTCGGCTGGCTGTTGAGCCAGGCTTCCGTCGCGGTCCGCACGATTTCACTCATCGGACGGTCTTCGCGCTTGGCGATTTCCCGGAGCTTGCGCACCGAGCCAGCAGGGAAAAGAATTTGGAGCTTTTGCATGGCTCCATGCTATCCATGGCGCATCGTGCTGTCAAATTCTTCGAGGTTGGCACCACGCCGATAATGGCCTTGGCCAAGTAGGCGGACACCTTCCCGCCCGCCGTTTTGAACTCGCCCCCCACACACAGGTCGCTGCCCGCCACCGCCAGCGCATAGACCGTATTGTTCAAACCAGAACCCAATGCCGACCAAGTGCTGCCGTTCCATTTGGCGACACGATTCGCGCTGCTGCTACCTGCGGTGGTGAAACCGCCTTCCACCTACAGGTCGTTGCCCGACACCGCCAACGCATAAACCGTATAGCCAACACCCGCCCCCAAGGCCGACCACGCGCTGCCGTCCCATTTCGCCACATTTGTCGCCAGTGCTTCACCCACCACGGTAAAGTAGCCACCTATGTACAGGTTGCCGGAACCGTCCACCGCCATCGCGTTGACGTAGCTGTCGGCACCAGGCAATCCGCCCGTGCTGAGCCAGTCCGCGTCACTGAACGTGGGGTCAATGCGCATGGGATAGCTGGCTGCCGCATCTTCCACCAGCACGGCTAGGCGCGTTTCGTTCACTTGCTGGCGGGGGTGAACGTGCTTTCGTTCTTCAACGGTGGTTCCGTCCATGCCAGCCCCCCTCCCGTGGACTGCGTGCAGCTTGCTGCCGCTGTAGGACCGGCCAGCTTGCTGGCGGGGATGAAGGTGCTTTCGTTCTTCAACGGCGGTTCCGTCCATGCCATCCCCCCTGGACTGTCGGCAGCCTGCTGCCGCTGTAGTCCGGCCAGCTTGCTGGCGGGAGTGAACGTGGTTTCGTTCTTCAACGGCGGTTCCGTCCATGCCGCAGCAAGCTGCGAGCATCACTGCGGCAGCAGGCTGCCGTCACTCCACGGCTGGCGAGCCTCCAACCCGCACAGGCGAAAAATCCGAAATTTTCCTTGCAAAGCCTGCGCGGGAGGTTAATCTCGTCGATTCGCGACCGATTTCATGAATCCTTCGATGCTCCCCTCCCATTGGCAGCATGATCCCGCCCGGCCACCGTCCGGGACGGCGATGGGGGCGCGGTTTCGCGCGGTGACTCCGGGTGTTCCCACCGCTAACCGTGGCATCTGCCTTTACCGGCAAGCCGCGGCGGACGAACTCGGGCGGGCCGCCTCACTGTGTTCGCCCGCACCCGTTCGGCCGGGTGAGGGGCCGCTGCGCTGCTTCGTCGCCGTCCGCACGCAGCCGGTCGAGCGTCTGATCGCCGCCGCCTTTTGGAAGGCCGTCCCGGAAACCGCCGGCACGCTCATCGCGGAAATCCAATGGGCCGCGCTGCCGGTCCTCGGGGAGCAGGTGTCCGCCTTTCTCGAGGCCCTCGTCGCCAGCGTGCCGGACCAGGAACCGGGAGCCACCGCCCTCGCAAATGCGGAATGGTTGCCCGTCGGTCATCCCGCCGCCGCCGTGTTGCAGGCCGTGGGTTTCACCGTCGCGGGGACCCGGACGTATTATCAGGCGGATGCCGCAGCTTGGCGTCACGGGCTTAGCGAAGTCCCGCCGCTTGCGGCGAACAGTGGGGTGATCCCGCCGCATGGGGATCACTTCGATGGCCTTCGCGCCCTCCTCTGCGGTGCCTCGCTCCGGCCCTCCGATCTCGCCCACCGCTTCCACACCGCCGGGTCAGAATCGCCCAACCTCTTCGACCCGCGCTGCTCCGGGGTGGTCATCGCCGATGGCAAGGTCGTCGCCGCCTGCCTCGCCAACGCCGCTCACGGCCACCTGACTCTCGCCGCGCTGGCCGGCTCGCCGGACGCGTGCGCCCGCCTGCTCCACCATTGCCTGCAAGGGCGCGACCACCTCCCAGAACCCGCCAGCCTCAGCTTCCACCTCGACGACCGCGACCCGCCGGGTGCCCTCGCCGGGTTGCTGGAACGCCTCCCGCACCAACCCGCCGGACGGCTCGAGCACTACGCGCGGCCCTTGACCACCGCCGCAGAGACGGTGGCTGAAATGAAAGGAGAACCAGCATGACCGCGACTGCTGCTCGCTGCGGCACCCCGATTTCAGAACCCGCTCGTTGCGGATTCGGACAGCAAAAACAAAAAACAAAAAGACATGAAGACAAAGAGAAAAACAACACCTGATCGTCTCGGCACCTATCTCACCGCCGCAGTCGGGATCGGCACCCTCGCCGGGACCGCTGACGCGGCCATCGTGAATATTGACATCTCGTCATTTGCCGGTCCCAACGCCAATTTGGTGAATGGGGGGGCGTCGACCTCGCTCCTCTTGCCTGGCAACTACCTGAGCTTGAAGCGCAACGACGTTCGTACCGGCGTGAGCGGCGGTGGGGTTGGGCTGCTGAACCTGGCAATGATTGTCGATGAATCCGGGTTGTTCAATTTCGGGCCGGGGGCCGTGATCGGGCCCGCTGCGAACTGGAACAGCGCCTACAAACTAACAACCTATTTTAAGAACTATGATGACAGGCAGCCTGAGTGGGGTTCCGGCAGCTTCATCGGCTTTCGAGCGGACAGCACCACGGCGCCGTTGTACGGATGGTTGGAAGTGACCTGGAATCCAGGAACTGATACCTTTGAGTTCCGCTCCGGGGCATACGAAGACAGCGGTGCTCCGATTCTCGCCGGGGCTGGTGTCTCCGCCATTCCCGAGCCTGCCAGCGTGTTGAGCACGATGGGCCTGCTCGCCAGCGGACTCCTGATCCGCCGCCGTAAGCTGGTGGCGTGGTGCTTCCCCAATGAAACAACGCCTCCTCCTCATCGGCTGGGATTCCGCCGATTGGAAACTGATCCACCCGCTGCTCGACGAAGGGAAACTCCCCGGCGTGGCCCGGCTCGTCGAGGGCGGCGTCAGCGGCAATCTAGCGACCCTCGAGCCGCAGCTTTCGCCGATGCTGTGGACGTCCATCGCCACGGGCAAGATGGCTTATCACCACGGGGTGAAAGGCTTTACCGAGGTCGATCCGGTGAGCGGGGGGATCGTCCCGGTGTCCGCCGCGACCCGCCAGTGCAAGACGCTGTGGGAAATGTTGGGAGAGAAGCGCCTCCGCAGCCACGTGGTGAGCTGGTTCGCCACCCAGGGCGAACAGGGGCTTAACGGCAAGCTGGTTTCTAACATGTATGGTCATGTCAAGGGCGTGACTGCCGAGATGGACCCATCCGAATGGCCGGAGCCGATGCCCGGCACCTATTGGCCTCCAGAGTTGGCGGCCGAACTCAACGACCGGCGGATCATCCCGGCCGACATCACCGGCGAGGTGATCCGCGCCTTCGTGCCGGACGGCCCGCAGGTCGATCAACAACGCGACCGCCGCCTGCAGAGTCTCGCCGAGAAACTTGCCGAGGCCTACTCGGTGCAAGCCGCCGCCTGTCACCTGATGCAGAGCGATCCGGACTGGGATTTCATGGCGGTCTATTTCCGCGCCATTGATGAGATCTGCCATTTTTTCATGCCCTATCATCCGCCGAAGATGGAGGGCATTCCGCAGGCGGATTTCGAGATGTACCAACACGTGGTCAACGGCGCCTACCGTGCCCACGACATGATGTTGCAGCGGCTGATCCACCTCGCCGGGCCGGGGACGGCGATCCTGCTGGTGTCCGACCACGGGTTTCACAGCGATCACCTGCGGCCAAAGTTCACCCCCCGCGTGCCCGCCGGCATCACCGTATGGCACCGCCCGCAAGGCGTGATCATGGCCAACGGTCCGGGTTTCAAAGCGGACGAACTGATCCACGGCGCGTGCTTGTTGGACATCGCGTCGACCGTGCTGCATTACTTCGGGCTGCCGGTGGGTGAGGACATGGAAGGCCGGGTGCTGACCGAGTGCTTTGCCGAAACCCGGCCGGTGGCAACCATCCCCACCTGGGAGAATGCCGACGGTCCCAGGCAAGCCCGCGGTTCGCTCACGGCGGCGGAAAGCAAGGCGCTGCTGGATCAATTCGTAGCACTGGG
The DNA here is from genome assembly GCA_026397725.1 of Verrucomicrobiota bacterium. Classification (GTDB taxonomy): domain Bacteria; phylum Verrucomicrobiota; class Verrucomicrobiia; order Verrucomicrobiales; family Akkermansiaceae; genus Luteolibacter. The sequence continues at coordinate 6,551 of JAPLUI010000509.1, read as the reverse complement.
CTATATCGACGAAGTTGCCGCCGATCCCACCGAGGCGGCGGATGAGACGAACCGCGAAAACAAGTGGAACCTCGCGCGGGCCTGCCTTTACGGCGGCAAATACGAGCTGGCGCTGCCGTTGTTGGAAGATTGCTTCAACGCCTTCCCCGAACGGACGGATTACGCGCAGTTGTTGGCAAAATGCCAATTCCAACTCGGCCTGCTCGATGAGGCGGAAGAAACGCTGGAGGTCTGCCTGGAAGGCTTCGGCCCCAGCGAGGCGTCGCGGTTGGTGATGGGCGGGATCGAGCTGGCGCGGGGCAATCATGCCGCGGCGCTGGAGCATCTGAATGCGGTGCGGGCCAAAGACCCGGATCACCCGCAACTCCTTCATGGTTTGGCGGAAGCCTATCTCGCGCTGCGGCAATGGGACCAGGCCAAGGCCACTGCGGAGCGGATGCTGGAACTCGACCCCGGCAGCGCCCAGGCCCACCTCACGCTGGCACGGGTTTTCCTGCGCCAGAACCAGGCGGACGAGGCCGCGGCCGCCGCGCTGGAAGCGGTGGGCCTGCAATTCGGCAATCCGCAGGGGCATTTCCTGCTCGGGGTCGCGTTGATGCAATTGGCAAACTGGCCGGCTGCGGCCCATGCGTTGCGCAACCACTTGCGGCTCAACCCGCACCACGGCCTGGCCGCCCGCTATCTGGCGCAAGCCTGCCGCGCCCTCGGCCTAACGGAAGAGGCGGAGACCTACGAAACCCAGTCGCGCATCCTGCGGATGAAAAACCAAGCCGAAACCCAGCAGCGGGTGGCAGGACTGCGGCAAGCGGCTAACGAGCGGGCGGCCAACCGCCACGCCGAACGCCAGCGCCGCCGCGAAGAAGCTGCTAACAAAGCCGCCGAAGAAGCGGCGATCCAGCCGCTGGATTTCACGCTCGTCTCCGGCCTGCCGCGCTCCGGCACCAGCCTGATGATGCAACTCCTCCGCGCCGGCGGCATGGAGCTGATGCACGATGGCAAACGCACCGCCGACGAGGACAATCAGGAAGGCTACTGGGAGTGGGAAGAGATCAAATCGCTCAAGAAAAACCCGCGAGTGATCGAGCAGGCCGCGGGCAAGGTGATCAAAATCATTTCCGCGCTGCTGCCCCATTTGCCGCCGAAGCATCGGTATAAGATCGTCTTCATGAAACGGCCGGTCGAGCAGGTGGTGGAGTCGCAGTGGAAAATGTTGGAGCACCACGACCAGCAGCCGAAGTCCGAAAAAGCGCACCTCATCGCCACCCAGGAAAAGCACGTGGCGCAACTGCTCGCCACCTTGCGGCAGAGCCCGCGGATCGGGCTGCTGGAAGTGGATTTCCCGGAACTCGTCGCGGACCCGCTGGCCTGGCTGCCGCGGCTTCGGGAGTTTCTCGGCAACGCGATGGCCGGCGACCTGGAAGCCCTCGCCGCCGTGGTGAAACCGGAGCTGCTCCACCACCGCGGGCAAATCATAAATCATATATCGTAAATCAGGGCCAGCTTGCTGGCGGGGATGAAGATGGTTTCGTTCTTCAACGGCGGTTCCGATCCATGCCGCAGCAAGCTGCGAGCATCACAGCGGCAGCAAGCTGCCGTCACTCCACGGCCGGCAGTCCACGGCTGCCGGCCATCACGACGGCGGCGTGTAGGTGACTTGCAGCCTGAAGAACTGCGCCGGGGTCGTCGCGACCGGCGCCACATTTCGCATGGTCACGACATCCACTCCGTGAGGACCGGAGGTCTCGATGCTGTGAAGCACCAGACTCGAGCCGCTCCAACTGTTCAAAGCAGAGCTGCCCTGCGGCGTGTAGGTGATTCCGATCCGGCGTTGATTCCCCACCGGCACCCCGTAGCGGAGCGCGCCGTAGCGGTTGGCCAAGACGTCCGTCATCACGAAATGCGCTGCCAGCGGGCTGTTGCTGTCGGCCACCAGCGGGTTGGTGCCATTGGCAAACTCGAACAGGTTGGTCATGCCGTCGCCGTCCGGGTCGGCCCCAAGTTCGGCGTCAGCAGGTGAGGCGAAGTCATAGGCCGCCTGCCAATCCGCGAGGGTCAGCCCATTGCGGGGGGTGAGAGTGAGGTCCACCGAGTCCGCCGCATAGGTGACGGAGCCGACGAGGTTGAAAGGCAGATTGCGAATGTGTACCGTGGAGAAATTGCCAGCACGGGTGGAACCCTTGGCAAGTTGCCACGACATGCCCGCCGCAGGAGTGAACCCGGAGACCTCGAAATTCACCACCAGGAGGCCGGCCACGACGAGCGAGTTGGTGGCGGTCAATTGAGCCACTCCGGGGACGGGGGCGGCGGCAATCGTCGTACTCAGTTCCGCCCCGGGACCGGAGGTGAAGGAGTTTGACACCGTGAACTCGCAATCCTTACCGAGACTCAGCACCCCGTTGTTCGTGAATGCGGCAGTCAGTGCCAGGTCCCGATTGTTCTTGAGCGTGAAACTCGCGCCACTTTGATTGGTGGCGAAATTGGCCAAGGCATTGATGTTCGAGGTGTTGGTGATGGCTGACCCAACTCCGTCAAGAATGATCGACGCCGCATTGGTCACGATGTTGGCGGCATTGAAACGGAAGGCGCTGCCAGCCCCGACTTCGTAACTGCCACCCGTGAGCACCCCGGCCGAGAAATTGGTGAAAGCCCCAGCCGTCGGCTGAGTGAGCACTCCACCATTCACGGCGCGAAAGCGGCCCTGATTGGTGATAGTGCCCGCACCATTCAGAGCCAAAGTATGGCCGCTCACGTCGGCTTGCACCGTGCCGCCGGCGGCGTTGAGCAAACTCATCGCCGAGTAGCCGATCTCGCCATACCCCCGCAAGGTGTTGTTGGTATTGGTGAGGGTATTGGCAGCGCCTGAATTGTAGATATACCCATAGCCCAGGGCAACGGTCCCGCCGCCGGTCAACGCGGTATCGGCAACGAGAAAAATAGTGTGAGTGCTGGGCGGCGTGAGCGTGCCCAGATTGGTGAGAGAACCAGCCAATTTTCCGCCGAAAATTGAAGTCACAGTTGACCCGGCGGCGATGGTGACATCGCGCAAGGTGCCACCGGCCAGTTGAATCGTTCCAGTTGAACCGGAATTATCGAGCGTGCCACTGTGGAGGCGATTCTCAATTCGCACCGTTGAGTCGTTTTCAGCGCGAAGCACGGAATGATTCTCCACTTCCTGCGTCCCCGTGAGCCGCAGGGTCCCGCCATTCATCGCCCGCATGAGTCCGTGGTTGGTGAAGGCTCCCGTGCCGTTCAAGAACAGAGTCTGGCCGCTCACGTCGGCTTGCACCGTACCGCCCGCGGCGTTGAGCAAACTCATGGCGGAATAGCCGATCTCGCCATATCCTCGCAAGGTGTTGTCGGTATTGGTAAGGGTATTGGCAGCGCCTGAATTGTAGATATACCCATAGCCCAAGGCCACGGTCCCGCCGCCGGTCAAAGCGGTATCGGCAACGAGCAAAATCGTGTGGGTGTTGAGCGGCGTCAGCGTGCCCAGATTGGTGAGATTTCCATCCAATTTCCCGCCGAAACTTGAAGTCACGGTTGACCCGGTGGCGATGGTGACATCGCGCAAGGTGCCACCGGCCAGTTGAATCGTTCCGGTTGAGCCGGTATTATCGAGCGTGCCACTGTGGAGACGATTATCAATTCGCACCGTTGAGGTATTTTCAGCGCGAAGCACGGCATGATTCTCCACTTCTTGCGATCCCGTGAGCCGCAGGGTCCCGCCATTCATCGCCCGCATGAGTCCGTGGTTGATGAAGGCTCCCGTGCCGTTCAAGAACAGGGTCTGGCCGCTCACGTCGGCTTGCACCGTGCCACCTGCGGCGTTGATCAGACTCATCGCCGACCAACCGATCTCGCCATATCCGCGCAAGGTGTTGTCGGTATTGGTAAGGGTATTGGCAGCGCCTGAATTGTAGATATACCCATAGCCCAGGGCCACGGTCCCGCCGCCGGTCAGGGTGGTGTCCGCGACAAGCAAGATACTGTGGGTGCTGAGCGGCGTCAGTGTGCCCAGATTGGTGAGGGTGCCATCCAATTTTCCGTTTGCACTTTCCGTCACAGTTGATCCTGCGGCGATGGTGACAGCACGCAAGGTGCCGCCGGCCAGTTGGATCGCGCCGCTTGAACCGGTATTATCGAGCGTGCCACCGTGGAGGCGATTCTCAATTCGCACCGTTGAGGTGTTTTCAGCGCGAAGCACGGCAAGATTCTCCACTTCTTGAGACCCCTGAAGGAGCAGGGTCCCGCCATTCATCGCCCGCATGAGTCCGTGGTTGGTGAAGACTCCCGTGCCGTTCAAGAGCAGAGTCTGACCGCTCACATCGGCTTGTACCGTGCCGCCCGAGGCGTTGAGCAAACTCATCGCTGAGTAGCCGATCACGCCGGAACCCCTGAGCGTGTTGTTGGTATTGGTAAGCGTGTTGGGCAACCCGGAGTTGTAGATGCTACCATGGTCCAGCGCAACGGTCCCGCCTCCGGTCAGGGTGGTGTCGGAGACTAGCAAGAGACTGTGGGTGCTGAGCTGCGTCAGCGTGCCCAGATTGGTGAGAGTGCCATTCAATTTTCCGCTGGCACTTTCCGTCACCATTGACCCTGCGGCGATGGTGACCTCGCGCAAGGTGCCTCCGGCCAGAAGAATCGCGCCGCTTGAGTTGGCATTGTCAAGCGTTCCGCCGTAGAGCGAGGTGCCCGAAATATTGACCTGTGAGCCGTTCTCTGCCCGGATGGTACCGCCTTGGTTGTTCACTTCCGTGGGTCCATTGATGGTGAGGGTCCCGCCTTGGCTGGCGCGGAACACCCCTTGGTTCGTAAAGAGCCCCGAACCGTTGAGCGTCAAGGTTCCCGGAGTATTTGCGTCGATGATCCCGGCGGGAGCGTTGAACACATTGAGCGCGGTGTATCCGATTTGCCCGGTGCCTCGCAGCGTCCCGTTGAGAATCGTGAACGTGCGGTCCGCTCCGGAATTGTAGAGATAGCCGCCGGCAAGGTTCATGATTCCGGCACCTGCAAGACTTCCGCCACCCGCGCCGACGACCAGACTATAGCCGCTATTGCTGAACAAGCCGGCGGTTTGCGAATAGCCGTAAACGGTGCGCGAGACATTCATGGTCAAGGCCCCGCCATTGTTGAAGACCGCAGCGAAACCGAGGCCGTTGGGATCTTGCAGAATGTCCCAATTGAGCGCAGTGCTCCAATTGCCACTCGCCACCTGCCAAGTGGCGGTCACTTGGGCGTGGAGTGGCGCGGCCAGGGCCATGGCCAGCAAGAATCCGGTGGTGCCGGACCGCCGGAATTGATTGCTGCGTGAGGGCAAGTGCTGGTTTTTCATTAGTTTGTTTTTCATGGGTGTGGATCGGGTCGGGGGGTTGGGAACATGGTTTGATTCCATTCTATCATTGCCAGGAATTCGCTGGTGGGGAGGGTCTGGGGTGAGGGCGCCTATTTGTCGAGTCGGAAGAACAGCTTGGGCTCCCCGCGGCGCGGGGTGGTGACGGTGTGCTCGGTGGCGGTGTCGATCACCGGTTCGGTGACGACGCTCCAGACGGCAAGGTCGCTGCACCTTTTCAACACCCAGTTCCGTTCGACGAGCGGCCAGGAGACTACGGCGTTCGCACCGGCCAGTTGAATCTTCAAGGCCGGCACCGCAGCGACCTCTCCGATGAGGGTGATGATGACCGGACCGAGCGCGCCGCTGTAGCCACCGGTGTTCTGGCTGAGGCCGTTGAGCGTGATCGTCTGGCTGAAGGTGCCGAGGCTGTCGGTTTGGAGGGCGACGGTGAGGTTCGTCCGGCTTTGCCCGGCAGCGACGTTGCTGAAATTGCCAAAGCCCGAGAGCGTGAAATCCGGTGCCGCAGTGGCGAACGAACCTGCCAGGGTATCGGCCGGAGCCGCCGCGCTGTTGGTCAGGCGCAGCGTGATCACCGGCGGGGCCTCGCCAAGGGTCAGGCGGCCGAAGTACACCGTGTAGGCGTTGCCGCCGCCGGTGAGCGTCGCAGCACCACTGTCCTGGGTGATGAGCGCGGCGGCATAGTGGTTGACCTGCCCGGTGGCGGTCATCACCTGGGCGGTCAAGGGGCTGTTGGCCAGCCCGCTGCTGCCGGCGCCGGTGGAAACCAGGGCCAGCGTGGCCGTGCCCGACTTGGCACCGGCGGTGGTGGTATCGAGCGTCACCTTGGCCGCGACGCTCGAGGTGCCGGGGGCCAGCGCCGTGAAGGAACCGCTGCCCGTGACCTGCCCGGCGCTGCCGGAGAACGAGCCGTTGAGCGCCTCCGAAAAGCCGTCGGCGGCCGCCGCGTTGGTGACCTTGACGGTTTGCTGCGCCACGTCGCCCACATGGACGATGCCGAAGTTGAGCGTGGTCCCGCCGGGTAGCGACGGCTGGGCGAGGCGATAGACGCCGCCGGTCACGGTCACCGTTTGGCTCGGCAGGGGCGTGAGCCCGAGGCCGCTGCTGCCGGCCCCGTTGCTGGTCAGGGAAAGGGTGGCGGTGCCGTTCTTCGAGCCCGCGCTGCTGGTGCCGATGCCGACGGCCAGCGAGCTGCTGTTGG